>JAZLJW010000295.1:0-17578 GCA_045597345.1 Treponemataceae bacterium
CTTGTACAAGTCTTACCACAATCACCATTCCTACCAGTCTGAAAACGGTTGAAACTAATGCATTTTGTTTTACAAGAAACATCACCGAAGTTATTTTTAATGGCACAGAAGCTGACTGGAAATCAATAAGATTTAAAACCACAAAAGAAAAGAAACGTTTACATGATTTGATTAAAAGTTTTGCCAAATAATAATGCAAAATAAGAACTAATCAATAAAAAAAGAGGATGACTGAGCAACATCATCCTCTTTTTTTATGAATTCTAATCCGCGAAAACGTGAAGCGAAGCTGAATGTTTTCGCCAATCATAACCACCCCTTTGAGGGGTGGTTATGATTACTGCTCCGCAGTATTCTTTTTGATAGAACAACAAATACTGCGCAGTGCTCGCATTTGTTGTTCTGGGCCCGTTAATTAGTTAAGATTACTGCTCCGCAGTAATCTTTTTGATATAGGCCTCCTCTGCTTCACTGGGGCGGATGTATACCGGTCCATCGTAATCGGCAAGACCAGGTTCTCCTGCAGCGAATTTCTTTTCAGCAAGGGCTAAGAGCTGGGTTCCGCAATCAACAGTAACAGCCGGCAGATATGATATGTCATATTCTGGATGATTTCCCCGCACCAGTTCTACAAAGTAATCAGAATCTATGCCTACAGCCAGCGCATGTTCTTCTTTGTCTACACCGCTCAGAACGGCTTCTAAGGGGCCATCCTGAGGTTCCTGACATAATTCACCACTTCTATAGATTGCGCCGTACCAGCGGTCTTTTTTAGCGTCTATAACGGGAATAACAGCACCTTTCCAGCTGGCAAAAGGGTAGGCCAGAGCTTCAAGCGTTGGAATGCCGTATAAGGGAATATCAAATGCCAGTTCCAGGGCTTTAAGAGCAGCAAAACTTAACCGTAACCCGGTAAAGGTGCCCGGCCCCAGGGCAAGAGCCATAAACTGCAGATCTTTTGGTTCCAGTTCAACCAGCTTCAGAACCTGTTCTATGCTAGGCAGCATCTGTTCGCTTTGGTGCATGCCGATATCCAGTTTGAACTGGGCAAGTTTATCATCGTTACGGGCGGTAAAAGTAATGCATGGGGTGCTTGAATCAATGGCCAGTGCTTTCATTTTTGTACTCCGGAAAAATTATTTCGTAATAAAACGGGCTGCTTCTTCAGCAAAACCTGTCCGCTTTTCGTCTTCAAAATTGGTAAGGGTAATTATCCTGCTGCTATCGGGTTGAGCTTCCAGTTTCAAGATAATGGTTTTCTTAGGCAGCTCTTCCATAATCTTTTCGCTCCATTCGATGATGGAAACGCCTTTACCATAAAGCATGTCTTCAGTCCCCAGATTAATGAAATCTTCCGGGCCGTCCAGACGGTAGACATCCATATGGTACAGCGGCAGTGAGCCTTCGTATTCGCTGATCAAGGTAAAAGTAGGGCTGGTGACATCTTCTTCGACACCAAGGGATAGGGCAATTCCTTTTGTAATGGTTGTTTTGCCGGCTGCAAGCGTTCCCTGCATGGCAATAATATCACCGGGTTTCAGATATTTTCCAAGAATGGTTCCCAGTTCAATGGTTTCTTCACGTGTGGCAGTATGCAGTGTAATCAATTAAGGAAGTCTTCCTTCGTAATCTTCGTTAAGAATCAGTTCTTTTAATTGTTTAAGAACCGGTAACAAAGGATAATCGAAGGAATCTTTAAATTCAATATCAATAGTCTTAGTTCCCAAAGGAGACATCTCTATTACGAATTCAATAGGAACCGTTTGGGTTACAAGAGGAAGTTCTATGACTACATCGCCAAGGAACGTCTTGCGGTAATATATAAATGTTTCGTCACGCATGACGTTCTTGAGTCCAATAATTCTCATACAGTAACTCTATCTCTACTTGATATTGACGTCAACAAAACGCAACTTATCCTTTTCAAACCGTTAATTTTTCTTGAAAGTCGTAAAAATAAGTAAAATCAACCGTTGTAGTCATACACTTTTGCAAACATCTTGTTCCTTGTTTTTTTAGAGAACTTGATGAAGACAATGTGCAGGACATAGGTCCGGTTATCTTTCTGCGGGTCAGTAGCAATAATTAAACCGGTTACCTCATCTTCTTCAAATGCATCAAGTTTTATCCGCAGATGAATATACTGCTGCTGTTTGATATTCATGTTGGTCATGATGCTGCATCCACCGGCTGAAAGTTCCAGCAAAAATCCCTGGTATTTTCTTTCCAGTGGTGTATAGGTAATATCTGCAGGTTTTCCAGTTCCACCAGCAGTTGCTCGTACTGCTGAAAAGGTACAGGGGGTGTTCATTGGAATACGCTTAAACTGACGCCGCTGATACCGCATCAGATTATTGCAGTGGGAAACAGCCATTTCACCATCGCCTGTAGTGTTCTGATATCGTATGACACGTACGGTGCCAAGATAGGCGGTATTTGTTTTTGTTTGATAGAGTATACTGATTTTAGAAAGCTCTTTAGGACGAATCTGGTTGTTCAAAGTATCTCGTGGAATGGAAAGTATCATCTCTTCACGGTTTTGTGAAATCAGTGTAAGTGTGTACTGTTCCTTTGATTCCCCAATATACGTTATTGATGAACCCTCAGGAATTGCTGTAGTAGAAGTTACATTGTACTGATTCTTGCGTACATTATCACATTTTTGACGAATTGAAAAAAGCAGACTCAGCTGATCTTGAATGATTTCATCAGAAGCTGGTTGTGACTGAATTTCATAATATTTGGTGCTGAAAAAATCATCAGAAAACTGTTCAAAACGAAGATGATATTCCAGGTTCGGTATATGATTTCCGCGGCACAGATTCCATAAGAAATCATGTTCAGAGTTACTTAATCCATAAATTGGTACAAGATGATTGATGGTAGTAGCAGTAGTAATCTTATTGGCAAGACGCTCTGTATTAGTTTTGTTTTTTCTGATCAGCCGGATGATGAAATTTATTGCAAGGACAGCTACGCTGATACCTGCAGCAATGAATACAAAAGAGTAATTTGATACATCCTGTCTGGCTTCAAGTGGAGTAACGAAAAGCCAGTTCATCAGTTAAAATCCTTGAGCGACGCATTGAAAGATTCAAGACGTGGTTTTAATTCCCATTCAGCCAGATCTCCGGTTAAAACCGTGTCTCCCGATTTTAGTGAACTTTCGAATTCATTAAGGGTCGGAGAGAAATCTTTAAGAAAATCCTGAAAGGAAAGTCCATTAAAGACAAGATTTGCAAAACGGTCCGGAAACAGACAGGTAAGAGTTGCAAGCTGGCACATGGTATCAAATATATCTGCAAAGGTTTTAAGAATCTCTGCAACCTGACCATCTTTTCGGTTCTGGAGCAATACAGGAACTTCTTCAAGTTTTGCTGCTACTGCTTCTGTTTCAGGCAGTAAACTTTTTAAGGAGTGGTAAACGTCATTTTCTTGAACAGTGGTTATTTCCATGAGATCGACGGAATCCAGCGGCAGTGTATAACATTGTGCAATTTCATCAGCAAGAATTGTCTTTCCGTTAATCTGAATATGGACAATAGTTGCATCGTTTTCTTCTGCGAGGGTTTCAATACCGTCGAGTACCTGACCTGCGTTGGTTTCTGTTTCGAGAGTAAAATCGAGGTTATTACCGTTCAAAAGAATTTTCATTGTTATATCACTCCATTTTTTAGTTACTACTATTTTACTGCAATTTTTCAAAATTGAAAGTACTTGCACTCCGGTCAGTTATCAGTAGTTACTGTTCTGCCGGCTGAAATTGGAAATAGAATCAGATTGTGATTCCAACTGACTCAATGTTGATTCCATTGTTCCAAACTGTTTTTTGTATTGAAGCTCTTTTGACGCTAATTGGTCTTCCAACCGGTCAATCTTTGTTTCACTGCTTTTGATTTTCGTATCCAGTCCGGAAATCCTGCTGGCAATAATACCTCCGGTTTGTACATAAGCCTGAAGGTTTTCCTGCATCAGATATGCAATACCACTGTCAATAATCAGATCGCCGTCTGAATCATATCCCATAAGATTGCGGATATCATCGATATTTGAAGCAAGCAGCTCATCCAGTTTGTCTTCATCAATTTCAAGATATCCGCGAAGTCTTGCAGCTGAATATCCGGTGCTTCCGGTAGAGGCATTGGTACTGATACCGATCTGGCTGAGCATGGAAATCTCTGATCCTTCAAGACGGTAGGTACCACTGACAATGCGTTGTAATGCTGACTTACTTGAAGTAAGCGTCTGGTCTGCCATAAACAGTCCCAGGTGGTCATGATATTGTTCCCGCTCATCATCTGAAAGGTAATCAAGCTCATCGATTATTTCCGGTTTATTCTGAGTAAGGATATTTATTTCTGTCAACACTTGATTGTAGTTTGCAATGAATTTAATCAGAGCCTCTTTTGAAGATTCAACATCAGGTTTGATGGAAATTTTTGCCTGTTTCTCAGTGGGTTGAAATATATTCAGTGTTACTTCCGGGACGATATCATCAATTTTGTTGGTACTGCGGCTCATTGTGATACCTTCATACTTAATCCGTGCATCGCCTGCAACGGTTACAGGATTAACCGGTTCATAACCGCCGTTTCCTGAAGATGGCAGTGAGTAGGCCGGTTCACTGAAGGTGACTGTTTTCAGTGAATTGTTGTTTTTTATTACGATTGCTTCAGCTTCAGGATAGTCTTGTAACCGTACGGTGTACTGTTGGGCTGCATTATCGGTAACGACTGACTCAAGCGGAGTAAGACCGGAAGAAGTCTGAATGAAGACAACAGCATTATCTTCAACAGTAACAGGTATTTCCTGTTCTGGAACTGCTTCCTGAAAGGGCCGGGTGAATTCTGGTGAATCGTTATATACGATGATGCCTTTATACTGAATCATACCTGTATCGGGCATAACCGGCTGTTGAGCGTTTGTATCCGCTGTGGAAGGTGATTCAGTTGAAGTAAATATATCCTGATTTTCTGGCTTGTTACTTTCAAGTGTTACTGAAAAAGTCAGAACACCGTCTTTTCCTGCTTTTTCGGGAATTCCAAGAGAGAATCCGCTTTTTGCAGGGACAACTGCAGTTCCATTTTGAATTTTTACCTGTTTGAAAGAATAGCCTTCTGTCCGGCCATAATCAGAACTTGTCTTTCCAAAAGATACTTCAGAGGATTTTGTCCGCTGTATCATTTCGATATCCAATGCCAGATCTAAAGCCTTATCGCCAAATACCAGGTTGTTCTCAGCACCAGTTTTAAGGGATTCTATCAAGAGAGCTTTTTTTGTACTTGAAACACCAATAAGGGATGCTTTAACTGTTTCACCGCCACGACGATTTAATGAAGTAACGAAATCAGTTACGGAACCACCTTTCCATTTAAAGGAAACAGTTTTTTCATTTACTGTAAAAGAGTACATTCCTCCAGGTACTTCATAATCTTTGTCTATTTCTCCAGAAAGGAAACGATCTGCAGTTGCAATTTTTTCAACAGAAACGTTAAAACTTTCAATTGCAGCATTTCTGTTTGCTGTAGCGGTGACCGCATTTTCGTCAGAGGATTCAGCTATTTTATTGTTGAATGGGTTATCAAAAGAGTAGAGTGAACGGCAGGTTTCGCGTAATGTTGACATGGTTCGGTTAACCCCACGCCAGGTACTCTGCTGTTTTTTTAATGCTTCAAGGTTTTTTTCTTCCCGGTCTAAGGGAATACGTTCCGCCTTCATCAATTTTTCAATTGTTTCGTTGGTACCGTATTTACTGCTTACTCCGGGAATACTGATATCTGCCATACGTTAAAGGCCAAAAGAGAAGACTGTTAGATTTGCTGATCAAATATCAGCCCAATAGCCTCTTTAATGCGAATCTGCATTGTCTGAATCTCTTCTGACGGAATCTCCTTTATTACCTTATCGGTAGAAGGATCAACCACCTTGACTACAACCTTTCCTAATTGCTCGTTAACGTTGAATTGTACTTTTGTACCCAGATTATCTGTTAAATCCTGAATTTGTTTAACCTGAGCCTTGGTTTTTTGAATTTCCTGTGAGATATCAGATGCAGTAGCGTTCATTTCCTGATTCACTTGCACTTCAGATACCAATGCAGTTGATTCAGCTTTGTCTTTGTGAGGAGATTTTGTAGTTTTCTGGCCTTCCGTGGCCACATTCTGCCCTATGTTACTGATAGTTATCATGGGCTCCTCCTTGGAATATCCATTTCCAATCTGAGAGAAAAAAGAGAAATCGAAAGGGGGGCGCACCCCTTTCGAAATCCTAAAACTTATCAAACTAAAAAGATGACATCCAGAGATCTCTTTAGTTACGTTTTAATACGTATTAGCGCAGGAGACTCAGTACATTCTGAGACTGAGTATTTGCCTGAGCGAGCATTGCTGCACCAGACTGTTCAAGAATCTGGGTTTTTGTGAACTCTACAATTTCAGTAGCCATATCGGTATCACGAATGGTTGATTCAGCTGCCTGCAGATTTTCAGCGGCAATAGCAATACCATTTGAAGCCATTTCAAAACGATTCTGGTAAGCACCCAGATCAGCACGCTGGCGTGAAACTGTTTTCAGTGCTTCATCAACGGTTGAAATAGCAAGGTTTGCCTGTTCCGGATCTGAAATAGAAATGCGTTCATCTGCATCACCCTGTGATCCGCTAAGACCCAGTGAATTTGCGGTCATAGCCTCAATGAATACGCGTTCATTCTGGTCAACATTGGCACCAATCTGGAACTGCATAACGCGTTCAGATTCTTTTCCGAAAGCACCGGTAAGCATATTCATTCCGTTGAACTGAGCCTGTGAGGCAATACGGTCAACTTCTGCAACAAGCTGAGAAACCTCAACCTGAATCTGTGCACGGTCTTCATCTGAGTAAATACCGTTTGCAGACTGTACTGCAAGTTCACGAATACGCTGTAAGATATCGGTGGTTTCCTGCAGGTAACCTTCAGTTGCCTGGATAAAAGAAACGCCGTTATTAATATTCTTTTCTGCCATGTTCAGACCACGAATCTGGCTGCGCATTTTTTCAGAAACTGCAAGCCCTGAAGCGTCATCACCAGCGCGGTTGATTTTCTGACCAGAACTGAGCTTTTCCATGCTTACTTTCATATTATCACCGGTTACACCCAGTGAACGATTAGCATACATGGCGCTCATGTTGTGATTAATTACCATAATTTATACCCTCCGTTGTGTAAGGAAAAAGAACAATCCATTGTTCTCTATAATCCTGTCGTACGTTCGAGCACCAATAAGTTTTGCGCCAGCTTACCAGTGATTCAGTCTCTACAACAGGAGCAGAAACCCTTGTGAGAATGTGAAGAAATTTCCGCTTCTGTTGATACGTACCGGAGTATCAAATAAGGTAATTAGTATGTCAAAGATCAGTAGTAATCTGAAACAGTATTTCAAATTACTGACTCAATATAAAACACATGACTGAATGCATGCTTTACTATACTGATATCTGAACTAAGTGTACGGATTTAAATGAAGAATTTTCAGATTACCTGAAAAGGGTAGTAAAAACCGTTCACTAGTTGGTAGAAAGTATACCTTTCTACCAACTAATTATAATACACTATCTAAGCAAAGACAATACGTTCTGTGAAGAGGTATTAGCCTGAGCCAACATAGCAGTTCCAGCCTGTGCAAGTACTGAATTCTTGGTGAATTCAACCATCTGAGAAGCCATATCTGTATCACGGATGCGGCTTTCAGCTGCCTGCAGGTTTTCTGCTGCAATGTTAACACCATCAACTGTCATTTCAAGACGGTTCTGGTAAGCACCAAGATCTGCACGCTGCTTGTTGATCTTTTTCAGTGCTTCATCAAGTGTACCGATTGAACGGTTGGCCTCGTCCGGGCTTGTCAGCGACATGATTTCTTCGTTTCCGGCAGTTTTCAGTCCCAGTGCAGATGAAGTCATTGTTCCGATGAACAGCTGTACGCGCTGGTCAACGTTAGCACCAATGTGGAACCACATAGATGCAGTGGCATTTGCATTGCCATCATCAGCTGCAAAACGTCCGGTAAGCATGTTCATACCGTTGAACTGAGCCTGTGAAGCAATACGGTCTACTTCAGCTACTAACTGAGATACTCCAACCTGAATCTGCATGCGGTCTTCATCAGTGTAAATACCGTTTGCAGACTGAACTGCAAGTTCGCGGATGCGCTGAACAACATCTGTAGTTTCCTGCAGATAACCTTCGGTTGTCTGAATGAAACTGATACCATTCTGAGCATTTTTAGATGCCATATTCAAACCGCGAATCTGACTGCGCATCTTTTCAGATACTGCAAGTCCTGATGCATCATCACCGGCACGGTTAATACGTGATCCGGAAGAAAGTTTTTCCATATCTTTAGTCTGAGCTTTATTGGTTACGCCCAGAGTACGATTGGAATACATCGCTGTCATGTTGTGGTTGATGACCATAATAGTTCCTCCATGGAAATGTTATGAACAACATCCTTGTTGTCCATGTAGAATGCACAAAAATATTCACGTAAGTTTGTTACAAGGCTACATACGTGAATATTCCCGTACACGTTTTGGGAAGTGCATCGGTAGGTGTTACTTCTCATGTAATGTATCGGAATGGAGGGGCTGAAACTTTACTTTTTTTTTGATATTTTTTTTATATGAGTTGCCTTATATGTACCCGTAATGATTGTGAATCATTTGTTGTAAAAGAAACTGCGTATTCCCACTGTCGTTCTTGCGGTTCCATATGCTTGTTGCCTCAGTACCGTTTATCTGTAGATGATCAGAGAAAAAGGTACATGCTGCATGAAAACTCTTTGAATGATACTGGTTATCGTACGTATCTGGAACAGTTTTTATCTTGTGCTCTAACAGCATATACAGACATACAGGGAAAAAATCCGGATAGAATCCTTGATTACGGCAGTGGCCCTGAGCCCTGTCTGGTTCAGCTGATGAAGGCGAAAGGGTTTGAATCATATGGTTGGGATCCATTTTTTAACCAGCAAGGGATATCAGATTTGGAACATGAGACTGTTTTTGATATGATAACCTGTCTTGAAGTGGCTGAACATTTTGAATGCCCTGCTGACAGTTTTGAACATCTCTCAAGTCTTCTAAAAAAGGGTGGAATTGCTGTTATCGGCACAAATCTTATACCAGATACCGATAAACAGCCTTTTGAAACATGGTGGTATCGATTTGATCCCACTCATGTTACCTTTTATTCGCTTAAGGGACTGCAGATTATTGCACAAAATCACGGGCTGCGGTATGTCGAATCAATGAGCCCTAAGGTATTTGTCTTTCAAAAACAGTAGGCTTTCGAAAGACAAAATAGTGTCGCGCGCTGCGGCTTAGCTACAGTAAAAGTGACAGTTTTTTTGCAGCCTTACCGCGATGTGATATGGCATTCTTTTGGTCCGCTGTTAAATCAGCTATGGTTTTGCCGTATTCCGGCAGGTATAGTATAGGGTCGTATCCGAATCCACCTGTACCGCTTATTTTTTCATAACTTTCAACAAGCCTTCCCTCTATGGTTTCCTGTATGCAATAGAAATGATCAGGACCCAGGTACAGTATCATGGCGCAGGCAAAATGGGCTGCTATTTTGGTTCGGTCAATTCCTGCAGCATCCGCTTTTTCCCAAGCTTCTTCCAACAGCAGATGGTTTCTTTGAGTATCGTCGATTTTACCTTCTGTAGCCTGGCTGTCTTTACCCTTGTAGCGAGCTGAATAAATTCCTGGTCTTCCGTCCAGAATGTCAACACAAATTCCTGAATCATCAGCAATAACGGGCTGATGAACAATTTCATACAATGCTTTTGCTTTTATGAGACTGTTCTCTACAAATGATGTTCCGTCTTCTACTGGATCAAAATCTATACCGTTGTCTTTTGGTATAACTACTGAATGTGGCGCAAATAGTGCCTGTAATTCCTGTTTTTTATGGAGGTTTCCGGTTGCTGCAAAAATTATCATACAGTAAGTATACCAGTTTTATCTTTTTTGTCATTGGCTTTTCCTGTCATTCATGATTCCTGTGGTTCACGCAGTTGCTTCACAAAATGGGAAACTGTCGTGGGGGATATATGTAACAGCTGTGCTATTGTTTTATTACTGGGAGTGGCAGGTGGAAGCTCCTTGATTTCTTTCGTATATTTCTTCAGATTCTGTTCCAGTGTCTTGATGTCGTTCTGCAGTTCATGATAAAAAGCTGTTCCATCATGTGTTGCATGCAACTGCCATAATAGTTGTTTCCTTGATATATAGGTCTGATTCAACTTGTTTTTGGTATGAACAATTCTTTTAAGCCGGCATTCCAGGGATTTTTCGGCGGAATCAATAAGATTCTGCAACTGATCTGCACTTAAGCCTGTGAGCTCCGCAATTTTTTCTGTCTGGCGGTCTGTAATGTAATGACAGGACTTCAGTGTAAGTATCAGTAATTTTGTTGTATCAGAAAGATGTTTGTTAATGCCGAACTTCGGTATATACCGTTCAATATCTTTAATTGAGTGGATTTCGTATTCTGAAGTGGTAATAAAAGAATCTGGAGCAAACAGTTGATTGTGATAGTCTGTATCAGCAGCATTTGGTTGAAATTCTTCTTCAAGATACTCTGTCAATGCTTCAGTACGGGCTTTATGTCGGTAAAACTGTTTGAAAAAACGTTTCTTTTCGTTACTGAGACAATAATTAAAGAACGTAGCGAATGAACTTCTTCTGGAGTCAAAACCATCAATAATCTGATATAGATGTGGGTGGATAAACACCATGAAGTCCTGACGGATTTCATCAGAAAACGAGTCCAGTTGGAAAAATCCTGGATAGGCATACATTGCTTTGAGCAGATCATTTACTGCAAGTCTGGTGTTACATTGGTTAGTCAGATACTTTTCATAAATTGCATTCAGTGAAATCATACGATTCTCCTTTTTAGGTTTTGTGTGTTGTACCAGATACGTTGCAGGTTATGTGCCAAAAAGGGGAAAACAGGAAATTCGTGTAAAAAACAGTATTTGTGAGTAAAAAAATAAAAAAAAACTAGAAATTTTTGCAGAAAAATGCAGAATTTCTAGTTTTTTTATAAAAATAACAAGATTTTTGTTGAATTGACTAGATTTTTGCCAATACGACTAGATAAAAGCCGGTTCAAAACCTTTTTTTATCTTTGGCAATAAGGTTTCTATGGTACCTTCAGTGCTGGCTCCTGCAGCATTCTTGTGACCACCGCCTCCAAAAGACTGGGCAACAGAACTGACGTCAATGGAGTCCCTGCTTCTGAATCCCATAGTGCAGGTACTTGCGGTTTCCTGTCTTATGAAAACTACTGCTTCAACACCTTCAGATGCCAGAAGTGAAGAATACAGGGCATCACTGTCGCGGCCTTCCTGTCCCCATGTTCTGGTATCTTCGAGTGTTTCATAGGTAATGACCAGTTTTCCTCCGTAAAACCGTTCTGCATGATTCAGCATGCATCCCAAAAGTTTTCTGGTAGAGTAAGGCTTACCACCGGAAATTTCATCATAAGTAATGCGGGGATTTGCACCGGATTGTACAAGACGTGCTGCAGCCATAAAGGTGTCTCCGCCATTGGTGTCCAGAAAACGGAAAAAGCCGGTGTCTGTTGCAAGCCCCAAAAAGAGAATTTTCGCAGTTTCTTCATCAACAGGCCCAATAAGTGATTCGTATAACTGTTGTACCAGAAGACATGCTGCTGGAGCAGAAGGATCAATGATGGTATTTTGGGCAGAGGTATCAGCGGTTTTGTGATGATCAATGATGAATGTATCATATCCGGTAACCTGGTTTTCAATATCACCCAGGCGATGTAACTCAGAACAGTCTACAATAATAAGTCCGGTTTCTTTTTTCGTATCAGTCAGCAAGGTACACTGACCTTTAAAATAGGATTCAAATTTTTTAGTCTCGCTTCGCTTAAAGGGTCCAGCATTTAAAACGGAAAAAGGTTTGTTGAGTTCAGTAAGTAGGGAAGCCATACCTAAAGATGCTCCGATGCAGTCTCCATCTGGCTCTTTGTGACCTGCTATGATAAACGCCTTGTGTGAGTTTAAAAAAGCAGTAAATGAGTCTGTTTGTTGGGGAGTAAGAGTAATCATACCTGTAGTACCTGAGTAATGTATAGATTTAAAAAAAAACTGACTGACAGGTTTTCTTGAAGTGTTTAAAGAAAATCGAATCAGCCAGTTATTATAATACTACTTAGAGTGTAGATGCGATAGTAGTAGGATCGATTTGTGCTGGTAACTGGGAATCATTTCCGTGAAGTGTTCCCCATACTGAATCAGCATGATTTGAAGGTATAGTCAGATAAATGTTTGAAAATTCTCCACCTCTATACACAAGCGTTACATATGGCTGTAGTCCTTGTGGAAGTTTACGGATTTTTCCAATACGTTCCCCGGTTCCCTGTTTGAACCATGCTTTTGGAATAGCAACCTGACGGGCTGTAACGCCGTGTGCCTGGTAGATTATGACATATGCGCTGTTATGTTCGAAAATCTTGAGAATAGGAATATTCAGATATGAATAGTCACTCTCTTCAAACGTTTTTTCAGCGAATATTGCGGTGGTTGCAACAAGCAGCCCCAATACTACAGCTAAAAGTTTTTTCATCTGTTTCCTCCAGAAAAAAGCAGAATCATTACAGTGTGGCAAGCATAATTGCTTTTATGGTGTGCTTGCGGTTCTCAGCCTGTTCCCACACCAGACTGTTTTTGCTTTCAAACACATCACTGGTTACTTCTTCACCGAGTACGGCGGGTAAACAATGAAGGAATACAGTTTTGTCAGATCCGACTATTTCCATCAGTTTTTTGTTTACCTGGTAAGGAGCCAGCAGTTTAACCCGCTGTTCTTTTAATGCTTCTTCACCCATTGAAGTCCAAACATCAGTGTAAACTGCATCTGCATCTTTAACAAGGAAAATATTATCAGTAACGGTAATTTTTGAACCGGAAGCCATTGCAAATGGCTTACAGATATCAAGAATTTCCTGGTCGGGGTTTAATTCAGCCGGAGTAATGATGGTACAGTGCATGCCCATTTTTGAACACATAAGCATAAGAGAGCGTGCTACATTATTGCGACCATCACCGGAATATACTACATGCAGTCCTTTTAAATATCCAAAGTGTCGGTATAAGGTCATGATATCGGCTAGTGCCTGGGTAGGGTGAAAGTCATCTGTCAGACCGTTCCATACAGGAATACCAGAGTATTCAGCCAGTTCTTCAACATGACTTTGCTTGAATCCACGAAATTCAATGCCACTGAACATTCTTCCCAATACTTTTGCTGTATCTTTAACGGATTCTTTTCCCCCCATCTGAATATCCTGTGGAGAGAGGAATACAGGATGTCCTCCTTCTTCACCTACGGCAGTTTCAAAGGAACAGCGTGTTCTGGTAGAACGTTTTTCAAAGATTATGGCAACGGTCTTTCCGACAAAACGCTGGTGGATTTCACCGTTATCTTTTGCCTTTTTGTTATCTAATGCGATGTTCAATAAGGTGGTGATTTCTTCTGGAGTCCAGTCTATCCAATTCAGCAGTGATCTGCCTTTGAAAGGGGCATCAAATTTTTCTATGGTCATATATATGCATCTCCTATGCTAAAAAACGTATATTTATAATAATATAATGCATCATTTTGCATAAATATGCAAGTCATTGAATGCCATTCTTTTGCCTGCGTAAAAAGACTTTGTCTGGAGATGGTGATGAATTACTTTTTGATGATTTTGATTTGTTGCTTTGGGAAGTTATTTGGAAGTTGGATTTGAGCAAAAAAAAACTGTACAGATTCAGAAATCTGTACAGTTTAAGTAGCGGCAATGAGATTTGAACTTATGACCTGCCGGATATGAGCCGGATGCTCTACCACTGAGCTATGCCGCCGTGATGTAATTAATGTATCAAAATGCTTTTTTTTGGTCAATAGGATTGCGAAAAAAAGTTTCGAAAAATGCAGATAGTTACCGTAAAGTTGCTTGAGGAACATATTCTTTAGCCAGTGTAATAAGAGCATCTGTTTCTGCACTGAGATACGGGGTAACATGTTCGTATAATCTGTCTGCACAGTGATCATTTCTGAATCCTGCAAATTTCCAGGAGGCATCTGTTGGTAAAAGCTGTCCGATAGCTTTTATTTCTTTTTCTGAAATGAGTGGAGGCACCAGTACCGTTCGGAATTCCCGTCTGTTTGCTGGAAGTGAACTAACCAGTTGAATGGAATTTTTGATGGCATTTGCCAGCTGTTCTTCAGCATTTGCGTCAAGCAGTGTGCCGGGAAGTAATGCACTATAGTTATCCGGAGATGTCTTTACATCGAGCGCTATAAAATCTGGACAGAGTGCAGGATTATCCATGAGAGACTGCAGGCGGTCAGGGGACATGCCGTTTGTATCAAGTTTGATTAAATACCCTAAGGAACGGGCATCGTGAATGAGATGAGGAGTCCAGGGACTTAACAAGGCTTCTCCACCCGAAATGACGAAACCGGAAATAACCTTTCTGCGTTTTTCCAAATGAGCAATAATTTCGTCATAAGTGGCTGCGTCTTCTGGAAGGTTGCCTGTAACCAAATCCGTATTGTAACAGTATGGACAGCGCAGGTTGCATCCATGCAGGAAAACCGCTGCAGCAACATGTTCCGGATAATCAACAAGCGAGGTTTTTATAAGCATGCCGGTTTTGTCTGATGAATTCAAGACACCACCGGCAGTACTTTCAAGAATCATAAAATCAGCACATTACTGGGGCAAAAATTGCTTCCAGTTCCTGAACATTGTGTGCTCTTGCAACTTCAGCACCCACAGCGTCATACATGATTACGGTTGGAGCTGCAAATACACCCAGTTCTGCAGCATGGGCAAGACCGGATTCTGTATCAACGTCTACTACTGTTCCTTCTGCAGGAACTGAAGCCATATATTCTTTTACCGGTGGACAATTTGGACATGTTTTACGGGCAAATAATTCATAGCTTACAATACCCTGATTATCAGTTACAGTGTTGTTATCAGAGCAAAGAGAAACTTCTGAAGATTCTACAGTCATTTCAACTGGTGATGGTTCTGCATAGGTGTCTGATTCATCTGAACCATCGTAAACGAACATTTTGCGTAAGCCGTATTCTTCCCGTTTACCCTTGTTCCAGTTGCGTACTGAACGATAGTACCCCACAATGCGGGCGTATACTTCGGTCTCTGTACCTTTGACATTATTCAGTGCCTCTTTTGCCTGTGCCAGTTCTGCTTCAACTTCTTTCAAAGTGCGTGTGGTTGCCATAAACTTTTTCCTCCCGAAACGTTTTAGCCATATGTGTTATACTTGACATACTAAATATAGCGTTTATTTTACCTTTTGTCATTATTAAAACGCTATATTTAGTGTTTTAATAATGTTGTTTCATGCATTCCCGATATCTGCTGCAGTATTTCTGTCGGACTGCAGAATCGTCGTTCTGCGTTAGTTGTTATCAGCTAAAAGTGAAGCTTTTTCCGCTTCAAGTGCTGCAATCTGGTCTTTTAATGCACGCTCAGCTTCTGCCTTACATTTTGGACATTCAAAATGTTCACCTAACAGATATCCGTGTTTGCGACAGATAGAGTAGGTGGGTGAAATGGTGAAGAATGGAATGCGGTATGATGATGCAATTGACCGCACCAGATCTCGACAGGTTTTCCAATCTTTTACTGCTTCTCCCATGAACACATGGAACATGGTTCCTCCGGTATACTTTGTCTGCAAAGCTTCCTGATGATCCAGTGCTTCAAAGACATCAGCGGTAAAGTCAACAGGCAGCTGGCTTGAGTTGGTGTAGAACGGATTATCACCACCGGAAGTGATGATGTCCGGGAACTGTTCTTTATCATGACGGGCAAGCCGGTATGAGGTAGATTCTGCTGGAGTTGCTTCCAGATTAAACAGGTCGCCGGTTTCTTCCTGATAATCCTGCATGCGTTCACGCATATGAGTCAGAACTTTCTCAGCAAAAGCTTTTCCTCGTGGATTTACGATATCAACGCCAAGGAAATTCTTGCAGCATTCGTTCATACCACAAAGTCCGATGGTATTGAAGTGGTTTGTCAGGGTTTTCAGATAACGGCGTGTGTAGGGGAACAGTCCTCCATCGTACAGGTGCTGGATAACTTTGCGTTTAGTACAAAGACTTTCTTTTGCCAGATCCATCAGATAGTCCAGTCGGGCAAAAAACTGATCTTCTGATTTAGCCAGGTAACCGATCTGCGGCATGTTGATGGTAACGACACCAATGGAACCGGTGAATTCATCAGCACCAAAGAGACCGCCACCGCGGCGGCGCAGTTCGCGTTTATCAAGCTGCAGACGGCAGCACATGGAACGTACATCACTTGGGTTCAGGTCAGAATTAACAAAGTTCTGGAAGTTCGGAGTACCGTACATGGCGGTCATCTGGAACAACAGTTCTGCAATTTCTGAATCCCAGTCAAAGTCACGGGTAATGTTGTAGGTTGGAATCGGGTAAGCGAACCCACGGCCGTTGGCATCACCTTCGATGAGCAGTTCAATGAAGGTCTTGTTGATCAGGTCGATTTCCTTCTGACAGTCACCATAGGTGAAATCCTGTTCTTTTCCACCTACAACAGCGGGCTTGTTTTTCAAGTCATCAGGACAAGTCAAATCAAGGGTAACGTTGGTGAACGGTGCCTGAGAACCCCAGCGGCTTGGGGTATTTACGCCGTACAGAAAACTCTGGATGCACTGACGTACTTCTTTTGGGGTCAGATTGTCTTTTTTTACGAATGGAGCCAGATAGGTATCGAATGATGAAAAAGCCTGTGCTCCAGCCCATTCATTCTGCAGAATTCCCAGGAAGTTTACCATCTGGTTAACCAGAGTAGACAGGTGAGTTGCCGGAGTAGAGGTAATTTTATCAGGAACTCCACCCAGACCTTCTGCAATCAACTGGCGGAGAGACCAGCCTGCGCAGTATCCTGAGAACATTGAAAGGTCATGAATATGGAATGCTGCAGTCTTGTGTGCTTCTGCAACTTCTTCTGAATAGATATTTTTAAGCCAGTAATTTGCGGTAATGGAACCTGAGTTGTGCAGAATAAGTCCGCCCAATGAAAAGTTAACATTGGCGTTTTCGTTAACACGCCAGTCACTCTGAGCAAGATATCCGTCCATTGTCTTGTTAATGTCAAGCATCAGACTTTGGGTGTCTCGGATAGCCTCGTGTTTTGCACGATACAGAATATATGCTTTTGCAATAGCAACTTCGTGGTTTTCGATGAGAACTGTTTCAACGATGTCCTGAATCTCTTCGATAGCTGGAATTGAATGAACATGCCGGCTTGCCATCATGATACGCAGACGGTCTTCTACAGCATCAGTAAGCTGTTTTGCCTTGTCTGGATTGGGATTCTTTTCAACAGCTTCAATAGCTCTACCGATAGCGGTTGAAATTTTTGAACGGTCGTAATCCCTGATTTCCCCTGACCGTTTTACAACATGCCTGATGACTGTGGCTGTTTCTGGATCATCCTTTGTACCAAGAAAGCTTTTCCAT
>JAZLJW010000296.1:0-5795 GCA_045597345.1 Treponemataceae bacterium
GTATATGGACGTTTCTCCAAAGCAGGTAATTTCCGTATCTGCTTCTCTGATTCCATTCCTCGAACACGACGACGCCAACCGTGCACTGATGGGATGTAACATGCAGCGTCAGGCTGTACCTCTGCTGTTCCCTGAACCACCAATCGTTGGTACCGGTATGGAACGCAAATGTGCATATGACTCTGGTGTACTTGTTAAGGCAAAGAAACCAGGTGAAGTTGTTCATGTAACTTCAGAGGAAGTTCGGGTTCAGAATGAACAGCAGAAAAAGACTGGTGAATATGATTCATATCCTCTGCTGAAATATCAACGTACCAACCAGGATACCTGTTATCATCAGCGTCCTGTTGTTGAAGTTGGTCAGAAAGTAGAAAAAGGTACTGTACTTGCAGATGGTCCTGCTACTTTCAACGGAGAACTGGCTCTTGGCCGCAATATTCTTGTTGGATTCGTACCGTGGAATGGTTATAACTACGAAGACGCCGTACTTATTTCACGTCGTGTAGTTAAAGAAGATATGTATACTTCTATCCATATCAAGGAATTCACCACTGATCTTCGTGAAACCAAACTGGGGCCAGAAAAAATCACTCGTGATATTCCTAATACAAACGAACAGACTCTGGATAATCTGGACTCAGAGGGTATCGTACGTATTGGTGCTAAAGTTCGTTCAGGAGACATTCTCGTTGGTAAAGTTTCTCCAAAGTCAGAAACTGAGACTACTCCAGAATTCAAACTGCTGAACTCAATCTTTGGTGAAAAGGCAAAAGAAGTACGTGATTCTTCTCTGCGTGTTCCACACGGTGTTGAAGGTACTGTTATTGATGTTCAGCGCCTGAAGCGTACCGAAGGTGACGAACTGAACCCTGGTGTTGATGAAGTAGTAAAAGTCCTGATTGCCATTAAACGTAAACTGCGCGAAGGTGATAAGATGGCAGGTCGTCACGGTAACAAAGGTGTTGTTGCCCGTGTTCTTCCTGAGGAAGATATGCCATATCTTGAAGATGGAACTCCACTGGATGTTTGTCTTAACCCGCTGGGTGTACCTTCTCGTATGAACATTGGTCAGATTATGGAATCAGAACTTGGTCTGGCTGGTAAATACCTGCAGGAATGGTATGAAGCTCCAGTATTCCAGTCTCCTTCAAATGAACAGATTGAAGCAAAACTGATGGAAGCAGGTTTCGATAAGACCTCTAAGGCTGTTCTTCGTGACGGTCGCACCGGTGAACCTTTCCAGAATACTGTATTTGTTGGTGTTATCTACTACCTGAAACTGCATCACCTTGTTGATGAAAAGATGCATGCCCGTTCAACAGGTCCTTATTCGCTGGTTACTCAGCAACCTCTTGGTGGTAAGGCTCAGTTCGGTGGTCAGCGTCTTGGTGAAATGGAGGTTTGGGCACTGGAAGCTTATGGTGCTGCCAACACTCTGCAGGAATTGATGACTATCAAGTCAGATGATATGACTGGTCGTTCAAAGATTTACGAATCAATTGTTAAAGGTGAGCCTTCAACAAATGCTGGTGTTCCTGAGTCATTCAACGTACTTGTACAGGAACTTCGTGGTCTTGCACTTGACTTCACCATTTATGATGCCAAGGGTAAACAGATTCCTCTCACAGAACGTGATGAAGAACTGATTGCAAAAGCAAATTCCAATTTCTAATTTTGATATACCAGCTGCGTTGTGCAGCTGGTAGTGAAATCCGATTCTGCGATTCAAAGGAATTGCAGCCTAATAGGAGAAAATAATGCGTGATATCCAGGATTTTGACAGCTTAATGATTAAGCTTGCTTCACCAGATGCAATCCGTGCATGGTCATATGGTGAAGTTAAAAAACCTGAAACAATTAACTATCGTACTCTTCGCCCAGAGAAAGAAGGTCTTTTCTGTGAGCGTATTTTTGGTACCACCAAAGAATGGGAATGTTACTGTGGTAAGTTCAAATCTATCCGTTATAAGGGTGTTATCTGTGACCGTTGTGGTGTTGAAGTAACACACTTTAAAGTTCGCCGTGAACGTATGGGTCATATCGAACTGGCAGCTCCAGTGTCTCATATCTGGTACTATCGTTCAGTTCCTTCACGCATGGGACTGCTTCTCGACTTACAGGTAGCTGCACTTCGTTCAGTACTGTACTATGAAAAATATATTGTCATCGATCCAGGTGAAACAGATCTGAAGAAAAATCAGCTTCTTACCGAAGAAGAATATCTGACTGCTCAGGATCGTTACGGTGGCAACTTCCAGGCAGGTATGGGTGCAGAAGCTATTAAAACTCTGCTGGAAAACCTTAATCTTGACGAACTTGCTGCTGACCTTCGTGATAAGATGGTTGCTAAGGGTTCAAAGAGTGATAAACGGTTACTCAAGAGAATTGAAATTGTAGAAAATTTCCGTTCATCAACAAATAAATGTTCATGGATGATTCTTGATGTAATCCCTGTAATTCCACCGGATCTTCGTCCTATGGTTCAGCTTGATGGTGGACGTTTTGCAACATCTGACCTTAATGACCTGTATCGTCGTGTACTCAACCGTAATAATCGTCTTAAGAGACTGCAGCAGCTCGCAGCTCCGGATATCATTATCCGTAACGAAAAACGCATGCTGCAGGAAGCTGTTGATGCTCTGTTTGACAACAGTAAACGTAAACGGGTTGTAAAAGGTGCGTCAAACCGTCCTCTGAAATCAATTTCTGATATGCTGAAAGGTAAACAGGGGCGTTTCCGTCAGAATCTGCTGGGTAAACGTGTAGACTACTCTGGACGTTCAGTTATTGTTGTAGGACCAGAACTGAAGTTGTGGCAGTGTGGTCTGCCTACCAAAATGGCACTTGAATTATTCAAGCCATTTATCATGAAAAAACTGGTAGACAAAGAAATTGTATACAATATTAAAAAAGCCAAAGAGCTGGTAGAAAAGGAAGCAAAAGAAGTATTTGATATCCTTGACGAAGTTGTATCTGAACATCCAGTAATGCTGAACCGTGCTCCAACTCTGCACCGTTTGGGTATTCAGGCATTTGAACCTGTTCTGGTAGAAGGTAAAGCTCTTAAGCTGCATCCTCTTGTTTGTCATGCATTTAACGCCGACTTCGACGGTGACCAGATGGCTATTCACGTGCCACTGACTCAGGCAGCTCAGATGGAATGCTGGACATTGATGCTTTCTGCCCGCAACCTTCTTGATCCGGCAAACGGTAAAACTATCGTTTATCCATCTCAGGACATGGTACTTGGTATTTATTACCTGACTAAGGTAAAGCCATCGGGAAAAGGTACTGGTAAACGTTTCTCTTCAGTAGAAGAAGCAATGCTTGCTGCTGAAGCAAAAAATGTCGACTATGAAGCTTTGATTAAAGTTCCGGCTCCAAAAGATGATATCAACAAGAAATTCAAAAAGGGAGACCTGATTGAAACTACTTGTGGACGTCTGATGTTCAATGAAGAGATGCCAGAAGGTGTTGATTATGTTAATGCTCTTTTAGGTGATAAAGAACTGAAAAAACTCATTGAAAAGGTTCTGAAAGAAAAGGGAACCTGGCTGACTGTACAGATGGTTGATGCAATTAAATCTGTAGGTTACCGCAATGCGACATTCTTTGGTGCAACTATTTCAATGGGTGATATTCTTGTTCCACAGCAGAAACCGGAAATCATTGCTGAGGCAAATAAAAAGGTTGAAGCTGAAGTTCAGAAGTTCTCTAAAGGTCTTATTACTCAGGAAGAACGCTACAACCGTATTATTGACGTATGGTCTAAGGCAAATGAAGAACTGACTGATGAAGTTATGAAAACCCTGGAAGCAGACCAGGAAGGCTTCAATACCATCTATATGATGGCCGCTTCAGGTGCTCGTGGTAGCCGTAACCAGATTCGTCAGCTGGCTGGTATGCGTGGTTTGATGGCTAAACCTAATGGTGATATTATCGAACTTCCAATCCGTGCAAACTTCAAAGAAGGTCTGTCGGTAATGGAATTCTTCATTTCTACCAACGGTGCCCGTAAAGGTCTGTCTGATACCGCTCTTAAGACCGCCGACGCAGGTTATCTTACCCGTCGTCTTGTTGATATTGCACAGGACGTTGTTATCAACGAAGAAGATTGTGGAACTATCAATGGTATTGAATATTCAGCAGTAAAAGATGGTGATGAAGTCGTAGAAACTCTCGAGAAACGCATTACCGGACACTTTACTCTTGAACAGGTAAAACACCCGATTACTGGTGAAGTTCTCTGTGATGTAAATGAATATATTACTGATGAATTGGCTCATGAAATTGACCAGGCAGGAGTTGAAACTGTTAAACTTCGCACTGTACTGACTTGTGAAGCCCGCTATGGTGTATGTTGCAAATGTTATGGCCGTAACCTTGCTCACAACAAAATTGTAGAAATCGGTGAAGCTGTCGGTGTTATTGCTGCGCAGTCGATCGGTCAGCCAGGTACTCAGCTTACCATGCGTACATTCCATGTTGGTGGTACTGCATCTACTGTATCTGAAGATAACCGTATGGTTCTTAAATACGATGTTCTTGTTGATGAAATTAAGGGCGTATCAGTACCGATGAATGATGGTTCGCTGTTGTTTACCCGTAAAGGTTCAATGGTAGTAACTCCTATCGTCAAGTCTTATGAAGTGCCAGCTAAGGCAGAGCTTCTTGTTCAGGACGGGGACCGTGTCGGTAAAGATCAGCCTCTGTTTAAGTCTGGAAAAGAAGAAATTACTTCTGTAGATGTTGCACGCGTAGTTATCAGAAATAACGTTGTATATCTCTGTAAAAACGAACTGAAGCTTGATGTTCAGAACGGTTCAAACGTTGTAGTTAAGGAAGGTGATCTGGTTAAAGCTGGTGACACCATTGCTACTTTCGATTTGTATTCGGAACCGATTATTGCTGAAGTTACCGGCTATGTTCATTTCGATGATATTATTGAAGGTTCAACACTTGCAATTGAAGTTGATGAAACCAATGGTAATGTAGAAAAGAAAATTTCTGACCTGCATAATGATCAGACAAAACAGCCTCGTGTTTGGATCGGTGATGAAGCTGGTATTGAGCTTGGTAACTACTACTTGCCAACTGGTGCTATTCTTCTTATTGAAGATGGTGTATCAATCACTGCAGGTACCACTATTGCTAAGCTTCCTAAAGAATCTTCAAAAACTTCGGATATTACCGGTGGTCTTCCTCGTGTATCTGAATTATTTGAAGCACGTAAGCCAAAGAACCCGGCAGTTCTTTCTAAGATTTCAGGAACTGTTTCATTCAAAGGTATTGCTAAGGGTAAACGTACTATCGTGGTAACCGATGATTACGGACAGGCATTTGAACACGCAGTTCCAATGGCTAAACGTCTTTTGGTTCGCGATGGTGATAAGATTGAAGCTGGTGAACGCCTGTGTGACGGTGCATTGAGCCCACACGATATTCTGAATATCCTTGGTGAAAATGCTCTTCAGCGGTACCTGATGGATGAAACCCAGTCGGTATACCGTATGCAGGGTGTAGATATCAATGATAAGCACATAGGTGTTATTGTTCGTCAGATGCTGCGTAAAGTTGAAATCGTAGCAGTTGGTGATACCCGCTTTATCTATGGACAGCAGGTTGATAAATATAAGTTCCATTCTGAAAATGCCCGTGTAATGGCAGAAGGTGGACAGCCGGCTATTGCACGTCCTATGTTCCAGGGTATTACAAAGGCTTCTCTTGGTGTAGATTCATTCATTTCTGCTGCATCATTCCAGGAAACAACTCGCGTTCTTACAAATGCAGCTATT
>JAZLJW010000297.1:0-2500 GCA_045597345.1 Treponemataceae bacterium
TCTCGAATATCCGGCGCCTTGCTTTCACACCCTTATCACCCCTCGATGAGTGTTTGGTGCTAAGGGCACTCTGGCGTCGTTGTCCGGATTGCTCGAATGCTCAACGTCCGGCAGGACGCCTGCGCTTCTCGCTTCCCGGCCGCCTAGCCATAGCACCCATATCACCCCTCGCTGAGTGTTTGGTGCTAAGGATATGCCAGCTGCGTTGCCGGGTATTCTCCGATGCTCGACGGGCAGAAAGCCCGACTCCGCTTCTCGAATGTCCGGCGCCTTACCATGAATGATGCCTCTGCATGCAGATGCATCATTCATGCGGGACAGCTTGTACTTGTTCAGTAAGTCATTGTGACTGACTATTGCAATGCATTAATAAGTTCCGGGTGGTACTCAAAGTGCATATTGTCCCAGATGGCCCAGTAGCCGCCCCAAATGAAGCCCTCTGACTCAAAGGCGTCGATTATGGGTTTGGGAGGCATCCAGCGGCGGCGGAGTGGGGTAAGCATCCAGCCATCAGGGTTGTGGTCTCTTGCCCAGCTCCAGAATGCTTCTCCGCCATAATATTGCGGTACAAAATCAATGGCTATTCCCAGACTGTGGAACGACTTTCTGTTAGTTCCTTCTATCACCCGCCAATGATACGCATCACAGCTGATAAGCCCGTCAACAAACTTCTTAACGCTTGCATCTGTTGTCATCAACGCCTGAATTTTCTCTTCAACCCGGCGTAATGGCTCAATGATTCTTTTGTGAACCCTGGTTTTCCTGCCTAAAAATGTAATCCGCTCGATATACGGTGTGATCTGCTTCTCTGATGTGGAAGAATATACAGCATCAAAAAAGAACATGGGCGTTCCTGCCTCTGTCTTCCGGTTCTGTCGGCTTGAAAATGCCATCAGCGCTAAGCGTTCTTCCTCCGTCATGTCTGCCGGGTCTTTCAGAACATTGTCGTATTCGTAGAGAATGCTCCACCATGTATCTGCATTCCCCAGTTCTTCTGCCGGCAACATAGATCCCTTACTCCAGTAAAATTCATGGTAGGTGCCGGTTTCAGGATGAGTAAAACTAAGGAGATAGTCATCGACGGAGGAATCAAGATGGGCAGATATATGGAGATCAGGATAGGATGCAATAAGCAGATTGATATTTGCCACGCCGGTCTGTGCTGCTGCAGGAAATATGAAGAAAAGCAGCAGGCAGAATAGAATCAGTTTTTGGTTGCGTTTTGTCATAAATGAGGTTTTACCGTGCCACCATGTTCTGATAAACGGTGTTTTCAGGTTCGCCGCCGGGAATAAAAGTGGCACCGCAAACTTTCTCATAGAATTTGGCAGGACCCACCCATCCGATGATAGCGTAACCGTAGCCGTATTCATACATGGCATGCAGGGTACGCAGGGTTAATGCTTCTCCAAGGCCTTCTCCCCGTTTGGCCTTATCAACGCCTACAGGACCAAAGTATCCTTTTGCGGAACTGTCATAACAGGCAAAGCCTGCTACCTTGCCGTTTTCCGTTACAACAAAGCACTTCCCAGGTTCCTGCATGATGGCGTGTTCAGCTTCGTATACCCAGTTTTTATCAAAATGTTCTTCGATAAATGCCAGAACGATATCTTTGTCACCGGGGAATACCCGTTTCATCTTGTACTGAGGTTTCAGACTCCAGGCCGGCAGATTGTTCAGATTGGCAATCATATCGCCCTGGCGCTTGTTTTCTTCGTTTTTTTCCATTCAAAAATCCCTTTGTAGCAGCAGATTCAGTATAGCACAACTACCAGTGTAAAAAATGTATGGATCAATTAACATATATCCGAGTGATGATGAAAAATCTACCAGCGTGCTGGTGGCTGAAAAAAACGCTCGATATCGTCGCTATTGGTGAAGCCCGGCAAGGAAACTATCGTTCCGGGCTTCAACAATTTTTTTCAGTCACCATCCCGCCTCCCGATTTTTCACCGTTTCCTAGTGATGTTAATTGATCCATACGTTTACTGTACAACCCCGATGACAATGCCGGTGATGATGATGGCGGCGCAGACAACTTTATGAAGGATGTTTTTTTCATGAAAGACGAATTTACCTGCCAGAATGGCAACAATAACGCTGCTCTGTTTTATCAGTGTCATGATGGTAATCTGGCTTTCCGGCATTCCGTTGGCTATGAACAAGGCTTTATCCATGGCAATCAGACCTGCAGCAAGCAGCCATACCCAGATATTCTTCCACACGCTGCCTGAAATTTTCGTGCGGGTAACCAGTGCATATATGGCGTAATACACCACCATAAACCCGGTATACCAGAACTGCAGCTGTGAGCTGTTCATGTCCCGCATGAGGATTTTATCCATAAGTCCGCTGCAGGCGTTAAGTATACAGCTTAAAAAAGCAAGGAAAACGAACCAGCCAGTTCTTTCTGAGTGCTTTTCCTGTCCTGATGGCAAAGAAATGTCGGTGCAAGTCCCGGCGTCAGCCTTTTTTCTGAAAACTTTTTTTGGGTCGACTT
>JAZLJW010000298.1:0-21288 GCA_045597345.1 Treponemataceae bacterium
TTGCAAAATCTGCTAAGCTTTTCAAGGCTTTGCAACTCTTTTCTAGCTCACCGCTGCATTACTGCGTCGGTGAATGAGACTATATACCAACTTACCTTTTCCTGTCAATAAAAAGTTTTCACTTTTTTACGGTTTTTTGAAGAAAATTATGTTCTGGTCTTTAAAACAAAAAAGGGAGCATCACCAGTATTGTAACGCTCCCTTTGTCTCATGAAATATCAATTAATTTCATTGCTTTATCAGCCTTCAGAACCCGCTTCAACATATTTTTTAAGCTGATTTGCAGCAATTTTCGGATTGGCAATAACTGAAGGACCAGCAATACAGCCGCCTTCACATGACATTACCTCAACCATATTCGGTGTCTCTGGTGTTGCAGGAACTTCACCTGCTTGGATTTTTCCAAACTGCATCAGCATTTTCATACCGTTTTTATCAAGACCATTGATAATTGCAGGACGCAGAATTGAAGGATCCTTGAGACGAACCTTAACGGCATTGGCTACACCACCAGTAATTGCAAAATTACGACCGCTGGCAGTCGGAGCTTTTTCACCTTCAGGTAATTCCGCAGCTACTTCCTGACCAATATCAATTTCTTTGGCAATGAACAGTGCACCGATTTCTTCTACACTAAGTACATAATCAACATACTCGTCTTTCATGCCTTCTTTACGTTTTGCAAGACAGGGTCCAATGAATACTGCTACACACTCACTGTCAGCTTCTTTAGCCAGCTTAGCTGTATAGTGCATTGGACTTCTGGTATCAGAAACACATGGATTAAGGGCCGGAACATGTTTGCGTACGGCTGCAACATAAGCAGGACAACAACTGGTGGTCATCAGTTTATCACCGCGTTCCATGCGTTCTACAAACTCGTGAGATTCCAAATCAGCACAGATATCTGCACCTTTTGCAACTTCCATGGCACTGGTGAATCCAGCTTTTACCAGAGCAGCTTCCAGCTGTCCGCTTGAAGCACGGAATTGAGCTGCAATAGCAGGAGCATACATGGCTACAACTTTCTTTCCTGCCAGAATATGTTTCAGAACATCAATAAGCTGACTGCGGTCCATCATTGCACCAAAAGGACATTCGCTCATACAATGACCACAGGCGATACATTTGTCATAGTCAATATGTTCGCGTCCACTGTCATCCTTACTGATTGCTCCCACCGGACAAGCTTCTTCACATGGTACAGGAATCTTGATAATGGCATGATACGGACAGTTCTGCATACACAGACCACAGTTAACACATTTATCTTCTGCAATGCGGGCACGTCCATTTTCTACACTGATAGCTTTACGGCCACAGTTCATCATACAAGGACGGGCATAACAGGCCTGGCAGGCATTTGTTACCATGTAATGTGATTTTACACAGGCATTACAGGCATCATGCAGTACGGTCAGAATTTCTTCTCCCGGTTTTTCACGGCTCAAAGCTTCTGTTACGTAGTCTGCAAGACGTTTTTCATCATCATAATCATCTACAGAACAACCAAGACGGGCGATTACACGCTGCCGGATAATTTCACGGTCATGATGGATGCAGCAGTGAAAAGGCTGAGCACCGCGGGGCATCATCTGGCGTGGAATCAGGTGAACACCATTTTCCAGATTACCTTCAAGCATGAGCTTTGCAAGGCGAACCAGAATTTCGCGTTTTATGTGCGCGGTGTTGTTGTTGATGTTAAGCATATTTTTCCTCAAGTTTTGAAATTACGCTCTGTAATGTAGCGCTTTCGATTATTTCATCATCGATCAAAACAAAAGGAGCTTTACCCTGACCGGTATCTTTTGCGCCACGTTTGCACAATTCCATGCAGGTACGACCTTCAATTTCTACCTTATCCTTAAGGTGTTCCGGCAACTGTTCAGGCAAAAGCAGCAGTTCAGATGCGCCCATAACATAGCAGTGAGTTCCAGTACAGATTACAACTTTTGTTTTTTCCATGAGTATTCCTCCGATCGATGGCCCATTCTAACTATTTTTTAATAAATAGAGAATAGGTTATAGATAAAAAAAGCACTATTGATGCTTAAAATCAGTAATAATGTATTTCTACTTCCTTCAAATATTTTTCCTGAAGAAGATTTGCAATTTTTTTGATGACATTACGGCGGATTTCAAGTTCTACCGGCATGTTTGGATCCTGATGAGCTTCATTGATCTTCGTACCGACAGCGAAATGAATCCGGTCACTATCCAGAAACATATCAACCATGCGGGTTGCAGCATTGGATTTAAGATTTTCAGTATGCGCACCATTTTCCAGCAGCTCTGAGACTTTACCCATGGTAATGATACCTTCGGTAATCATGTCAGCACCTTCCATTTCTGACATAGGAGGAACTGCCGGATCAAAATTCTTCAGGTCTACCGTTACCGGCCGATTCAATTCACGGCTGATGATATTTGCCGTAGTTCCACCACAGATAATCTTCCGGCCATCAAATGTTTCAAAAAGATGAGCATATTCTGCATCAGCTTCCTTGAAAACAGGTGGTCCGGTTAGAACCAGCATATCCCGGGGATTCCGGAAATATACTACGCCACAGGTTATATCATCTTTAGGCTTAAAGGCATCGTGACTGGATGCCTGCTGCACTACTTTCCGGGCCAACTCCCGTGCACTGATTGTTGGATCATTATCAATGCATTCAAGAATGAAAGCCTGAACATTGAGCCATCCCCATCCGAAAGGATAGGCATTGCTTCCCATACCAGACTGTGTAACTCCATCACTGAAGAAAACAAGACGATCGCCAGGCCGGGCAGCATAAGTTGAGTAATTCAGAAACGCATCAATACGTGGTGCTGTTTTTTTGTTCTTCCGGTGAAGTTCGGTAATTTCCTTAATCGGTTCAACTACCGTATTCTGACGGATAAGAACATACGGCGGATTATCATATTCCATGATGCGGACCATGGCACTGGGTTCAATATCAACAAGAGTAAATGTTGCATAACTGATACCACGTTCCTTATCAACCGGCAGCGTATTCATGATGATTTCAGCAGCACGTTTGATAGGAATATCAGCAGCAATAAACTGCGTTGCCATAGTTGCTGTAAGGGTTGCAAGAACACCGGCTTTAATACCGCTTCCCAGTCCATCCGACAGAGCCGTAATTACACGACCATCGGCCGGATTTTTCTGGGACATAAACATGTCACCGGGAGCCTGCATCTTGTGCTTACAGTACTGGAAATATCCTACTTCGATAAAAGTATTATCCATTGCCATAACCGTTACCTGCCGGAATCCTCATCATCACCGGCAAAAGACTCGATGATGCTGTTAAGGATCGATTCTGTTTCTGCTGCGTTTTCTCCCAGCAGGAATGCAATCTTCTGTACTACAGACAGGTTCTTGTCGATTACTTTCTTTGCCTGATTGATGATGCGGTTACGCTGTACCTGAGGAGCAGTAATGTCTTCTACTACACCACCGGCACACTCATTCTTTTCAATGGCAAATACGGTTACATGATAGATTTTCTTACCGTTACGGAATTCACGCTCAATAACATCAGGGCCATTGGCAGAAATAACATCGGTAAAGAACCGTGCCATATCTGAAATTTTACGGAGATCAGCTCCTTCAAGACCTGGAAGAGCTTCAAACATCTCTTCTACATCAGGCCCCATAAGAGTGGCAAAATTTCTGTTGCAGTCAACAATGTTCAAATCCTTATCAGCAATAACAACACCGCTGGGAATTGACCGCATAAGAGCATTTGCTTTTTTCTGGGCAAGTTTTCTCATGTACGAAACACACATGGTCTTTTCTGCATGTTTATCAAGCATGGCACAGGCAAATGAGCGACAGGTGTCGTACCCACAGCAGGCGCAGTTCAACTCATCTTCAAGGGTGTATTTACCAACAGACTTCAGAGCAGAACGGATTTCTTCCTCGCTGTAATGTGTTTCAGAAGCAGGATCAACCGGAAGCGTTCCCGTTAAGTCGGGTTTCATTTCAAGAAGAGCAGGATTCAGAATTTTGTCGGTATTTCTGGCATAATCAAAAATCGTAATGCTTTTAGCAGCAGTTGAGCCCAGTTTGGAAGCACTTGGGCCGTTGATACATCCACCCGGGCAACTCAAAAATTCAATGAATACCGGAGTTGTAATTTCTTTTGGATTCAGATCGGCAAACACCGGACCGATACGGTAAATTCCTGAATAGTTGAACATACGGACATCGTTAAGGCCTTCGTACATTGCAACAGCCTGCCCCATACCACCTTCTACCGGATACAGAGAACTTTTTGCTGCACGATGCGGAATGAATTCTTCGTAAAGGGCGCCTGACTCGTACTGTTTCCTGATGGCACTGGGGCGCATTTCAGGCTTTGCAGTCTGCTCTTCAAGCTGATTCATCCATTTCCGTAAATCAGAGAAAGTAATGGCAGCGTCAATTTCGTTAAATACATCGGATTCCCGTTTCTTTGCAATACAGGGGCCGATAAAAACAACACCGATGTCATCACCATACATTTTCTTCAGATACCGGGCATGAGCCATCAACGGAGAAGCAGTATCACAGATATAGGGAGCATATTCAGGATGCTGCTGCTTGATGTATTCAACGGCAGCGGGACAAGCAGAAGACAGGAACAGCTTCTGTTCAATTTCTCCGGCAGCAGAAGCACGCAGCATGTGAGCAGTTTCATGAGTTACAAGATCGGCACCTATGGCAGTTTCAGATACACCGGAAAAACCCAGAGCTTTCAAAATGCCGACAAGGACTTCCACCGGGTAGTCAGGAAATTCACTGGCAAATGATGGAGCAAGCGATGCAATAACTTTCTGCTTAACATTCAGAAGCTGTTTGGTGCGGCTTAAATCGTCACGAATATGTTTTGCATGAGAAGGACAGTTAATTACACAGTTACCGCATAATACGCAAAGCTGCGGAACAACCATGGCATGTCCGCCTTCAACGCGGATGGCCTTGCAGGGACAATTGCGGACACATTTATAACAGTCCTGACATTCAGTCTGTTCGGTATAAATCGGATAAAGAAAATTCATATGAAATCCTATTTACAATCCCAGTTCATGGCGGAGAATCAGTTCAAGACCTGCAGGTTCTACCTGAGTAAACATCTTTCCGTTAATCTTCACATTAGGGCCACCTTTGCATTCATTCTCACAAAGACATCCCTTAAAACGAACCTGATCACTTAATCCATGTTCTTCAACAAATTTCTGAATAAATGCTGCATTCAGACTGTTTCCCCGGCTAAAGCAGGAACTGCCCATACAAATGGTTATTTCTGTCACTTTTTTCTGCCTCTTTTCTACAGAGTTTTAGTTTGATTCATTTTACCATGAAAAAAGGCAGCGGTAAAAAAAATCCGCTGCCTTTTTGATAAATTTTTAGCGATATATATAACCGTTTGTTATTTACTGGTCATGTTGACTACACCATCCCAATCATCAGGAACACCATTGGCCAGATTTGCGGCACACCGTTCAGCAAAAACGCTGGCTGCTTCATCCGACGGATACAGGACAGTAGCCTGGTCAAAAAACTCTTTACCCTTTGCAAAGTCTTTTGCCAGATAACAGTCCAGGCCTTTATGGAACAGATCAACACTTTCAATTAATGCAGGATCCAGCTCGGATTTAACACCCAGAATATTGACAAGCTGCACAGGAGTATTAATACCTACTACGCGGACACGGTCGAATCTGCGACCCAGAAGAACTCCTTCGTGTTCTCCGCTGTTGGCTCCATTCCAGGTAGCTTCAGAAACCAGAATCCAGCTGTGGTACACTTTGTTTACACCTTCAAGGCGAGCAGCAAGGTTTACCGCATTACCCATCATGGTATAGTTCATTTTTGCGTCAGTACCCATGTTCCCGACAACCATGTCACCGGTATTCAAGCCAATACGGGTATATACCGGGGTTGGAATAATACCGGCAGCCAGCATCTCAGTATTGAAATCGGCCTCTGCCTGCTTCATGCGGACTGCAGAAATAGCCGCACGCCAGGCATGATCTTCAAAACTGATGGGCGCACCAAAGAAGGCAATGATTGCATCTCCTTCGTATTTATCAATGGTTCCGCCGTTTTCAAGAATAATGTCACTTAAGCGGGTAAGATATTTATTGAGGAAACTTACCAGCTGAGTAGGCGTTACTTTTTCTGACAGGGTTGAGAAACTGCGGATATCAGTGAACATGGCTGTAAGATATTTTTCTTCACCACCAAGAGAAAGTTTACTTGGATCCTTGATGATTTCATCGATAACTGCAGGAGAAAGGTACGTACCGAAAGCCTGACGGATGAATCCTTTTTCCTTTGCTGTTTTAAAATAACGGAGAGCCACCTGCCCAATAGATCCAATGAACATTATCAGGGCACCGGGAACCAGTTCGATATATACCTGGGTAGCAACGAAAAGGCCATATACAATACCAATGTATGCGCTGAGTCCGATAAAATACGACATGTTCTGTGCCCACATACCGGTAGTCCTGAATCCTATGGTAATAAGCATAATCAGTACAGATGCGATGATAATTCCATACCACCAGGGTGTAGGCGTAATGAAATCCTGGTTCATGATAGTGTTGTACACGTTTGCATGGGTACCGATATTTGGAAAACCTGTTTCAAATGGAGTATTCCCAAGATCCGTCGACCCCGTTGCTGTATGACCAACAATACAGAATGAACCGGCGAACAACCGGGAAAGCTCTTCGAATCCGGCAAGGTATGCATTCACCTCTCCCCGAAATGCTTCATACAGTGCAATAAAGCCTGCCCGGTTATTTTCGCACCGCTGAACCTCTAAAGGATTATCAGCATACTTTTCAATGCGGTCATTCCAGTAATCGACTACCTGTTTCTGATACTGCATATCTGCAAGCTGTGCACACTTATTGAAGAATGACCTGCGTTCAGCAAAATAGGCATCAAACTCTGCATCTCCAATAGTTGAACCTTCCATTCGGTTGAAAAGCGCCTGTTTCGTCGCTTCCAGCCTGGAATATTCCTTTACCAGGTTTTTTGCTTCTTTGACGTAAGCCGGAGCCTTTCTGTTTATAGCTACACTGTATGTTTCCGTAAGCTGGGGTAACCGGTTTATGACATCATCTTCCAGATCATCCAGACGAATCATAGAATAGGCAGAGATAATCCGGTAACTGTCGAGAAAACTGTTTTTAGTCCAGTTAATAATTACATTACCATCTTTATCAAGTGGAATGACAATATCTTTTTCAATTTCGTTTCCTGTACTGTCCAGAATATGAGCATTCTTTAAGATAAGCTGTGCTTTTTTACGGATAATCTGCGAGGGTTGCATTTCACTCAAAATTGGCGCAAAGGTCAACTGAGCCACATATCCATCATTATGATCATAAAACAGCTTTACCCTACGGCGAACACCATCATCGTCAAGCCAAACATTACAATACCCGAATCCAGCGGCAGCTTCGACCATTGGTTGTAAAGCAGGGGCAAATCCACGTCGTCCTGTAGCACGCCTATTGAAGAAAAAGTTCGATTCCCGGGCGATGTATCCACCTTCATCCCGGACGTTCTTTATCAGTTTGTTGTCCGTAATCCACTGGTCATATTCATCCGAAATCCGGACTCCCAAATCCTGCATGTTTGAACCGAGCCATGAATCACCAAAAAAATGCAGAGACCTGGCAAAGTAAATATCATTATCCCGGATGACAGAATCCGCAACATTGTCGTAGAAAGAATCAAATTCTGCAGGAATAAGATTTTCATACAAATCAGCACCAAGTTCAAAAACATCTTCTTCAGAATACCCGTAAGCCTGCGGGTCTGACATAAGTGTAAGGAGTTCACCGAGATATCTGCTGACACTATCCCCTGCATCTGCCACCATCTGAGGAAGCTGTTTTTCAACATCACGGTTCAATCCCTGAACCGATGCAGTAGGATACTCAATATCGAATACCACTTTACGGGCTCCCAGTTCCCGCATACGCATAATGACATCACCAAGAATATCCCGCGGCCAGGGAAACTGACCAACTTTTTCAGTGGCATCATCATCAATAGCAACCATGACGATATCATTCCGCTCCACAGGAGATTGTTTCATCTTAAGCAGCAAATCAAATGCACCCGACTCAAGATGGGTAAATGCACCTCCAGCACTCAGCAGAGTAAAAAACAGGATGGTGATCAATGCAATAAGATATTCCCGGTGAAACCAAGGAACTTTCTTTGCCAATTCTTCATGGGAAATAGTTTTCATGTACATAATTATAACGCAATTTAGTGATATACTAGGAAAATAACGGAACAAGTCTTTGCAACTATAAAAAAAAGTTTTTACGAAATTGTTCCCCAATCGATCAATACATTCATGAGGATTATTGTATGAACACGCTTTCTTTACTTGGAAAATGGTCTTTGGAGAGTGCAGACCATAAAAACCTGTCCATTTCTTTCCCAGGAGATATTCATAGTGCCTTATTGGCTCAAAAAATCATTCCCGATCCATACTGGGCAAAAAATGAGCTGGAAATTCAGTGGGTTGGCCGCACGAACTGGACTACCACCCGACAGATCAAAGTGCCAAAAAACTTTCTGAAAGGAAAACAGTTTATTACCCTCGAAGGAGCCGATACCTTTGTCCGGGTGTTTGTTAACGGTACTGAGGCAGGACTTTGTCAGAATTTTTTCCGCAGATGGCGTTTTGATGTATCCGAGTTACTGAAGGAAGGTTTGAATGAAATTACATTGGTTTTTGAATCATCAGAAAACTATGCAATTGAAGCTGCAAAAAAACTTCCCATGAAATTCCCCTACAGTGAATATGATGTAACTTCTCCGAATCATAATCTTGTCCGCAAAGTACACTGTCATTCTGGATGGGACTGGGGTCCATGTATTATGGCTTACGGTATTTACACTGATATCCGTCTGGAACAGACAGACTGTGCCATTATCGATGCTATTCAGACCGAAACAACCAGGAACACTGACGGCAGCTGGAACCTGCACGTAAAAACATGGGTAACAGCAGTAAAAAATGCAACGGCTCCTGTAAGCATCAGTGTAGCAGCTGAGCCTGATTCTGCGGAAACCACTTCTTTTACACCGGTAATTCTTACTCTTGAAAAACAGCAGCTGCAACAAGGTGAAAACTGTATTGAAGCTGACTTGACCGTGCATGGAACTGCACCGTGGTACGTCGCAGGAACCAATCCGGAAAATGATGACGCTGCCGCATCAGGTACTCAGCAACTGAAGGAAAATCCCCTGTATGATGTAACTGTTCTTTGTGCAAAGGCAGAAAAGTCAGTTAAAATTGCATTCCGCGAACTGAAAGTTATTGCTGAAAACGATGAGCGGGGCAAATGCCTGCGGTTTGAAGTTGACGGCCGACCAGTCTTTGCCCGGGGATCTAACTGGATTCCTGCCGATGCCCTGCCATCACGTCAGACTAATGAAAAATACGAATATCTGCTTGATTCACTGATTGCTGCCAATCAGAACACTATCCGTGTCTGGGGTGGTGGCCAGTATGAAAAAGAAGTTTTCTACGAACTGTGTGACCGTAAAGGTATTATGGTATGGCAGGACATGATGTTCGCCTGTTCAACCTATCCGGCCAACCAGGAATTTCTTGATACAGTCCGCGTAGAAATCCGTGAACAGATACGGCGACTCAGCCACCACCCGTCAATTGCCCTGTGGTGCGGTAACAACGAAAACCTTGGAGCTCTTATGTGGTTCAAGGAATCCCGCGATAACCCACTGGCATATGCAACCCTGTATGACCGCCTGAATGAAGGCACAGTTGGGGATGAAATAAAGAAAAACGATGCAAGCCGTATCTGGTGGCCAAGTTCTCCATCTGCAGGACCTGATGACTTCAGCGACAACTGGCACAGTGATGGAAAGGGTGATATGCATTACTGGACTGTCTGGCACGAAAAGAAACCATTTGAAGCCTATTACGACATCAATCCCCGGTTTGTTTCTGAATTTGGATACCAGAGTCTGCCTTCGCTGAGTGAATGTAAAACATTCTGTCCGCCAAACCAGATGAACCTGACCAGTCCGGTAATGGAATTTCACCAGCGCTCAGTAGGCGGTAACAGTATTATTTTTGAAAACTTCAGCCGATATTTCCGTGTCCCTGCGACCTTTGCCCATATGAGTTACTTAAGTCAGGTGCAACAGGCCATGGCCATTAAAACTGCAGTAACCTACTGGCGGTCACTTCGTCCAGGCTGTATGGGTTCCATTATCTGGCAGCTCAACGATGTATGGCCTATTGCTTCCTGGAGTTCCATTGAATATTCAGGTAAGTGGAAGATGCTCCATTACGCAAGCCGCCACTTTTGTGCACCAGTAGCCCTGGCATTGTACAAAAAGGGTGATACTGTTTATGCCTATGTATTGAACGATACCCGTAAAGAACTTAACGCAAATGTAGAAGTAAGATTCTCTGCATTTAACGGCAATGCAGCACGGGAATCAGTTTCTGTTACAAAAGCGGTTCCAGCTGATACAGCTACTCTGCTCTGGGAATGCAAAGCAAGTGACCTGGGGGTAAAAATCGATGAGGTATTCCTGCAGGGAATATTGTCGGTAAATGGAGCACCTGTAGCAGAAGAAACACTTTTTGTTGACCTGCAGAAACATTGTCAGTTAGAAAAGGCTGATATCAAGCTCGATGTAACGGAAACAGAAAATGGATTTGCAGTAACTCTGACAACAGAAAAACCTGCATTTTATGTAGCACTTGATCAGGGGGCCGTTCAGGGAATCTTCAGTGATAACCTGCTTACCCTGTTGCCCGGAAAGAGTAAAACAGTGTATTTTAACCAGCAGGCTCTGGCAGGATGTAAAACCTGGCGAAAAGCATCGCTCAAAAGTTTTATGAAATCCCTGACAGTTACAAGTCTTAACGACTTGTATTAAGCAAAGACGCTGACCGAAAGTCACCCCTGGGTCTACTCCTCATTATTCAGAGTAGACCCAGGTAAAACCATGATTTTTGTCAGTCTCTGATTAAGGATGAGATTTATGGAATTAAACAGCAAACAGCGTAAACTTCTTGAAAAATATGCACAGCCAATGTCTCCGGTTGTAATCGTTGGTGGCGCAGGAGTTACTGATGGTGTTCATGATATGCTTGATAAAAGTTTAGCTTCACATGAACTTCTGAAAGTTAAATTCAATGAATACAAAGACGAAAAAGAGACGCTTTCTGCTGAAATGGCAGAACGTTCCGGTGCTGAATTGGTACGTATTATCGGGAATGTAGCCATTTTTTACCGGGCTGCAGAAAAAGCAGAAAACCGGAAATACGAAAAAGAACTGGAAAAACTGGCATAATTTTTCAAAAGACTCCATTCAAAAAAAAGGAGGCGAATCTGACAGACCCGCCTCCTTTAGGAGAGAAAAAATGAAAAACCCGGTTGGAATATACGCTGCTACTCGTACTGTCCAACAAGACTAATTCCGACGTAAAAGCCTTTTCTTTTACAAAGGCCACCCGCGGGAATTGCTCAGCAATTCCCGGTAAGGTGGTGCTCCGCACCACCGTCTCTTATTCCTTAATTGCTCCGCCGGCAACACCTTCGGCCAGATTACTCTGGAAACTGAAGTACACAATCAGAATAGGAAGAGTTGCGAGGATAAGAGATGCAACCTGCCAACCAAGCTGCAGCCCCTGTTTACCAGAGAATGAATAGATAGCAACCGGCAAAGACTTAGTACCATCACGGGAAGCCATAACCAGTACCAGAAGGAATTCATTCCAGATACCAAGAGCAGTCATAATCGAAATAGTAATGATAACAGGAACAGTCATTGGTACGATAATACTTACGAATGAACGGAACGGCGTTGCACCATCGATATAAGCAGATTCAATAAGGCTGTTTGGCAGACCTTTAATAAAGGTAGAACTGAGCATTACCGCCATTGGAAGACCAAATGCCGTATAAATCAGGATAATACCGATATGGGTATCTGTAAGTCCAAGATTGGTCATCATCAGGAACAGAGGAACCAGTACCTGGTTTACATCAAGCAGATACCCCAAGCCGATGAGTGCAGCTACCAGTGCTGCAGTTTTTTTGTATTTGAATTTACTTACACCATATCCAAGCATAAGCCCCAGGAATACAACAAGGAACGTTGAAACACAGGTATAAATAACACTGTTCAAGAACTTATTTCCCAATTCTCCACGTTTCCATGCAGAAGTGTAGTTCCACCAGATACTCTGCCAGTGAATTTTCCGCTGCCAGCTTTTTGGCAGATCAGAAACTTTTACCTTAACGTCTTTTCCTGGAGCAAGTGTCTTCAGGTTACGGCCGTCAGAAAGAGTATAATCATCAGGCAGTTGTTCGCGGTCAAAGTAATAGATGAAAACACGACGGTGCATACCGATGGTCTCTGATTCAAGAATCAGTACACGTTTGTTTATTCCATCATAATCTTTTTTCTTCAGGCCCAATGATTCAAGATACCCAGCAGGCCAGTTGATTGAGTCACCTGCCTGAGATTTAACTACATCAAAAGTCCGTTCCTTCTGATGGAACAAATCAGAAGGAAGAGAATACATATCTTTCGTAAGCTCTTCGTTAGTCTTGAATGACGAATAAGCCATCCATACAAGAGGAGCAATGGTAATTACTGTCCAAAGGATGAAAACAATATACGACAGTGGTTTTGCAAGGTAACGACCGAAAAAAGAAGTTTTTAATTCATCTTTTTTAGGAGCTACGCCCGTAGTCATTGAATTAACAGCCATCTCAGTACTCCTCGTCTGTTCCCAGTTTTTTTCCAACCCAGTTACTGAACATAATAAGCAGTACACTGATTAATACAATGATGTTTGAAATTGCAGCACCGTAGGCATACCGTTTTGGGTTACCGGTACCAGCCATACCGAATACCTGATTGTACATGAAGATTGGAAGTACTTCAGTATTCATACGCTGCTTTCCTTCTGTTGCCAGAGCGAAAATCAAGGCGAAACCTTTCAAAGAACCGGCAATAGCAAGAATACTGCTGGTAAGAATCGGGGCTGCCATCAGCGGAATGGTAATCTTATAGAACATCTGGAATTCGGTAGCACCATCAATTTTTGCAGCTTCAAACATGCTGTCATTAATCTTCTGCAGGTTGGCAAGGAAGATAATCATGTAGAAACCGGTGTACATCCAGATAAGTACGATGGCAATTGGAATCATAGCCTTACCGGGATCGTACATCAGAGTAAACTGACGGGTGGGATCACCTGAAACAGCCTGCATAATACGTGCAACAGGACCGTCAACACTGAACAGCATTCGCCACATGATACCGATTACGATGGTAGACAGGAAGTTTGGCAGGAATACCATTGCCTGGAAGAATTTTGAAGCTTTTACCTGTTTACGATACAGAATAAAAGCCAGGGCAAATCCGATAGGGATCTGACCGAATACAGAAACCAGAACAACCAGCATGTTGTTTTTGAAGGCATGCCAGAATTCCGGGGTATTATTCGAAGCGTCAATAACACCACGATTCATAGTAAGAACCGTAATGTAATTCTTAAAACCTACAAGACCGGTTGATGCACCGATATTTGGGTTGTAATCAGAAAAGCTCAGATAAATAGAGTAAAAAACCGGATAAACGATAATAAAAAGGTAAATCAGGAGACCTGGGGCAATAAAACCGATGAAAGTCAACAGGTCGCGGGTATCAATCTTTTTGTTGATTGCTTTTGTTTTATCAGACACAATCTGCCTCTTTTATAAATATCAGGAAAAAAGAAGGGGCACTAAATTAAAGGGGAGCGGTTAAGCTCCCCTTTATCAGTTACAGGGAATGACCAGTAATCGTTTGATTACTGAGCATCAAATGCAGCCTGAACAGCAGCAGCTACCTGAGCAGCAGTCTGTTTGCCGTTTACGATATCCTGCATACCTGAATTGAGCAGGTCGTTTGCAGTACCGGTCAGGTAAGAGTCAATTACATAGCAGGAAGGATATTCACCGAGGGTACCTTTTTCAGCTACTAATGGATCCAGGTCATCTGGGAGATTAATGCTCTTCAGGATAGGAGAAGAGATTGCACCGTTACGAATACGGATGATGGTTTCTTCTTCGTTGAACATTTTTTCCAGGAAACGTTTTGCAGCGTCCAGTTTTTTAGGATCAGCAGCACCGGTTTTGGTAATACCGTAACCAACCTGCCATGCACCTGCCATTGCACCTGCATAGTATTTTTCACCAGGAACAGCTGGGATAGCAATCAGTTTGGTATTTGCAGTACCCAGGTTAGAGGTACCCATTGCCCACTGACCATCAATGTACATCAGACATTTACCGTTCTGGTAAGCAGAGAATGCAGTACCAGAGTCGAGCAGTGTTGAGTTAGGATCAAGAACGCCATCTTTTACCATGATAGCAAGAGTATCGAGAGCAGCTACGAATTCAGGATCAGTGAATTTAACTTTTCCCTGTACAGCTTTTTCAATCCACTGAGTATCGTTGGTAAAGCGTGGGTAAATACCAGACATTACACAAGAACCCCATACCCATGATTCACTACCATGAGTGGTCAGACATGCAATACCTTTAGCTGCACACAGTTTAGCCAGTTCTTTCATGTCATCATAGGTTTTTGGCAGTTTTCCACCGTTCAGTTCGTTGAGCAGATCCATGTTAACTGCAACAACGGTACAGAAGTTTGATCCTCCCAGTGGGATATAAGGTTTAACACCATTTCCAAAGAAATCTGGGATAGCTGCCTGGTTGATATAAGAAGGCATATAAGGAACGTTATCAATCTGCTGGTCAGCTTCCTGGAATTTACCACCCCAGCGGGCATCTGCACCCATGTAAGCTACATCTGGGTACTGACCTGCAGCAAGACGAGCAGAAACTTTCTGATGATATGCTTCATCATACAGCAGTTCATATACTACTTCTACGTCAGGATTTTCTTCCATGAATTCTTCAACCAGACGAACAAAGTCCTGTCCTTCTGAGTTTGCGTTGTTACCATAGCCCATAACATCGAGGACTACTTTACCAGAGGTTGTACCAGCGTCTTTTTTTCCACCAGCGAAAACCATGCCCATTGCCAAAACAGCAACAAGAGCTACGAGCATTACTTTCTTCATAATGTTCTCCTTTTTCTTTGATATCTTATTCCCGCCCGTCTGCGGGAAAAGTTCCAATAAATACGTTAAGTTGATTGATTCAACCAACTAACAAAAGAATATCATCACCGTTTTATTCTGTAAACCTTTTTTTTTGATTTTTCGTAATATTTTCTTTTCTGATTTTTTCCCGACTTAATTCAATGGAGCACCATTGGACATTGCTGACAGATACTCCAGAATAGAGGGACCTTTTGCAGAAGCAGTAGCAAGACTTGGCAATGAAAAAAGCTGTTCAATGTACATGGATGCAGCCCCATAGGCAACACTTAACGTACCAAATGATGACTGCCGCACATCAAATACCCGGTGTTCATCATACGGCCATTGATATTCAAACCGCTGCCGGATAATACTTTCGATTTTTCGTCCGTATTTCTGCTCTATACCACCGATATACACAACCTGCAAATTAAGGGTATTGGCCAGAAACGCAACGTGTCGCGCCAGTTCCTGGAATACATTATTAATCTGTTCATTATCACCGATTATCGACGCAAGACTATCATCACCAGTAAGAAACTGCCCTTCATTACCGTTTTCCCACAACAGACTGCGGAATTCACCGGCAGAACACTCCGGACCTTTCAGCAGTTTACCGTTTATGACAATTCCAAGACCAACTGACAGATTTTTCCGGGATTTTTCCGTTGGATGGATGACACGATATTCAGTAAGAACAAAAACCATATTCTTTACTAATTCATCATCAGCAGCCATGATTTCGCCAAAACAGCAGCAGCGGGCGTCATTTTCAATAGCAATCGGGATATCAGTATATTTTTTTACATTCTCGATAAAGGGATATGGTTCAGTAATCATAAGTGGAACAGAACATACTACTTCGCCCCTATCGCTGTTAACCAGACCGGGAATACCGACCCCAATACCGATCATTGTTACATTAAGCTTAATTGCTTCATATGCAATCAACTTATATGCCCGCTGAAATACACCCTCAATACGCAATTCTTCAAATACCTGTGGCTGTATTACTTCCTGATGCTGAAAGAGAACGGAACCATGCAGATCCAGAAGACAGCAGACAAAGCGTTCCGGGTTGATTTCTATACCGCCAACGCAGGCAAATTTAGGAGTGATTTCAAGGAAGATAGGCTTTCGTCCCCCCTGAGGCCCGGTGGCTCCTTCTGAAGTTTCTGTGATGATGCCGATTTCATTGAGAGAGGCAACAATTTTTGTAACTGTAGACTTATCAATTCCCAGTTTGCTGGCAATTTCCACGCGGGAAATACCTTTCTGAGTCCAGATAAGGCGGAGAATACGGGATACATTAATATCAGAAAGAGAGTTAATTGACTTCATCACTCAACCACTATATCACAGGGATGAACTTTTTGTAAAATGCACTGTCTGACACGAACCGTCATGCTGAACGTGACTCAGTATCTGCTCTGGAGATCCCGAAACGAGTTCGGGATGACAGTGCACAGTTCGGGATGACCGTATGCCGTTACCCTGTCAAACAGCGCGTTTTTCTTACTCAGAGGGCGTTATCGAAATTGTTTTTTTCGATGTCGTTAAAGTATTTGACAGTTCCTACGCGAAGTTCATCGGTGGCTGCATCATCGGCAACAATGACAGCTTTTGGATGCATCTGCAGGGCAGAAACGGTCCACATCTGGCTGATACCTTCTTCTACAGCATGTTTCAAAGCCATACCTTTGTTATGGCCGGTAATAAGAATCATTACTTCTTCACTGTCACAGATAGTACCTACTCCTACCGTCAGTGCAGTAGCAGGAACTTTTGTTACATCACCGCCGAAGAAACGGCTGTTTACGATGATGGTATCTTCAGTAAGAGTCTTTACACGGGTGCGGGAAGAAAGACTTGAACCCGGTTCATTAAAGGCAATGTGTCCGTCTACCCCAACTCCGCCCATGAACAGCTTGATACCGCCGGCAGCCTTAATGGCTTCTTCATATGCTGCGCATTCAGCAGCCAGATCCTTTGCCATACCGTTCAGGATATGAACGTTTTCCTTTTTGATATCGATGTGGCTGAAGAAATTTTCCCACATAAAATAGTGGTAGCTCTGGTCGTGGTTTTCATCCAGGCCAACGTATTCATCCATGTTGAATGTTACGACATTCTGAAAAGAAACTTTTCCAGCCTTGTTCAGCCGGATCAGTTCTTTATATACACCCAGCGGGGTACTTCCGGTAGGAAGTCCCATAACAAATGGTTTTTCTGCAGTCGGTGCAAAATCGTTGATGCGTTTTGCAATGTGGTTTGCTGCCCATACGGCAGCTTTTTCATAATCTGGTCTGATAATTAATCTCATGTAGTGTTTCCTTTTTTATTTTGGATGAGAAGGCAAAATGCCTTCTCCCAGTATACACCATATTCCGGCTGAACTACTGCAGTCAGTCCGTAATATCCCGTTTAACATCACCACCGATAATGGTCATGAGTACCTTAAAGCCTTTATCAAAGACAATGACATCAGCGTCATAACCTGGAATGATTTTTCCTTTATTACGATATCCCATGATAGTCGCCGGGTTGGCAGTGGCACACTTAACAGCATCCGAAACTGAAAAACCATAGCTTATCAGATTTTTCACACCGTTAATCATAGTCAGGGCACTACCGGCAATAACATCATCACTGGCACGATGAAAACAGCCATCCTTGTACACCACTTCTTCACCATTGGCCAAAAGCGGACCTTCGGTCTGCTGTGTAGGAGTCAGGGCATCGGTTACCAGAACAATTTTATCAAGCGGTTTATCACGGGCAAGAAGTTTAATCAGGTCGGGATGAACGTGAATACCATCGGCAATAATTTCAGCCGACATTTCCGGATGAATGAGGACCGCACCAACAGCCCCCGGGTTACGGTGATGCATCTGGCTCATGGCATTGAACAGGTGGGTACTGTGCAGAATACCTGCCTGCATACCTTCTACCATATGATGATATTCAGCATTGGTATGACCTGCCTGCAGAACAATACCCTTTTTAAGACACCAGAGGGCAAGATCCCGCATACCTTTTAATTCAGGAGCAACCGTCATATTAACCAGGTGCCCGTTTGAGGCATCCCACAGCCGTTCCATAAGTTCAAAATCAACTTTCCGCACGGTTTCAGGACGCTGTACTCCCAGTTTTTCAGGTGAAATGAAGGGGCCTTCAAGATGAATGCCCATAATGGTCGCCCCCTTCTCTTTTCCCATGGCACCGGAAATGGCAACCAGTCCTTTGACCATTTCATCAGGATCGGCCGGGTACATTGTCGGATTAAATGAAGTTACACCATACTGAGCAAGTCGTTCGCTCATGAAAAGAACGGCTTCTGCACTGAATTCATCAGTCCCATGCCCACCAAAACCATGAATGTGCGTATCTATGAATCCCGGTGAAATATACGCCCCGTCTACATCAATCATCCGTGTTCCAGCAGGAAGTTTTTTATTTTCCAGACGACGCTCACTGAAAACATCAGCTATTTTTCCGTCTTTCAGGAGAACAGCGCAATTTTCCATGGCAGAAAATCCGGTAACGATAGTACCATTGTGAAGACAAATACTATTACTCATGGCACTACAGTATCATAGTTAATTGCGAAGTGCAACTAACTATGCATCATTATTTACTCTATGTCAGTAAAAAGTGTTGCTTATAGTCACCCTGAACCAGTTTCAGGGTCTCATCAAAACTCCACAAATCTGCTGGATTGCCAGTACATGCAGAACCGTTGTGAATGACGTTACAACCATACTGCGTTTTGCTATTTTAAAACTGCTTCGGGATACAGCTGCTCAATCTGTCTTCGGCAGGCAATGAATTTCCGTGCCAGCTCCGGATCAAACTGACTTCCAGCACATTTTGATATTTCTTCAAACGCTTCATCCAATGTTTTTGGCGTTCTCTGATACACTCTGGTACTTACCATTGCATCAAAACAATCTGCCAAAGCCATAATCCTTGCCTCATAGGGAATAGCATCACCAGAAAGTCCTTCCGGATACCCTTTTCCGTCCCATTTTTCATGGTGATACCGTGCCACATTCACTGCCACATTCTTGAATTCTATATCCTGAGCATGCTGAAGTATTTCGTCTACCATTTCAGCACCTTTCTGTGAATGAGTCTTCATTTTTTCGAATTCTACTTCATTCAACCGGGATGGTTTGTTCAATACGTTGTCAGGGACTGCAATTTTACCAAAATCATGCAGTGGTGCTGCCCGTACAATGCGGTCGTACACCTCAGGTAACCTGTTTTTTTCCGAGTCCTGCAGAAAGTCCGTGAACACCTGAACAATATCGCTGGTGCGCTCAATATGACCACCAGTACTGCCATCACGGTTTTCTACGAATGACGCAAGACTGGTAATGATATCATTTTCCATGCTGCGGATTTTTGCATTCTTTGTCCGTATATCATTTTTCATCTGCTTATGCAGAAATTCGTCCTGTTCCAAAGCATTCTGCTGTGCAGTAATATCAGCAAGACGGAATACATGTACCGCGCGACTGTCAACTTTCAGCAGCCGGTGAGCAATACTGATACATCGTTTAGAGGCATTCAGCCCTCTTCCGTTTTTTTCCCAGTACGAATCTTCTTTCTTTTTGTTCTTTCCCTCTACCCATTTTCGGGCTTTGTTCAAAATCTGCAGTTTTTTCCTGCTGTTCATAGAATCAATGCGAAGCGTTCTGAGTTCCGGAAACAACTCGATGGCTGCCTGATTACATCCCAGAAAGGTGCCTTTTGCGCCAAGAACAAGGAACCCGGCGGTATCCTGCTCAACATGGAACTGCTCAGTAATGTCATCAGTCTGGTACAACCGGATCCGGTGCAGGAGAATAAGAATAACAGGTTCTCCTATTCCGTAACCTATGGGAACCAGTGGAATATCCCAGTGTGCTTTTTTTTCAAGAGTATATGCAGTTGCAGTCAACAGCAGCGTACAAAGCAATGTCCAGCTGGTAAATAATGATACCTGCCGCTTATTTCTGAATGAAAGAAAGATGATGTATAGTCCTCCAGCTGCAGCAGCGGCTATTGAGAGCAGATACACGAGATGCAGCGGACCGTAGGATTTCATCAGCATGCCGATTCCCTGCGGATTTTTTGAAAAAGTAACCGATGTATAATAATAACGGTTCAAGGTCGGATTCAGTACACACAGCAGATTGAAACCGCTGAAAAGCAACCATAGACCCGGAACCCAGGCGGGAATTTTCGTCTTGCACAGGTCTGCCAGGCACATGAACAGGAAAAAACTTGAAAAACTGGCGCCCAGATAGATAGTTTGATTTGCCAGCACGGCAGATTCCAAAGTTTGGGCCAGAGTCATCTGCATATATCCGTAGTCAGTTATGAGGATAGCGGTAAATAGAGCAGGATAAAACAGGGAAATTTTATTATGATGCTGCGCCACCAGTGCTGTAAGAGCCAGAAAATTCAGCACCAGTAAGCAACCATAAAATACTTGCATGTACATGCTTCAACTATACCACAATCATTGTCAGACCACAAACAGCGTTCTATCAGGTCAAATCGGAATGAGGTTAGTTGACAATTTCAACTTTCGATTGTAAAATTGAGTTGGTTGAAACTTTTCAACCAACTCTTTTAGGATTATTTCTTCTGGAGGAATAACAAAAATGCGTTTTGGTCATTTTGATGATGAACAGCGGGAATACGTGATTGAAACCCCAAAAACTCCGTACCCCTGGATCAACTATCTTGGAAATGAAAAATTCTTTTCACTTATTTCCAATACTGCCGGCGGTTATGCATTCTACACCGATGCCCGCCTGCGCCGTTTAACCCGTTACCGGTACAACAATGTACCCTTAGATGACAACGGTCGTTATTTCTACATTAAAGATGGGGACACCGTATGGAACCCCGGCTATAAACCCTGCAAGACCGAACTGGACAGCTACGAATGCCGCCACGGTTTCGGCTACACAACCTTTGATTCAAGCAAGAACAATATCCGGGCAAAAGTGCTTTTCATGGTACCAAACGGCGAAAACGCTGAAGTTCAGATGGTTACCCTGTCCAATACCGGTTCAGAAACCAAAACCATTACCCTGCAGAGCTATGTAGAATG
>JAZLJW010000299.1:0-1448 GCA_045597345.1 Treponemataceae bacterium
TTCGTAAGCGCTAAATAACACGGTGCCTTACGATTCTGAGATCCATCTGCGATAATCATTCTGTATAGGTTTAGACTTTTTAGAGTTTTTCGACTCTAATTAGTGTCTAACCGGAAAGGGTTATCTTATGGATCAGGTTACTTTAGTCAAAAACAATGCCCGTGCTGCACAATGGGCAAGTATTATTAGGGAATGCCAGTCTAGCGGACAAACCGTATCCTCCTGGTGTTCCGAAAACAGTGTTGGTATCAAAGCTTATTACTACTGGCTCCGAAAGCTTAGACTCTCAGCTATTGAGAACTCGAACCTGCCTGTGGTGCAACAGGAAGAAAAATCTGCCGTATTCAGGAAACTGGAGGTACAGACACCAGTACCGGATACACGGGCTGCTGTCATCATCCGTTTGGGCAATGCCACTGTTGAGATCAACGAAGGCACCAGTCAGCAGACCATCCAAGCAGTGCTTCTTGCACTGCAGAGTGTATGTTAGGCGATATCACTGTTGCCGAGAACATCTATATTGCCTGCGGTTACACCGATATGCGAAAGTCTATCGATGGTCTGGCAGCTCTTGTCCAGCAACAGTTCAAACTCGACCCGTATTCCAACGCACTGTTCCTTTTCTGCGGTAAGCACTGTAATCGCATGAAAGTATTGTACTGGGAACCTGATGGTTTCATCCTCCTGTATAAGCGACTGGAAAACGGAAAGTTCAAATGGCCCCGTCATGAGTCGGAGTTAAAACCTATCACCTGGCAGCAATTCCGCTGGTTGATGGAAGGCCTTCAGATTGAGCAAAAGCAGACGATTTCACCTGCGAAAAAGGGAGAAATCTGTTAGCAACAAAACCTTGAAAAAGCCTATATTTACTGGCTTTTTGGCACTTTTTGTGGTATAATTGTTTTATCAAAAGCAAAGGAATTATACCGGTTATGAGTGATAAAGATGCCTATATCGAGCACCTTGAAAACACAATAAAAGACTTGCAGAATCAGGTAAGTAATCTTACCGAGATGGTTCTTTTGCTGCGTAAGGAAAAGTTTGGCTCCTCCAGCGAAAAGACTTCTACCCAGGTGGAAGGTCAGTTATCCCTTTTTAATGAGGCAGAGGTTGAAGCCAAAGTTGATGTTAAAGAACCTTTGTATTTCAGAAAAGGGGCTGTCTGTAACAGAAACAAGAAAACAACCAGAGAAGAACTTTTGAAGGATGTCCCTGTCACGGAAGTACCCTGCATGATTCATCCGGACGACTTATTCTGCGAACAGTGTGGTTCCGGACTTAAGGAAATCGGGTATCTTAAAGTCCGTGATGAACTGGAGTATATCCCTGCGAAAATCAGAATCATTCGTTATACCCAGCAGGCCTGTGAATGTCCTAAGTGTAAACACACTTCCTCGCCTTTCATCCGAAAGGCCTTTACGCCTGTGTCTGTTTTGAAACATTCCCTT
>JAZLJW010000300.1:0-4736 GCA_045597345.1 Treponemataceae bacterium
AATATTTATTATTAGTTATCTTTTTCATTTTATAAAGGAGTTTGCAATGAAAAAAACACATTGTTTCCTTATGCTTCTTTTGTCTTGCTTCCTTTTGTTAGTTTCCTGTTCACATCCGGAAGATCCGGGAAATCCTGTTGATAATGATAGACCTGAAATTCATAACTACGAAGAATTTCTTTCTTCTGTTCAGGGCTGTTGGAAAAAACTGGATGATTTTTCTGATACTTATTTGTGGATTACAGAAGACACAATTACTAAGTGCAATGTATATCAATTCAAAAACGACAAAGAGTTCTATTCAAAGAAGATACTTAATGTTATTTCAAATGGGTATGCAGATGGGTATGCAGATGGGTATTATATAGTAAATTCTGAATCTGACTTCTCATATGAATATGTCTTTGGTGTTGATTCTTACAAACCTTTGGGGTTCCTTCTTAATGATGGGGATAAAATCTACTTTAGGCAAACAGAGCCCTATAAAGATGGTTTTCGTTACAATATCGACGGTTACTGGTACGTAAAAGTTTCTGATAAACCTGCTTATTTGCCACGTGAAACAATATCTTCAGTTAGGGAATTTGAGTCCTTTACAAGAGGCTTCTGGCAGAATGTTGATAACAAAGACGAGTTTTTTTGGGTGACGCCTGACAGTATTATCATACCTGACAGCCAGCAGTCAGGAACAGGTAGTTCTTTTTCACATTTTAGCCTTAATAATTGCAGCTATAAAGTTACTACAAAGACATACACTGATTTTGTTGACAATTTCACACTTGATTCCTCTGTCAAATTTGATTATGAGACGGTTTTTTCAGGAGATTCCTCAATTACAGTGAAATCTACCGGAAAGTCAGTCCTTCAGTTTTTCCCATTGCTGGAAGATGGAATTCCGTACAAAGAATATGAGGATGGCTATTGTTACTACATAGGTATCTATGATGGAGACACCATAAATCCTGGTTGGTATTATAAAGCTGACGATTATACTCATAACACTAAAACCGTAAAAGATATGGAAGGTACTTACAGTTACTCCGATTCGATGTATGAAAGAAATGATGGAACTATCGTTATAAAAGACGGAAAATGGCAGTATTACGGGAACAATAACCCTGTGTTTACTTCAGGTACTGTTTCTTTGGAAACTAATAATTTAGTGCTTGCATGGGATGATAACGGTTGGAGGAGAGAGGAGACTTTTATTTTAACCACTGATAATACTGGAATTTGGTGGAAATTGTATAATAATTATTATTCAACACTTTTCAGTAGTTTTTTTAACACCTATGACACTTATTTACTGTTTACTTATTCAGCGGAAACAGACTTTGATCCGTCATTGTACGGCAGTGCGGGCGATATTACCAACTACATAGGTACCTATGAGTTCAACACTGCTTCTGCTCCGCAAGTTGACGGTTCAATCACAATTTCTGATGGAAATTGGAGTTTTGAAGGTAAGCCAGGGTCATCAGCTGCCATTACGCCTGTTTCTGCATCCATGGACGGAAGCAACGTGAAGCTCACGTACACCATGCCCGGCGTACAACAGGACCAAGAAGAGGTGTTCACGGTCACTATAGACGGCTCAGATGCCACCTGGCACTGCGTCATGTCAGGCGGTTATCCTGCAACGCTGTCTGCCATCTTCTCTTCGCTGTTCGGCGTCATCGATACTGACATGACGTTCAGCTACTCCGAGTAAGCGTTTCCTTTTCAGTCAGCAGCCGGGTGTATGCGCACCCGGCTTTTTTTCTTTAAGTGAATATTCAAAAAACAAGCGATAAAAAGAAAATATCAGATTACTTACTCTGTGAAAGTTGAGCGTAAAAATCAATATTCCATAGTAAGTAAAGTGGAAGGCTAAAGGCCCTTGTTCCTTCGCAGTCATTTTCTGCACTATTTTTTAGAGAAAACTTAAATCCTGACTTATTCTGATACTTTTTACAGAATTGTTTGCAGCAGCTTTTACTTCAACAGGAATAATATTTCCTTCATCTTCATAAAAGAAATCCAGTTCGGCTGTATTTCCTGAACGCCAGAAGTATGGAGATTTGTTTTGAAAAATCATCTGCATAGTCAGAAAGTATTTCGTCCTGTATTTTTCTTCACCAACTGCAAGCAAATATTCCTTATATTCTGCTAAATGGTGGATTAACAAAAAAAAAGCCCCGGATACGTTTCCGAGGCTCAGTTAGCCAACTCCCGGACTTGAACCGAGTTTGGTGTATCTATTACCGTTATCTAGTGTTGCTTAGAGTAGTTTACAGCATATTTTGGCGTCTATCAACACTAGATATCGATAGTTATCGGGTTGACTTTTTGATTGACTTGACTTTTTGGTTGACTTTTTTTGGTTGCAAGAAACCTAAACAAAGAATGAATTTGATTGTATACTAATAATATATGAAATTATACCACGGCAGTAATGTTGAAGTAAAGCAGCCTCAGATTCTTGAATCGGACCGGAAACTGGATTTTGGTACAGGTTTTTATGTGACTACCAGTTTTGAGCAGGCTGAAAAGTGGGCTGACCTTACGGCAAAACGCAGGAATAAAGGAAAGCCTGTCATTACCGTCTATGAGTACAACGAAGTAAAAGAAAGTGATTTAAAGATTCTTCGTTTCTCATCTCCAGATTCATCATGGTTACGATTTGTAAGTGCGAATAGAAAGAATGAGCCGGTAGTCAGTAATTATGACCTTATTATCGGACCAGTTGCAAATGACAGGACTATGCCCGTTATATCCCTTTATTTTACCGGTGTGTATACTGAGGAAGAAACGATAAAAAGGCTGCTTCCGCAAAAGTTACGTGACCAGTATGTTTTCAAAACTGAAAAGGCATTATCGTTGCTTACCGTTTCAGAGGTAATTGAAAAATGATGAAAGAGCTTCCGTATATTCTTGATTACTACGATAAAGAAGTTTCAAAAATGATTAGCCAGAAGTATGGGTATTCTTCCATGGATTCATTCAAGAAGTTTCTGAAATCCGAAACATATGCAATGCTTTCAAATCCCGAACTTGAAATGTGGGATTTCAGCTGTACAGGTATTTTTGATATGTGGGAAACAGAACAGAAGACCGGAAACCCGCGAAACTCACTTTTCATCACGAGGGATTAGCATGACTAAAGAAATGGATTTCTTCATTTTCCTTATGGAACAGTACGCTTTCCACAAAAACACTACAGCAAATAAGGTTTTGGAACAGCTTGAATCTCTTAATCTTACCGACTATGTCTTCAGCATGTATGAAATGTACCACACAGAAGCTCTGGAGAATGCTTTTTCTGATATCGATGCCCAGATAGCCGAAAAGTCTGCGTGAAAAACCATTCTTTCATACTTCCTTAAAATCCTGACGGTTTCAGCATTCATGTGCTTCTTCGTCATGTCCTTCTTCCTTAACTGTGCTTCTGCTTTGACATCAACTATAGACCTGACTTCTATGTCTAATGTTGTCTACTTCCTTTTTATATTTGCCCTGGGCCTTACACTCTCTAAAAGCAGCGGTAAAATCGCCAGCGTCCTTGTTACCGGTAACCCTTCAATGGGACTTGGTGACCTTGTGAGTGAATTCCGTTCCATGGGCCAGATTGCAGGCCACGCAGCAAAGGAAGTTGAGCATGCGGCGCAGGCCGTTGAAAAATCAGTGAGGGATGCAGGTAAGGATACTATCGGTCATGCCCAAATGGCAGGTGACGGTGCGGCCATTGCACGCAACAAAACGGTTGACCAGCTTAAGACTGACAAAAAGAAAGGCCTGAATAACATGGAGGATGAAGACATAAAAGCAGCAGGTAAGGATGCAGCGTCCTCATTCCGCCGCGGCTTCTGGAAGCAGGCTGTCGGTGATAAGTTATACAAGGATACCCACGGCTATGATAACCTTCATAACAAGGTATATGACGATGATAAAAAACTTACCGGTTTCGGTGCCACTAAGGGTTATCTCATGCCGGGTCAGAGTTTTATTGATAATAAAGGTAAGTTGCATGATTCCCCTCATGGTGCTGCTGCCCAGTTTATGTTTGATGAAAGTAATCCTGCAGGCTTAAGAGTTGATTATGATCCGAGCCACTGGAAGACTGTTGCTGATGAAGCAGTTAAGAAACACGCCAGCACTATAGCCCGGGACCGGGGTTCGGTTCCTTCAGAAGAGGGTAGGGAATGAAGGATATTTAAAACAGAGAAGGCATCCGTCTGGATGCCTTCTTTTATCTTCCGTATTCAGGTTCAGCCTGCTTTTTTATGGGCCGCCGAAAATAAACTGTATTTTCAGAGGATGTTGTCATTTCCCATCCTTCCTTTCCAAGCTGGTTCATTCCTCGGTCATTTCCTCTATTTGTACATGTATATTCCCACATCGGGAGGCCGTCACGGGTTGTTGCCTGCTCGAATTTCTTGTCGTTACCTTGGCTTTGAACTTTTGCAATAAGCTCTTTATTCATGTTCATCAGATTATCGTTCATGGTCATTAAGTCAGAACACATCTTCACTATTTTTTCAAATTCATCCATATTGGTTTCTCCTTATAAACACAGTATAAGCCACAAATCCGGAATTTGAAAAGGCTGCGGTTCAATCTGAACCATTTATGCCTGGGTGTTTGCAGCAGCTTTTACTTCAACAGGAATAATATTTCCTTCATCTTCATAAAAGAAATCCAGTTCGGCTGTATTTCCTGAACGCCAGAAGTATGGAGATTTGTTTTGAAAAATCATC
>JAZLJW010000301.1:0-1951 GCA_045597345.1 Treponemataceae bacterium
AGCAGCTTCGAAAACGCCCGGACGTACAGTTGCCATTACCGGAGCAGTGGTAACTTTAACCTGAGCCAGAACTTTACCGCCATACGGAGCTCTGGTGAATTCGCCAGCAGCCAGATCCATACCTACAACGTCAGTAGCCAGACCTAAACCCAGTTTCTGAGCCAGTCTTGCAGCAACTTCTCTACCGTTCATGGTATGAGCAAACAGAACTGCAGCCGGTTTTTCAGCTTCTACCATAGCAGCTAACTGAGAAACATAAGCGCCAGTGTTGTAGTCAGCTAAAGCTTCTACAACATAAACTTTATCTGCACCGTATTTTGCAACGTCAGCAGCAATTGCTTTCGGTCCAAATACGACTGCTGCAACTTCGCCAGCCTTTTTAGCTTCAGCGATGATTTCCAAACTTACCTTTTTAACTTTGCCATCTTTCTGGTCGACAACAACCCATGTAGCCATTGGTTCTACCTCCCTTATTATTTAACTTCTACTTTAACAGTGTTCAGCATGAAGTCTGCTAACTGAGCAGCAACTTCTTCCGGTTCACCAGTGATCTTCTGACCAGGAGCCTTCGCAGCCGGAGCTTTGTATTCTACTACAACAACTTTGTTGTCAGCAGCTGCTTCTTTGTTGTCAACTTTCTTTTTCTTAGCCTGCATGATACCCTTCATGGACGGATAACGAGCAGCTTCGAACCAAGTAACCTGACCGGAGATAACTGCCGGCAGAGCTACTTCTACAGTTTCAATACCGCCATCAGCTTCGCGGGTGCAAACTGCTTTGCCATCTTCAACCTTCAGGTCGGTGATAACGTTTACGTTCGGCCAGCCAAGGATTTCAGCGATACGGCTCGGAACCTGGGAAGATGCATCATCAGCAGCCATGTGGCCAGCCAGTACCAGACCCGGAGCTTCTTCTTTAACTACTTCTGCCAGAGCGGTAGCTCTTGCAAATTCATCAGCGTCAGCATCCTGAGCGATGAATACGCCGCGGTCAGCGCCCATAGCCAGAGCGGTACGGATAGCGTCAACGGTCTTCGGGCCGCCAGCGGATACTACAACTACTTCGTCAGCCAGTTTAGCTTCTTTTAAGCGCAGAGCACCTTCAACAGCGATTTCGTCATACGGATTTAATACCATCTTAACACCTTCGCCGGATACTTTGCCGCCTGCTACTTTGATAGCAGCCTCGGGATCAAATGTCTGTTTAACACATACTAGAACCTTCAAGTTCACTCCTCCTTTTTGTACTATACAAATACTAAATCTGGTATTTTTAAGAGAGATCCGTGTGTTCCTCCCTTTACCATACTGTTGGAAAAGCAATGCACGAAAAAACCGTTATACTATTCATCCGTGCAATAATATAACGTCCGTCCATATCGCAGTACAAGACTGTCCCTGCGATCTTTTCCATTCACGTTTTCTATTTTACACTAAATGACCTATAAACTACAAGCAAAATATGCACTTTCTTTTGAAATTTTTCTAAAAAAAATAAGATTTTTCTGGAAAATTCCGATTTTCTTCTCTTCTTTCTGAAAAAAAGAGAAGAAAATATACAGAATTTTCCAATAAGCTGTCTGCATCTCTTTTCGAAAAATCAGAAATTCCGCCGCGCTACCTGTCGGGCAATACAGCGCAGGCTTTCTTTTGCTGCTGACGGCGGGAAAATTTCCAGATCCTGTACCGCCTTTGTGGCATAACGCTCTGCCAGTTGAACAGCCGCATCAATTCCACCGGAATGCTTTACCTTTTCAATGATTTTTTCCGCCGCTTCCTCTTCCAGCCTGCCCGCGGCGAATTGTTCCCGTACCAGCTTCTCCGTTTCCGGATCCTGCATCGCATACAGAAGAGGGAACGTCATCAGCCCGTTACGTACATCGGAGCCCACCGGTTTTCCCAGAACTTTTTCATCTGCGGTAAAATCCAATATGTCATCGCTGATTTGAAAG
>JAZLJW010000302.1:0-3038 GCA_045597345.1 Treponemataceae bacterium
CAGCATAGCATTACGGACACTATCCTGCATGCGGTCTGCATTCTCAATTATCAGCATTTTTTTTCCGTCTGGAATTGAAAGACGCAGCCATTCAGAAGCTGACCGTATATGATTTACCGGAATAGAATCATACATATAGTCACTTTCAAGCTTATGGCAGTCTTTTTCGATGCTGTTTACCAGTTTCTCTAATCTTTCATAGGGCAAAAGCGGCTGCAAAGGATCAATTTCTTCAAGCAATTCGTCAATATCTGAAATAAGCGGAGAAATTTTTGTGGCGTTTTTATCACTTTCCCAAAGTAACGGTGAGAAGCGATTGGTTAATTTCCGGACACTTCTGACAAACAGGTACCTGGAGCCATTCACCCAGGATGCATTTTGAGAGACAGCCGAAAGTAATGTTTCTTTAGCAGCACTGATTTCCAGAGAGCAATCTCTTGGACCTGTCATTAATACACAGGTACTGGTTAGAGCCTTGTGACGCAGACAACTGCTGCAGGTACAGGTCCACACTCCTTTTGGCGTTCCTTTACAACTGGTGATACGGGAAAGTTCAAGGGCAGTGGTCAGTTTTCCTGAAGATACCGGACCAGAAAACAGAAGAGATTGCGGAAGTTCCCCAGATGATAAATCTCTTGCAATAAGTTCAGAGGCATTCTGATACAACAGATTATCAAACACTGGCTACAATTCCCTTTACGTACTCAGAAGGATTTGAAAGAAAATTTTCCAGCAAAAGTGAAAAGAAACTGTTCCTTAAAAATTCAGTTGAAACCCAGGGTTGTGAATAAAATACAATAAGAATCAACGATACAAACACCAGTCCTTCAAAAAGTCCGAAAAGAAATCCCAATGCATGATCAAGGCCACTCATTACGTCACCATGAGTAAGCCCTTTTATTGCCTGTTGAATCAGTCTGACAACAAGATATACAAGAATAAAAATTATAACGAAAGCGAGAATACGGCAAATAAAGTCAACCTGAATATATGGCGAAAGATAGGGTGACAATTTCCGGTAAAAATAACAGGCTGTAAATATTCCAAGAAGAAATGCCAGCTTTGAGAAAAACTCGTGGAGAAAACCTTTAACTGTTGCACTTACAGCGCAAACAAGCATAATAAGCGCAAAAAATCCATCAATAAATACAAAATTCATTTTTACATCCCTTATGGAACAAACTGTCCACGTAATAAAAAAACTATTTCAAGAATAGCTGATACTGCTTTTCAAGTACAGCCCACTTCCTCTCAATCAGTTGCTTTTTTCCTGTATATCTTTATACAGCACTTCTGCAATATGTAGCGCAGGTTTCTTTTCACTGGTCAATGAACGGCAAGCCTGTGACAAATCGGCACGTTTACCGGCATCCAGCAACGAAGAAAGTACCAGCTGTACATTTTCAGAGTCTGCAGGAGGAGTTTCAGTACCGTCAGGATTTCGTCCCCCCAGTACATACGCTGCATTTTTGCTTATAAAGAAAGCAGCATTTTCTACCTGATCACCCCGGGTACCGGCTCCACTTAATGGTATAAGAACCATTGGTTTACCGGTTACAGCACATTCCCAGAGAAAATTGCTGCCGGCACGGGACAATACTATATCAGCAGCAGCCATTACGTGAGGCATTTCACTGTAGATGAAGCTGTAGGGTTTGTAATCCCCGCAAGTATTCTGAGAAAGTTCCGGATGTTCTTCAGCCCACGCTTTTCCGGTCTGATGAACCACTATAAATCGTTCAGTAAGCCAGGCAAGATTGTCTGTTACCAGCTGATTTATCTGGCGGGCACCAAGACTTCCGCCCAATACCAGGAGAATCGGTTTTTCTGAATCTTCCGGTATACCAAGAAAACGTTTCCCCAATTCAGGATTTGATTCATAAAATACCGGTCTGACAGGATCTCCGGAGAGAATAACCTTTTCTTTTTTGTCCTCAGAAAAATACTGAATGGTTTTATCAAAAGAAACAAAAATTCTGTCAGCACATTTACTGTTAAGCCTGGTTGCCAACCCTGGAGATACATCACATTCGTGTGTGTATACCGGTATTCCCAACAGCTTTGCAGCATAGCAGGGAGGCACACTGACAAAGCCACCCTTTGAAAACAACGCAACAGGTTTATATTTTCGAAGAATGTGCAAAGCAGAAAAAAAACCGCCAAGAATCCTGAAAGCATCGGTAATATTCTGCATAGAGAAGTATCTGCGCAGTTTTCCACTGGGAATTCCCTTGAACAGATCTGCACTTCCGCTTTTTTCTACGATATCCTTATCAACACCTTTATTGGAACCAATCCATACTATGCTATACTCATTTCCAAGCATTGGACGTAATTCATCTGCAACAGCCAGCCCCGGATATATATGACCTCCGGTTCCACCTCCAGTGAATGCTACATATTTCATTTTACAAACTCTTTATACAATTCTACCAGATCAGTTTTTTTGAATAATTCAGCATATTTGAGAGCAGACATTCCCATGTGATCCTGAACAGTGGGGTCTGCTCCGTTTTCAACCAGAGATCGACAGATATTTTTGTTGGTTGAACCGGTTGCAATAATTAATGCAGTCTGGCCATCATTACCAACACAATTAAGATTTGCTCCCAGGGAAATCAACTTATCAACAATCGCAGTACTTCCCTTCCAGGCGGCATCCATTACAGCAGAATAGCCACGATCTTGTGATACTGCATTAACTTCGGCACCGTTATCGGCAAGCCACTGGATCATATTTTCACGACCGGAACGTGCTGCAATACTGAGCATAGGGGTACCTGCAGAATCACGGCAGTTAACATCCATACCGGCTTCAAGGAATAACTGACAGACATCCTGTTTATCTTTTGCAATATACGTTGAAAAACAATCAGGAGTAAACGGAATGCCTTCATCAAATAATTTCTGATGAGCGACTTTCCGTTCTTCTTCTGCAAGGAATTGTGGATACTCTTTTTCGAGAGACTCAATCAATTTATCAATACTGTTGAATAACGAGAACGTTTTATACAAGTCAATATAATCTTTGATTTCCT
>JAZLJW010000303.1:0-1607 GCA_045597345.1 Treponemataceae bacterium
CACGCCGATTATCCCATATCTACAGGCAGGGTTGAAGGCATAAACAACAAAATTAAAACCCTGCGAAGACAGGGTTACGGTTATCCGAATGATGAATATTTCTTTTTGAAGTTGATGGATGTTAGCAGACGTAATAAAACACTCATCCCACAAAAAAAGTGACTGAGCCTTTTTTATTTCCCCAAATCCTGAATATGCTGTTTTTTTTAACCGCACACTGCCAGCGTTTCCGCTATTTGTTCTGCAGTGTCAGTATTTATCCATTTTAGTGGATATATTTTTGTCGTACAGAATTTGTAGTACTCGTCCGGCGACAGTTTCGCCAGATCCCACTGGTATCTTTCCTTGTTATAGTAGTCTATGTAGTCATCTACCAGTTTCTGTGCTTCTCCGTATTCTGTACTTTTCTTTATTCTTTCCCCAATGTGGTCTTTCATGTGACCGAAGAAGCTTTCCTGCGGGGCGTTGTCCCAGCAGTTCCCACGTTTGGACATGGACTGCCTCAGATGTGCCTTTTCCACTATGTCTATGAATTTTACGCTGGTGAAGTGTATACCTTGGTCGCTGTGGATAATGGTTTCCTCCGTCAAGGATATTCCGTGCGTCCGGACCAGTTTTTCCACCGTTTCCAGTACAAAGTCTTCTTTTAGGCTTTGGTTCAGGGTATATGACAGTATCTGTTTGGTGAAAGCGTCCAGTATGGTGCAGAGATAAATGAAGGTGCCATTGTTGTACGGCAGATAGGTTATGTCCGTCAGAAGTATCTTCCTCGGCCCGTATTTGCGGAACTCCCTCTTCACGAGGTTGGGGGTGCATTTTCCTTCGTGTATTTGCCTTATCATCTGCCTGTAGGCGTTCGGTGACCGTATTCTGCAGACAAGGCCGTATTTTTTCATGAGCCGCCGTATTTTCTTTAAGTTCATCACCACCGCCGGATTGAAATGGAGAAGGCACATGTAAATCCCTTTTGCCCCCTTACTGTACCCTCTCTGTCCGAATGCTGCAGCTATGAGTTCAAAATCTTTTCTGTCCTGCTGTTCCCTCACGTTCCGTGCCGGTTCCGTTTTGAGCCAGGCGTAGTAGCCGCTGCGGGACACTCCGGAAATCTGGCACAAGTGGCTGACGGAAAATATACTGTTTTTCTCAAGGGTACTACGGATACATTCGTATATGGCGGAAGTTTCTTTCATGATTCCGCCTCCTGCAGTTTTATACCACGCAGGGATGCAGTTTTTTTTAGAAAAGCATTCTCCTGTTTCAGGTATTCCACTTCCTCCATAAGTTTCTGCAGTTGCTTCAGCAGATGGTCGTTCTGGGGGAACAACGGGGACGGCAGGTTGACTGCTTTAACCCCGGCATATAACGGTTCCCCGGCAAGAGCCGCATTCTTTACAACATACTGGATGCGACCGATACGGTGATGCCCCAGTATTTCAGGGTCGTAATTGTATTTGCGGAATATTGCAGTGGGCTGTGTGCCGGAGCAATACTCCTGCCAGAACAGCAGTTTGAAGGCGGGGGTGAACTTGATGCTGCTGGTGCTGACTTTGGCGGTGTAAGGATTTTGTGCCAGAATGGCAATTTCCTGTTCGGTAAAAAATTTGCGT
>JAZLJW010000304.1:0-3219 GCA_045597345.1 Treponemataceae bacterium
AATTCCAAAAACCTTTCGCACTGTCTCCAGAAAGACAATACCATCCATTTTTTTGATATCTTCTGTAAAATCAATCACCACCAGAAAATCAAATCCTGCAGCCATAAAGAATTCTTTTTTCTGCTCCAACGTAGAAATACATCCAGAAAAATGCGCTGAATCAGTCACTGCTTTGGGTGGGGTTGAAAAGGTTATAACACCAGAAGATAAGCAATGTTGACGGGAATAGTTCAGAACCCCCTCAAAAAGTGCTTCATGTCCCTTATGGGGACCATCGAACGCACCAATACAGAGTACACTGGGATTGGGGAGTAACGGAGAACCGGATGCTATATCCTGCCAGGTGAAAAACTGCACTGCCTAATCCTTATTTACGAATTCATACTTAAAGTGATTATTCACCACAGAAACAACACCACAAAATATATCATCATTTTTCAGAAAAACAGCAAATTCTGGAGATTCCGACGGAGTAAGCCGTTTATACTCAGCAAGAATCTGCCGTCCCTCATCAAAAAATGAAGGTGATATTCTGATACCATTGTTGTAGGAATCCAGATATTCAGGAAGCAAAGTCAGAGGTGTCAGTCCACACAGGGCTGCAGTCTGTCTGTCAAGAGAAACGGATTTTGCTGCAATATCAGAAAGAGAATCCTGAGTAAAAAGACTGTCTAATACAGACCTGATGGTTGCATCATCAGAAAGTGTTGACTGTAACGACAATGCGTGTTCTACAGTCAATTCAGGAAGTTTTGCATAGTTAGCAGCATTTTCCAAGGAAAAATTACCTACTTTTGTCCTCCGCAGTCCGATAAGATGACAGCAGCTTCCTGCAGTATATGCAATATCACGGGCCAAGGACCGGATATACGTTCCTTTGGAGACCTCTGTTTCAATAATCGCATACTTCACATACTCAATACCATTATTTTCTACTGTCTGCAGGGAAATAACGTTTGAGGAAAATACGGTAACCGGTCTTTTTTCCAGTGTAACCTCATGTCCCCTACGTACTAAATCGCTGGCTCTGGCACCTCCCACGTGCAGCGCGGAAAAAACAGGTGGCTCCTGCATCAGATTTCCAGTCCATTGTGTTACAGCTTTCAGGAATGACTCGGTAGTAGGTAAAGGTGCGGTTTTTACGACAGTACCAGTTGGTTCAAGGGTATCTGTTTCTTCTCCAAACGCAATTACTGCCTGATACGTTTTTGATAATGCGGTGATATGAGGTACAAGATGAGTCATTGTGCCGGTGAGCACCACAAGAAGCCCATCGGCAAATGAATCTAATGTACCGGTATGACCAACTTTTTTAGTAGAAAGAGCTTTTTTAACGCCAAATAACGCATTAAAGCTGGTAATACCGGATGGTTTGGATAAAAGGACTATGCTGCTGTGCATTACACCTCAGCAGAATCGGTTTCTGCAGCTGCATTCTGTTCCTGCACAGCAGCGGCTGCTGCAACTTCCTGATCATGAGCGACAATTTCATCAATTTTATGAACCATATTGAATCCTTCCTTGATGCTTGAGTCAGCAATGAACTGCAGTTTTGGGAACTGGCGAAGGCGCAGTTTCTTACTCAGTGTTGACTGAATAAAGCCTGCTGCACTTTCCAAACCTTTAACACCCAGTTTCGTCTGTTTATCGCTCATGAAGCTTGAAACATATACTTTTGCATAAGCAAGATCCCGGGATACTTCCACCCGGTTAATGCTTAAAAAAGTTGACACACGGGGATCTTTAATCTGTCCCCGCATAATCATAGTTGAAATTTCGTCGCGAATCTGTTCGCCAAGACGTACAAGACGGAATTCTGACATTACTCGGCTTTTCCTTCTTTTTCTGCCTTGGCAGCTTCTTCTGCAAGCGTTGCACCCAGTTTGCGTGCAACTTCAACAAATTCAATGACTTCAAAGGTATCGCCAACCTGAATGTCGTGCCAGTCTTCAATACCGATACCACATTCGTAGCCGTAGGTAACTTCTTTTGCATCGTCCTTGAAGCGTTTCAGAGAAGAAATCTTACCGTTGTGGATTACGATACCGTCACGAATGATGTTGACGGTAGAAGTACGTTTAACGGTACCTTCAAGTACGTAACATCCGGCAATAACGCCAACTTTCGGTACACGGAAGGTATCACGAACTTCAACCTGACCGATAACTTCTTCCTTAACATCAGGCTGCAGCATACCTTCCATAGCCTGGGTAATTTCTTCAACACACTTGTAGATTACGTTGTACTTGCGGATATCTACCTTTTCCTGATCTGCCAGTACTTTTGCCTTTGGCGTAGGACGTACGTTGAATCCGACGATGATTGCGTTACCGTCAGCGGAAGCAAGCATAACGTCGCTTTCGTTGATGGCACCGGCAGAAGAGTGGATTACTCTCAGGCGGATTTCTTTGGTAGACAGTTTTTCAAGGGACTGTTTCAGAGCTTCAGCAGAACCCTGAACGTCGGCCTTGATGATGACTTTCAGTTCAGTCATTTTACCGTCGTCAATATTTGCATACAGGTTATCAAGAGTAATTTTCTTAACAGCCTGAGCAGCTTCTACACGTTTCAGTTCCTGACGTTTCTGTGAAATAGCACGTGCTTCTTTTTCATCTTCAGTTACCTGGAAGGGGTCACCGGCATTCGGCATTGCTTCAAGACCAAGAATTTCTACCGGCATTGAAGGATATGCCTTGGTGATTTTTTCACCGCGGTCATTGAAAATGGCACGAACGCGTCCGGAATAAATACCGGCAACATAAGGATCACCGATTTCAAGACAACCGCGCTGTACGATGATGGTAGATACAACACCACGACCATGGTCAATGCGGGTTTCAATAATCTTACCTTCAGCACGGCACTGGTTGTTGGCTTTCAGTTCCAGCATTTCGGCCTGCAGCAGTACTGCTTCCAGAAGGTCATCAATACCTTCCTTGCGGAGTGCACTGATGCGTACGAACTGAGTTTCACCACCCCACTCTTCAGGAGTGAGACCATACTCAGAAAGCTGAGTCATTACGCGGTCAATATTAGCTTCCGGTTTATCGCATTTATTGACTGCAACAACGATTGGAACCTTGGCATCTTTTGCATGGTTGATAGCTTCTACAGTCTGCGGCATGACACCATCATCTGCAGCTACAACCAGAATTACGATATCAGTAATGGATGCACCGCGGGCACGCATCATGGTAAATGCTTCATGTCCAGGAGTAT
>JAZLJW010000305.1:0-30476 GCA_045597345.1 Treponemataceae bacterium
TACATAGATTATACTTGTCATGTTGTGCTCCTTTTTTGCATTTAGGTAATGCTTCTTAATTGAGTTTTGTTCTATCCCAATTGTGAAGCAAAATCCTCGTTTTTGCAAAAATCAGGAGTCACAACATATTGTCTCCAAAAATTGCGGGTCGTTATCCATTGAAAATCCAGATGCCACCATAAAAAGACTAACGCTTATAATTCAAGTGAAAAAATGTGTTCAGGATACACTACATCCATATTCCACTTTTTTAGAGTTTTTGTTCCTGTAATTTTGAAGCCAAACTTTTTTAGAAGTGCACAGCTTGCGGCATTATCCTGAACTACATCTGCGCTGACACTCAGTCCGCCCATTTTTTTGATGCCGTCCAGCATTGCTTCCAAAATCTGAGAGCCGTATCCTTTTTTCCAGTATTGCTTTTTCAGTGCATAACCGATGTCATAGTTTTTGTTTTCATCGGGAAACATTGAGAAGGTTCCTGCAAATTCTTTTGAGTCCTTTAGATACACAACCAGATAATAGCCATACTGATTGTCTTCCATTTCATCAAGGCATTTCAGATATTTTTCGTTTACTGCATCCAGGCAGGGGTCTCCCAGATATTTTCCACATTCTGCATCTGTCCAGAGATTGAAGCAGTTTAGTTTTTCCTGGGATTTGTAGTCGCAGATTATCAAGTCGTTTGTAATTATTGTGCGGTTCAACTGCATAGGGATCCTCTTTTTTTAACTGATTCTTTGAGTTATTTGCAGAAATGCAGTACCTGCGAGGAGGTCGATGTTTCTTCCGGCCCAGAAATCTCCGGATATTCTGAAAGCATCTGTGATGTTTATAAGAATGGCAAATACCGGAGCTCCGATAACATCAAGTTGTATGTTTCCAATCTTTGCTCCACCAAGAAACGTTGCTGCAGCAGCAATGGCTAGACAGAGCAGAATGTCGGCACCTTTTGATTTCGGAAATTTCATTATTTACCTCATGTACATGGATACTGGAACAAGTTCAGCATGACAGATTTACCGTGTTCAGCAGGAAAGGATTACAGCGTCATCAGGGTGGCGCGGCAGGGAGCGCCATCGGTATCGGTCAGATTCAGCGGGGCGCAGTTCAACAGGTACACGCCGTCAGGTACCTGGGCCAGGCGGATTCCTTCAAGAAGGACTACTTCCTTTTTCAGCAGTACCAGGTGCACGGCTTTTGGCGCATCTTCCGGCCCAACAGTCTGAGATTCGTTACCGATTAAATCGATGCCGGCATCTGCAAATACGGTGGCGGCTTCAAGGGTAACGGTTGCCTTACCTTTTAAAAGGATTTTCTTAGCAGCTTCCAGCTCGGTATCGGCGGCGGCAGCGTCTGCCAGGATGCGGCGGGCGTCGTCTGCAGACACCAGACCATCGTGGGTTACCACAAAGGCACGGCCGATGAATTTATCAAGGCTTACTTTATCGATGCCTTTTCCGTCAGAATAAAAGTGATACGGGGCATCAACATGAGTGCCGTTATGGGCGCACAGAGAAATGGCGGTTAAGTTGCAGATATCGCCGTTTTCTATGCGGAGAACAGCTTTCTTTTCCGGTACGGGGTCGCCGGGGAACACAACGCATTCAAACAGGGGCTGGGTTATATCGTAAATCATAGAATTAACTCCTTACTTGTCGGTGGACTAGGGGCTGTCTGCTACGTTAGTTCGCTGCTGCGGTACTCGAAGGGCGTCAGCCCGTCTCCGTTCCTCACAGCTCACTGCCTTGCATCCAACTCCCTATTCCACCTCCTGGATTTTTGCAATCCGATAGATTTGTGATTGTCTACTACTGCACTCTTATCTGATGAAGTTGGTGAAGGGTTTGGGGTCTTTTTCCGGGAGGCCGAATTTCTCTTTACCTAAGGCGATGCTCTTCATCAGGAATGCCATGTTGCGGGCAAGAGTCCGCATGGTGTGTTTGCCTTCTTCGTCCTGGTCAGCCTGCCCCGGTGCACCTCCATGAATGCTGTTCCAGTAGGCACTGGAAGCCACCGGCATGCCGCTGATGGTAAAGAACTTGTTCATTTCATCAAAGGTGGCAGAACAGCCGCCGCGACGGGCACAGACAACGGCTGCCCCTACTTTCATGGTTTTATCAAAGTGAGAGCTGTAGAACATACGCTGCATCAGAGCCATAAGAGTGGCGTTGGCAGAGGCGTAGTACACCGGACTTCCGATAACCAGTCCGTCAGCGCCTTCAAATTTTTCTGCCAGATCGTTTACGCAGTCATTAAAGACGCATTTACCGGTTTTGCCACAGCTTCCACAGGCTGCACAGCCACGAATATCTTTATTGCCGACAACAACAGTTTCAGTTTCAATACCTTCTGCCGCAAATACTGTTTCCATTTCTTTCAGAGCAAGGGCAGTGTTTCCGTTGGCGCGGGGACTGCCGTTCAAAATCAATACTTTCATCGAATTCTCCTGCAACCAGTATACCACAGTCAGTATGATTCTTCGCCGGTACTACAGCTGAATCTGTCTGCCCAGATCTTTGGGCTTGAGACCATTGGCTTTAACAGCCTTGCGCCAGGCAGACTGGCCGGCAAAACGGTAGGCAATGCGGGGAAACTGGATGGTGGTAAAGGTATCGCCGATGACGGTGCCCTTTGCGGCATATTCGCGAAGCATCAGAAGCGGGGTATCAACGGATACCATGGGGCCTTTGAACGGTGGAATGCCGCCCAGAGAACCAAAGGCACCGGTGCCGCCAACGCCCACACCGCCACAGTACTGATGGCCGGTCTTTGCACAGAAGTTGGCCATAACGCGAAGTGCCCACTGGGTCTGGTGGCCTTCAAAAAAGCCCATGCCTACTACGGCGTACACTTTTTTCTCTCCCACGCCGGATGCAGATGCAGCCGTAGAAAGCTGCTGCAGGCAGTCCAGCAAGTGACCGGGAATGCCGTCTGAATACAAGGGGAACACAAAAAGCCAGGTATCGGCTGCAGTCAGGGTTGCCAGGGTTTCTGCGGTAATCGTGGTACCCTGGAGATGTACATCGGTAAACGAAACTTCCGGAGCTGGCTCATAGGACTTGATGCGGTTGCAGAGTAATTCACTGGCGCTGCCGGTGCCGGTGGCTTTGGGGCTGCCGTTGATAAGAGCGATCATAGGGTTACCTCCATGGCTTCTGCCTGAGAATTATAGAAGAAAACACCATCGGGTTTTGCGTGATAGTTCAGGCCATTGGCTACCTGAATACCCAGCAGCGTTTCTTTTTCAGCGTCGGTAATGGTGTCGCCATCGGCAGCGTAGATGTGCCAGGTAATCTTAAGATTGTGTTTGTAGCGTTGTTTATGGTGCAGTTCACCCTGAACCACAGCAAAATCGGGGTGCAGATACCCCAGTGCACGATCCTGATTTTTCTTTACATAGGGGCTGACACTGCCAAAGCAGTTGGCACTGACAATGATAAGTTCGCTGGCGTTACCCACACGGGCTCCGTTCAGCTCAAAGCCGTCGTGAATCAGGCACTTACCCGGATCTTTCAGCCAGCAGCCGAAGCACCCGATGCAGTGATGCACATCCTTGCCATCTTCCGGACAGATAAGGTAATACTCGCCGTCAACCTTGGGTACATAATTTTTGATATCAGAAATAATAAGTTTCATAGGGATAGTATAACGCAATTATTCAGCCAATCTCTAATCCAATGACTGATTGAAACAATTCTCAAAATCTTTCCGTATTGTATCACAGAATTCTACATCACCCGCTTCCATCAAAATTCCAATTGCATGCTGAATTGACTGCTTCCCATCATTCATCTGACCAAGGTTGCATTGAGCATCTCCCTTATAATATAACAAGGTAGGGAGCATAATAATCTTGTTGTACTTAAAACATGCTTTTACTCCCATTGTCCCTAACTCAATACACTTTTCGTAGTCTCCTGTCAGTGCAGCCCATCTGGTAAGGCAATCCAAAAACAAGGGATAAAACTTTGCCTTTTCGTCATAGTCAACCTGATGATTTTCAAAATAGTTCTTTAAAAAAAGTTCATATGCAGATGCCTGGTTGTATTGTTTTAATGCTTCGTATTCCAGCGAAATATTATGAACACATAGAATTTCTTGAGTAGTCAACAAATGCCCCTCAAGAGAAGAAAGAGTTTCGAAGGAACGCATTGTTTTTTTCAGTGCAGCTTTGAACAGCTCGATGTTCGATTCTGGCGGAGAAATCTTTTTACCGGAAAGATGCATACCGGTGTATAGAAGGAAAAATTGTTCTTCCAAAGGCTGCCATATAGGGCAAAGCGATTTATATTCCTGCAACAAGTTCTGGATGTCAAAATCTTTATCAGCAATCTTTGAATTAATGCTTTTTTCCAACTCATGTTTTCGAAAATCACTTTCGTCAACAGGTATATTTATTAAACCAATCTGCATACCTAATCGTTGACACAGAGCTTCAAGAACTTTCTTAGAAGGATTTTGATGGCCATTTTCTATTTTTGACAGTGTTGATGGCTCACAAATCCCCTCACAAAGCACTTCCTGACTTATGCTATTACGTTTTCTTGTTTCTCTAATAATCCCACCAATCGAAATAACAGCCATATGTCCCTAACCCTTTTTTCCTGGATAACGACATTATAGCAGATTACAAAAAAGTGGTTAAAAACCAGAAAAGTTTCTTGAAATATCATGTTCAAGTAATAAAACTTCCCGTACCATATGTTAAGTCAATCTGCTTAACAATGCTTTGTAGGAGGAAAAAGATTACCGCAATGAACAACCCTTTACAACTTTTATTGGAGAATAAAGACTTTGATGGATTTTTGAATGCATGCACCGACCAGAATTTGAATCCTTTGAATGTCCGATTAGACGGCATCAATATGTTCTCTGCTATCGTTGTCTGCAACGCAAAATCCGCCGATAAAATTGCGCTGTTTGAAAAGGCTCTGGCGAAGTTTCCTGATTCCCAGATTATGCAAAACTGTATAGAAGAAAAAATGAGTGTCACTTTAGACCCAAAGCATCCGCCAAAAGATGTAAAGGCTATTCCATTCATAATGGGCGTTCTATACATTTCTGAGGCAGAAATTCTCCTTGAAGGCTTACTGAAGTTAGGAGTTGCAATATCTTCAGAAGATATGACAAATATCAAAAATACGTTGTTGGAACACTTTGGAGCTTCAAAATTACGTATCGAACACTTCTTTGATGATCTCGACAGATTGAATTAAGTTACTTTCCCTGCTGACGGCAAAATCTAACCTGCGCAAAGGACGTACTGGATGTACTTAACCTTACCTGAACGAAGCCGACAGGGGGATTTTTACTCAAAACAATCAGCCGGCAATGAACTGGCACTGTCAGCAGAAAAAGGATATAGAACCAAACCGTTCATTCCATTTTGAGATGATTTCAAAACTACGGGTTTCGATAATCCGGCAAAGAGAGTTCAATACATGGTCTGGAATCTTTGACTTATTATGTGCTACCAGCGTTTTACCTGCTTTTGTTATCCAAACTTCAGTAGCATCTTGCACAGGAGCACCTTCCGATAGATGAACATGAATTGGTTCTATCGGATCGAAATGTACTGATAATATAAGATGAAAGAAAAACTTAGCAATTTATTCGTACTGAATCGGTACAGGCACTTCAAAGTACGTTACACCTCAGCCAGAAACTGGCCGATTTCCTGCAGGTTGTCAGAAAAGAGAACGTGGGTCAGTTCTTCGCTCTTCAGAAAACCTGAGGCGCACATCTGATTCAAAAGCGACCTGAAAGAGTCATAGAAGCCCGCGGTATTGAAGAGAATTGATTTCTTGGAGAATACGCCGATTTTTGTCAGGGTGATGACTTCGGATATTTCGTCGATGGTGCCGATGCCACCAGGAAGCGCTATAAAGCAGTCGGCCAGTTCCAGCATTTTCTGCTTGCGTTCACTCATGGTGGCGGTAAAGAGTGTTTCATCGCAATAAGGCTGCGGCCGTGAGCGGATAAAATCCACATCGCAGGGCACAACACCGGTAACTTTTGCGCCAGCAGCCTTTGCATTCTTTGCCACAATCCCCATCAGGCCGGATTCTCCTCCGCCGTACACCAGATTATGTCCACTGGAGCCCAGCCATCTGCCAAGTTCTTCTGCAGCCTTCTGAAAGGCCTGATTATTCCCCATTCCGGAACCACAATATACTGCAATAGTCATGCTCTCAGTGTATACCAGATTGGCCGGCTGCGGGAGCAGGGGAATAGAGCATCACCACATATTCATTGTCAAATGAAAAAAAAATGACTATATTTTATATAGATTTATCAGGAGGACTAACCATGGTAGGAACTTCATTTAAGCCATCTTTTGACATGTTTACCGGTCTCACCAAAGAAGATTTACTTAATGCTCCATCAGTCCCCCTTGAAAAACTTCAGGACGACTGCAAAGAGTTAGAACTGTTTTTACAGAAAAAACATGAAATGTACCTGAAAAATATGAATGTAACCGACTGACTCCATGGCCATTCCAGTACTTTCTTCATTTTATGACTGCTATCATTTCAGTGACGTATCCCCATCTGTTTGGAAGGATTTTTCTGTCGATAAGGATACTGGGAAGGGACTTGTTTTATACTTGCAGAAAATGGCAGAACAGGAAGAAACACGTCACTTTTCCCGTAACTATTTTGTATTTTGGAAGCACTGGCAGTAAATGATCACTACCGAAAAAAGAATCCAAAAGAAATTGGAATTGGAACGCTTGTATTTAAGGATTTCGTCGTTCCTTTAGCAAAACAAGCATCAGACATAATCGGTGTACACACATTGTACCTATTTGCTCTTCCAGAAGAAAAATTGATTCAACACTATCAGTCATGGGGCTTTGTCCGTTTTGAACCGAAAAAAGAACGGTTCATACACTCTCATATCAAACCAAAATTCGATGACCAGTGCATTTTTATGTATCAAAATCTGTTTTAATGAACTGACGATTTTCTGGAACCACAATATACTGCAATAGTCATGCTCTCAGTGTATACCAGATTGGCTGACTGCGGGAACAGTACGGGGCTCCGCCCCTTCAAAGGCTGCCCGTCTTCCCCTTTCGGCTGAAATTCCGTATACTCATCAGCGTTACCGGGGTGTGTTCCTGTAGCATCAAAGGCCCGCTGCACCATGATATCGATGTGTAACGGATGCTAGCTACGACTGGACTCTGAGATTATACCCGTACGAAGGATGCCCTGGGCGTTCTTAACCTGATCCGGATAATGCCGGCGGAGGGAAGTATGAAAAAAAGCATATTTCTTATCGTATCTCTTTTATTAATCACCACAACTGTATGGGCTGGCGGAAAAAAAGACACCAGCAAAACTTCTGATGCACGCGCCAGAGAAGTAGTTATCTATTCGTATGATTCATTTGCTTCTGACTGGGGACCTGCTGACGCAACCCTGAAAGCATTTACCGAAAAAACCGGTTACAAAGCTACTATGATCAGTGTTGGCGATGGCGCTCAGGTTCTGACCAAAGCCATTCTTGAAAAAGACAAGCCATACGCAGATGTTCTTATCGGTATTGATAACCAGACCATGATTAAAGCTGAACAGTCTGGTGCTGTTGCTACCTACGTTACCAGCGAACGCGCCAACATTCTGGATGACGTTCTGGCTGTTGGCAACACCGACATGCTGACTCCTTTTGACTACAGCCACTTTGCTTTTATGTACGACAGCTACAGCAAGACTCCTGCTCCAAAAAGCATTCTCGACCTGACTGACCCTATCTACAAGAACAAAATCATCATCATGGACCCACGCACCAGTACTCCTGGTCTTGGTTTTGTGACCTGGACCCGCGCTATTCTGGGTGATGGTCCTGAATTTGACGCTTACTGGAAAGCTCTGAAAGAAAACCTGCTGACCATGGCTCCCAGCTGGGATACCGGTTACGGTCTGTTTACTGAAGGTGAAGCTCCGCTGTGCCTCAGCTACACCACCAGCGAAGCTTATCACGTTGCCTACGATGACGTTAAAGACCGCTTTGTAGCCCTGGCTTTTGATGAAGGCCATCCAATGCAGATTGAATACGCTGCCGTTGTAAACGGTGCTCCTAACGCAGAAGGCGCTAAAGCATTCATCGACTTCCTGGCAAGTGCAGAAGGTCAGATCTACATTCCTGAAACCCAGTGGATGTACCCAATCAACAAGGCAACCACCATGCCAGAAAGCTACGCAACCACTAAGGTTCCGGCAAAAACCGTAAGCTGTACTGAAGCAGAACTGGAAGAAGCCGTAGCTCGCATGCTTGCCATAATGGCAGACTGACGATGAAACGGCATCCGTGCCGTTTCATCTTACCGGTTTTTGCAGACGCAAAACCCGAAGTATCCGCCGCCGTCCATGGCGGCAGATTGATATCAAAAAGGAACAGAGTGTGATGAAAGCTAAGACGAGAATCATGGCCAGAACGGTATCTCAGCGGACAGGTATGATTCTTGGTATTGGCATCATGGTACTGCTGTTCCTTATTTTTATAGCGACGGCAATGGCAAGTTTTTCTGCCGGCCGCATTGCTGGTGGTGCGCTGGGGAACAAAGCTGCAGGATCCCTGAGCCTGTCGAAGAGTCCTGCAAACGCTCAATTACTCCGAATCATCAAAGTTACCCGCTTTACCCTGCGGCAGGCGTTGCTCTCTACTCTTGCAGCCCTCATAGTCGGGCTCCCTGCTGCCTGGCTGGTGGCAAAAAAAAAGTTTTTCGGCCGCCGCTTTCTTTCCAGTCTTTCGGCTGTTTCCCTATGTATTCCACCGCTCCTTATGGCACTGGCATTTGTTCTGTCATTCGGCATGAACGGCCAGGTCAACAAACTGCTGATGCACATTACCGGCGCAGAAGAAGCGCCCATCACGTTTCTGTATTCATTCTGGGGCATTATCATCTGCCACGGCTTTTATAACTTTCCGGTAATCATGCGTACCGTTGCCGATACCTGGCAGCATCTACCGGAAGACGAATACAACGCTGCACGCCTGCTGGGCGCCAGCCGTCCACGGATTTTCCGTACCGTTACCATTTTCCAGCTGCTGCCGGCCATTGCCTCCAGCTGCATCATCGTATTTCTGTACTGCTTTTTCAGTTTTATCATCGTGCTGCTTTTCGGCCAGAAAGGCAGCAGTACCCTTGAAGTAGAAATTTACCAGGCGGCCCGGTCAAGCCTTGATTTTGTCCTTATCGGCCGCCTTTCGCTCCTTGAAACCGCCATTGCCCTTTTCATGGTGGTAGTCTACGCCCTTATTTCAAAACGAGGCCGGCATTCCACCGGTCTTGCAGCCGGACAGCGAACCAGTATTCGCGGTGGCTTCGAATGGGCAATGACCATCGTTATTCTCTCAGTCATCGGCTTTTTCTTCCTGCTGCCCATGGTGCTTCTTTTATGGAAAGCACTGCCCGCTTTTGGCAAAGTGTTTGCCCGGCCGGCTTTTTTTGAAAGCCTGAAAAACACCCTCATTGTCAGCGTCTGCACCGCAGCCCTCAGCACCATTACAGCCTTTGCCTTTGCCGCCATCAGCCGTCTTGCAGATCCTTACAAAAAAAGTTCACTGCTCCGCGCCCTTCCTCTGGTACCCATGGCTCTTTCCAGCGTGGTTCTGGGATTCGGTATTACACTGCTTTCTAACTATACCTTTCTCCGCGGAAGCCCGGTGCTCTTAGTGCTGGCGCAGAGTGCCCTTACCTGGCCCTTTGCACTGCAGCAGCTGCGTACTCCCATGGATAAAATTCCCCTGACCGTAACAGAAGCCGCTTCGCTGTTAAGTCCCCGGCCCCTGGATACGGTATTCTGTGTACTGCTGCCTCAGTGCCGCCGGGCGCTGTTTTCGGCCTTTGCCTTCTGTGCAGCCATTTCCAGCGGAGACGCCACCCTGCCCCTGGTTCTGGGTATTCCCGGCTTTGACACCCTGGCCCTGTTTACCTACCGGCTTTCAGGGGCCTACCGCTTTAACGAAAGCTGCGCCTCAGGTGCCGTGCTCATGTTCCTGAGCATCACCCTGTTCATCATATCCGACCTGACTAACAGAACCGATAAATTTCCACGTTTCCAGAAGAAATGATGCAACTACTTATCTAAGGAAACTGGTATATGATTCTGAAAAATCGAGAGGCGGGATGGAAAATGACAAAAACTGTCGAAGCCCGGAACAATAGTTTCCTTACCGGGCTTCGTCTGTAGCGACGCCAGCTAGCGGTTTTGGCAGTTTCCAGCCAGCCGGTAGATTTTTCAAAAACTGATGAAAATAGGAGTACGAAAATGTTTGTTGACATTACCGACATCTACCAGAAATTCGATGACCTTGACATTACCTTCAGTGGCAGTGTAGAAGCCGGCCAGATGCTGGTCATCACCGGCCACTCCGGCAGCGGAAAATCCACCGTACTCCGCATGATTGCAGGCCTCCTTGATGAAAGCAAAAAAGCAGGCCATGCCGGCACCATCTGCATCGGCGGCACCGATGTATCTGAACTGAATCCGGGAAAGCGGGGAATCGGTATGGTATTCCAGAGCCCCAGTCTGTTCATGCACATGAACGTGGAAGACAACGTAGCCTACGGACTCCGCTCCCGGGGCATGAGCCGTAAAGAAGCCCGGGCCAAAGCCCACGACATGCTGGAACGCATGGGGCTGCCGGCTGATACCTTTGCCCGCCGTATGCCGGCAAACCTGAGTGGTGGCGAGCAGCAGCGGGTGTCACTGGCCCGCACCCTGGTCATTGAACCAAAACTGGTACTGTTTGACGAACCATTCAGCGCCCTTGATGCACCGCTCCGCAAAAAACTGGGTGCGGAGCTGCGCTCCCAGCAGAAAGAACTGGGTTTTGCCGGCATTATGGTAACCCACGACCTTGACGAGGCCGTTCTTCTGGCAGACCAGATTACCGTCATGAACCACGGCGTACAGACCTGGACCGGCAACCCTGCGGACTTTAGTGAATCATTATTGAGTAATTAATCAGCAGAAACTGTTTCAAAGCGGACAAACCGTTCTTCCGGCATTTTTTCAAAGTATGCAGCTAATGGAGCGAGCTGGGATTCATGGGTATGGGCGTTGAGAATCTGATTTTTCAGGAACTGATGGTACATGAAATTATCAAGGAAATAGGCGAAAAAACGACGGCTCCGGCTGTCGTAGAATTCTTTCGGCTGATACGTTTCAAGGTCAGTCAGGAACGAATCGGCAAGTTCGTATAGGTCGATGGATTCCGGCAGCTGGTAGGGAACCGGAAGAATATTGCGGTCAGCTGGGATGTTCAGCTTCCGATGGTGCTGCAACTGGGCAAAGAGCCAGGGCTTTTGAACGGCAAAACGGGCACACATAACACCATCCAGGCTGGGAGCCCGGCGCAGCAAAGCGTCAAAACTTGCAGGGTCTGATACACAGCCGTTTCCGATGACCTGCACTGCCGGGTTCCTGCTCTTTATGTGGTTTGTAAAGGGCTCCAGATACTGCCAGCGGGCGGGCCGGGTATACTTTTCTTTTCTGGTGCGGGGATGCAGGGTCAGCTGGGTAACGCCTTCATCAAGAAGCATATCGGCAAAGGCGTACAGTTTTTCTTCCGTAAAGTCTTCGTCGCCCAAGCGCATTTTTACGCTGAGCCGCAGAGAATCAGGCAGAGCCTGCCGTACGGAATGCACCAGACGCAGGGTTTCTTCCAGACTTTTGATCATCCAGGCAATGCCGGCCCCAAAACGGTAAATTTCCGGGGCAGAGCACCCCATGTTCAAGTCCACCCCAATGCCGCCCAAATCACGTACCATGCGGGTAGCTTCTGTAATGGATTCCACATCGGTACCCGTCAGCTGCCAGACAATCCGCTCCGGACAGGGGCCGTTCAACAGGTAGTATTTTTCAAACTGGCCCCCGTGAATAAGAGAAGCGGCATGAATCATTTCAGTATAATATTCATCGCAGCCGCCAAACCGGTATACCGTGCGTCGCAGTGCTTCATGTGTCAGGGTAGCCATAGGGGCCAGAATCAGTTTCATGGGGGTAATAGTACGCCAGGGGACAACGGCAGTCAATGCAAAAAATCAGCAATAAAAATGGAGCGTTTCTTTTCCGAATTTTTCAACCCATTTTTCACAGATAAGAAAGAAGTTGTCAGAAATAACACCTAACAATTTATTTAATTTTACTTCTGGAATGTTACTGTTATTATTCGCAAGAATTGTGCCGCCGGTTTTAGTAATCCAAACTTTCGTTGCATATTCCTGCGGTACTTTCTCTGCAATATGGACGTGAACCGGCTCGCCGTTTTCATTAGACCAAAAATATATGATATAACTACCAACTGTAATGACCTTAGGCAATCTGTAATCCTCCACATGCAGCATATTTGAATAATGATGCAGCGTTATGCTCAAGCCATTTGGTAAAAAAAGCTATTTTTTCTTCTGAGTACCCATCGATTTCTGTCCAACTATATGAAGGCAACTGGCAATTTGCCGATTGGAAACCATCTTCAACGGGTCTTTCAAAATACACATCAATATAAGAGTTTCCATCTTTTTCACGGATTTCCGAATGAGTGACCAGAGTGTTGTCATCGAACTCAAGATACGGATACATCATAAGAGAACCTCCCACAAAAAACTGCTCCTTTGCTGATACTATCACGTGTACATTCAGAAGTGAAGTGTCAAAGATTGTTCGCAGGTAAAAGTTTTGTTATATATCGATATTTTTTTACCGTTTTAATCGAGTTAGCGGTATACTATAAAAAGATTGAATAAGTCTGCGCTACTGCTTTCGCAGTGCAATAATAGGAGATGAAAAAAAATGGCAGTAAATCGTTTTGTACTGAATGGCATGTCATATCACGGACATGGTGCAATTAAAGAAATTCCGGGAATCATTAAAGGAAAGGGATTCAAAAAAGCATTTGTTGCATCTGACCCAGACCTGGTTAAATTCGGCGTATCTGCAAAAGTTACTGATCTTTTAAAAGAAAACGGCATTGATTTTGAACTGTACAGCGATATCAAACCGAACCCAACCATCGAAAACGTTCAGCATGGTGTAGACGCCTACAAAAAATCAGGTGCTGACTTCATGATCACCATTGGTGGCGGTTCATCCATGGATACCGGTAAAGGAATCGGTATCATCGTAAATAACCCTGATTTCTACGATGTCCGCTCACTGGAAGGAGTTTCTCCAACCAAAAACCGCACCGTATTCACCATCGCTGTTCCAACCACTGGTGGTACCGGCGCAGAATCTACCATCAACTACGTAATTACTGATGTTGAAAAGAAACGCAAATTCGTATGTGTAGACCCCAACGATATTCCTGATGTTGCTGTTGTTGACCCTGACATGATGGCTTCAATGCCAAAAGGGCTTACCGCTTCTACCGGTATGGATGCCCTTACCCACGCCATCGAAGGCTACACCACTGCTGCTGCCTGGGAACTGGCAGACTGTCTTGACCTGAAGGCTATCCAGCTGATTGCCAAAAACCTGCGCAAAGCAGTAGCCAACGACCCAGACGGACGTGAAGGCATGGCCCTTGCCCAGTATGTAACCGCCATGGCTTACTCAAACGTTGGTCTTGGTATTGCCCATTCCATGGCTCATACTCTTGGCGCCGTATACGACACTCCACACGGTGTTGCCTGTGCCATGATGCTTCCTATCGTTATGGAATTCAACCAGGAATGCACCGGAACCAAGTTCAAGGATATTGCTGAAGCATTCGGTGTTGATACCACCGGTATGTCAGAAGCTGAATACCGGAAAGCTGCCATTGATGCCGTAAAACAGCTGTCAGTTGACGTAGGCATTCCTACCAAGCTTGCAATCAAAGAAGAAGATCTGCCATTCCTCTGCGAATCTGCAGCAGCTGATGCCTGTGCTCCAGGTAACCCAAAGAAAGCTTCAATTGCTGACTTTGAAGCAATGTTCAGAAAACTGATGTAATCAGATTACGCTGATATATAAAACTCTCTGCCGGCTTTCCGGTGGAGAGTTTTTTTTATGCGTGGAATATCCTATAATGCCCCCATGAGCAACACCAGGAAATCCATTGCAGCAACAGCTCTTTCCTCTGGAACCGGAGCATTAATATTTACCGTCATTCTTGTGGGATTAGGAGAAAAAATCGGCGAACGCTACCTGCCCGTCTATCTGGTGGCCACCGGCGCATCCCTTTTTGCCCCCTCAATCCTCAACGCTCTTGATAACTTTCTTTCTGCCGTCTACTCCTTTCCCGGCGGCTGGATTTCCAATAAGTTCGGCTACAAAAGAGCCCTGCTCTTTTTCAATATCTTTGCCATCACCGGCTATCTTATCGTCATCCTTTTTCCCGGCTGGGTTTCCATCATCGTAGGATCAGTGTTTTTTCTTTCCTGGTCCAGTCTTTCCATGCCGGCCTACATGGACTTAATCCGCCACGAAATTCCCAAAAACAAACAGGTTTTCGGCGTATCCCTCCACTCCCTGATCAAGCGGGTGCCTCAGGCCATCGGTCCCCTTCTGGGCGGCGTTCTGGTAGACACCTTCGGCATTGAAAAAGGCATAAAACTGGCATTCATCATGGCCATTGTCTGCAGTCTTTTCGGCATTATGGTCCAGCAATCCTTCCTGAAGAAAAATCCGCCCAAAGAAAAAAAGGCAGACCGGTTCGTGGCCATTCTGCCCCATCATTTTCCGCGGCAGCTGCAGATACTGCTTGTTTCAGACATTCTGGCCAAATTCTGCTCCCAGATTCCCTACGCCTACATTGCCATCTGGGCCATGGAATACGAAAAAGGCGCCCGTATTTCCGGTACCCTTTTTGGAACCCTGACCACCATTGAAATGTGCTGCGCCATTTTTTCCTACGTGCTGGTGGGTCTGGTGGGTGATCTGTTCAAAAAGAAAGGATTCATCATGACCACGTTCATCCTCTACGTGCTGTTTCCGCTTGTGCTGCTGGTATCACGAAACTATCCGCTGCTGGTTATTGCCTTTATCATCCGGGGATTCAAGGAATTCGGCGAGCCGGTGCGGAAAGCCCAGATTATGGATCTGGCGCCGGAAGGAAAAGAGTCCATCTATTTTGGAGCCTTTTACCTGTACCGGGATATTCTGGTTACGGCCGGAGTGTTTCTGGGAGGCGCCCTGTGGCTGTTGAAGCCTGAACTGAACCTGCTTGCGGCCGCCGCCTTTGGGCTTGGTTCATGCCTTATCTACGGCATCTTTGGAAAAACAGAATAAATCTTGCGTTCTTTCCCGGATTTTCGCCCGATTACATATAAAAACCCGGCAACCTACAAGATTTCAGCCCCTTATATGTAATTCATCCGGCCCCTGCAGCTTTTTCGTCCCTGACCGTACATATAAATCACCTTCTCTCAGGCTTTTTCTATGTAATCTGCTCTCCACTCTGCTCAAAATTTACATATAAGCACGCCCAATCATCAGGCTTCGCACCAGTTTTATATGTAATCCGCACAAAATCTCACTGATAGCGTATACTGGCAGTATGAAAAACACCTTTTTAGACTATGGCTATACCCCCGAAGAAATTGAAAGTCGGGTGTACGAAGCCTACTACACCATTACCGAAGGCCACGACCGCTTTTACTTTGAAGGATTGCGGGACACGGGCTATTTTATGGACACCGGCAACTGTGATGCCAGAACCGAAGGCATGTCTTACGGCATGATGATGGCGGTGATGATGAACCGCAAGGATATTTTTGACCGCATGTGGAAGTTTTCCATGGAATTCATGTACATGGATGAAGGTTTCATGAAAGGCTATTTTGCCTGGTCAGTTGCCCCTGACGGCAAGAAGAACTTTTTCGGACCTGCACCGGACGGCGAAGAATTCTATGCCATGGCCCTGTTTCTTGCAGGAAAAAAATGGGGCGATGGAGAAGGCATCTATGACTATACCGCCTGGGCAAAAAAGATTTTACGGACAGTGCTGCATCACGAACTTCCCATGTGGAAAAAAGATGAAGCGCTCATTGCCTTTGTGCCGGCCTGCCCGTTCAGCGATCCTTCGTATCATTTGATGCATTTCTACCATTACTTTGCCCTGTGGGCAGATGAAGCTGACCGTCCTTTCTGGAAACGGGCAGAAGAAGCAAGCCGCGCTTTTCTGGTAAAGGCCTGTCATCCGGTAACCGGCATGAACCCGGAATATGCCAATTTTGACGGTACGCCCAATCCCTACGGGCCACCGGAAAACCACGGAGACTTTTTCAGCGATGCCTACAGAACCGGAGCAAATATAGGGCTGGATGTGCTCTGGCATGGAGAAAACAAGGAGTTTTCAAAGATTGCCGATAATCTGGTACGGTTCTTTGCAGACATTCCTACGGAAGACTTCATGAAATATGCCATTGACGGAACAGTTGTGAAAAACGAAAAGGGAGAGGCAGAAAAGGCGCTGCATCCCATTGGATTACTGGCAACCCTGGCACAGACCACGCTGGCCTGTTCGCCGGCAGCAAAAGATGCCGCAGAAAAAATTGTCCGCCGTTTCTGGGAAACGCCACTGAGGACCGGTGAGCGCTGTTACTACGATAACTGTCTGTATATGTTTGCCATGCTTGCCCTAAGCGGCAAATATACCCCTGAAGCATAAAAAAAAGGCAGCTACCCATCGGCAGCTGCCTTTTCATTCCATGCCGGCCTCAACGGGTCACATGGTTATTTTGTTTCGATACTCAAACCGGAATAGTTTGGCGTTACGATAAAGCTGGATGCGGCTGCCCCTTCAAGACGACCATCCCATTTCTGGTAGTATGCCATCTTTTCTTCATGTTCCCAGGTTTCCCGCTGCATCTGCAGGGTTTCCTTAATAGCATTATTCTTGATTTTCATGGCTTCTGCTTCTGCATCAGCCTTAACTTTTACAGCTTCTGCATTCAGTCTTTCAGCTTCAAGTTTTGCTTTTGCTTCTGCAACTTCTTTCTGAGCACTGGCTTCAGCAATGGCAACTTCTGCCTTTGCAGTCTTTTCACGCTGGGTAGCGTTCATGGTGTCCTGAATCATTTTGTCAAATTCAGCAGACCAGTCCCAGTTACTGATGTTTACTGAAGTAATTTCAATAGGCATATCAGCAGACATGGCGCTTACCGACCGTTTTACTTCATCTGCAATTTCGATGGTAGAAGAAGTCAGGTCATAAATTGAGTATTTACCAACAACTGCTTTTACGGCAGCCTGAGTATTGCTCTTGAAGCGGCTTTCCAAAGTGCTCTGGGTAAAGTTGGTCACATAGTTCATGATGCCGTCTTCGCTGAATTTATATACCAGTGTGGCAGAAAGGCCAACTGACTGCATATCCTTTGTTACGGCACTGTCTGAGCCAAACGAGAAGTTCATATTATAGGTGCGTGGGCTCATGTCCAGTTTTACGACACTCTGGATAAAAGGAGCCTTCAGATTAAAACCTGATCCCCTGTCCAGTTCATGGTCAATTTTTCCCATAGTCTTTACTACACCAACTTCGTTCGGTTCGATGATGGTGCAGCACTGTGGCACGATTACTGCAATCAGCGCAATTACTACAACTGCAGTCACAATTTTTGATACATTTTTCTTTTCCATAAGGTACCTCCGTTAAGAGAAATCTTTTATACCCTATATATAACACATCCTCACCCCATATCAAGGTGATAGTGAAAAAAATCAATTTTTTTTGGGCATCCGGCACCGTTGCTGCCGTCGGGTGTTCCGCCATTCCGCTACCGCTCCAGCCGCTTCCTTCACTCCGCTCAGTCCAGTGGCCGCCTTCGGCGTGGCTCCATACCCTATGCCATCTGCCATTACGGCAAAGCAGCCCATCTTCCACCACTCATTTTTCGCAAAAGAGCGCAGCGAGGCCCCCCACCCCATACAAGCGAGAACTGAAAACACTCACTAACTATGCGAAAAGGGGAGCGGGCGGAGCCAGGGTTCTGACAATCCGAACTTTCTGAGCGCAGCGAAACTCCCCTTCCCCATGAAAGCGAGAACTGAAAACACCAGTTTAAAATGCGACAGGGACTGCCCGTAGGCGAGGTTCTGACCGACGACACTTTCTGAGCGCAGCGAGGCTGTGGAGTCGGTCAGGTTTCCGCCGGGAGGGCAGTCCCTGTCACTTAGCAGATGATATGTTTTCAGTTCTCAGCGAAATTACCGGTGTACAACTGATAATACCGCCCCTTCTTCTCGATCAGTTCATCGTGGTTACCCTGCTCAATGATATGACCGTTTTCAAGAACCACAATCTTGTCAGCATTGCGGACCGTACTTAAGCGGTGGGCAATGACAAACGTGGTGCGTCCTTTCATCAGACTGTCCATACCGGCCTGAATCAGGGCTTCGGTACGGGTATCAATGGAGCTGGTAGCTTCATCAAGAATAAGAATCGGCGGGTTGGCAACTGCTGCACGGGCAATAGCCAGAAGCTGACGCTGACCCTGAGACAGGTTTGCACCATCACCGGTAATAACCGTATCGTAGCCTTCGCTTAAGTGGCGGATAAAGTAATCGGCATTGGCAAGTTTTGCCGCAGCTTCTACCTCTGCCATACTGGCATCCAGCTTACCAAAGCGGATGTTCTCTGCAATGGTTCCGGTAAACAGATGGGTATCCTGCAGAACCATACTCATGGAACGGCGCAGGTCTGCCTTCTTGATTTTCGACACATTGATGCCGTCAATACGGATTTTGCTGGCACCTTCATCATCAGCCACCACATCATAAAACCGGTTGATCAGGTTGGTAATGGTTGTCTTACCGCTACCGGTAGAACCTACCAGTGCAATCTTCTGTCCCGGTTTTGCCGTCAGGTCAATATCGTGCAGAACCGTCTTGTTTTCAACATAGCCAAAGGTAACATCATCAAACTGTACTTCACCTTTCAGCGGAGTGTAGGTAACGGTACCGTCTGCCTGATGTGGATGCTTCCAAGCCCATTCACCGGTAGACATGAAGCTTTCAGTTACCGTGCCGTCCGGCAGAATGTTGGCATTTACCAGAGTAACATAGCCGTCATCAGTTTCCACCGGTTCATCAATAACACCAAAGATACGTTCGGCACCGGCCAGGGCATTGAGAATTCCGTTGAACAACTGGGCCAGCTGCGAAATTGGCTGGATAAAGTTTTTGCTGTAGTTCAGGAAAGCAACAACCGTTCCCAGGTCAGAAGCTCCGGCAATAATCAGCATGACACCAGCCATGGCAGTAACGGCGTAGTTGATGTGCCCCATGTTGTTCATGGTTGGCCCCATGATGTTTGCCATGGTATGGGCACGGGTACCGGCTTCGCACAGCGCATCGTTCAGTTCGTTGAACTCTTTCCGGCTTTTTTCTTCATGACAGAAAACCTTAACAACCTTCTGTCCTTCAATCATTTCTTCAATGTATCCGTTTACCTTACCGATAGCTTTCTGCTGGTCACGGAATGCCTTTGCAGACCGCTTTCCGATGGCGCCGGTCAGGGCTACGATAACCACAATAGCCACCAGCATAATCAGAAGCAGCCAGGGGCTCAGCACCAGCATCATGATGAATGACGATACAACAGTCAGCGTAGATGAGAACAGCTGCGGCAAAGCCTGACTCAGCATATCGCGGAGCGTATCGGTATCGTTGGTGTACCGGCTCATCAGGTCGCCATGGGTATGGGTATCAAAATACTTGATGGGCAGCAGTTCCATGTGTTCAAACAGCTGGGTACGGATCTTGTACAGCGTACCGGTTGAAACTTTCAGCATCAGGCGGGCGTTCAGCCAGCTGGCTACTGCACCAAACACATAAATAATCAGCATGGTCCCCAGCAGAGTGGCAAATCTGGTCAGATCCGGATTCTGCTGTCCGATTAACGGCATAATGTAGTCGTTAAGGATCGGGCGGATCATGTAGTTACTCAGGATCTGAGCACCTGCATTAATGAGAATACAGAAAAATACGATAACAAGAATAAGTTTATAGCTACCCAGATACGAAAACAGTCTTCCAATGGTCTGTTTGGTATTCTTTGGTTTCTGAGGTTTCATTCCTCTTGGCCCGCGTGGTCCTGGTCCTGGCATCAGAAACCTCCTTTTTCGGCAGCGGCTGCTGCTTCTTTCTGCTTTTTCACATCTTCTTCGGTAATAATTACGTCAGCTTCCGGCTCATCAAAGTCGTCATTGCCTTTCTGCTGTGATTCATATACCTCGCGGTAAATATCACAGGTTTCAAGCAGCTGTTCGTGGGTACCAAAAGCGTTGATTTCACCTTCATCAAGGACGAAAATCACGTCGGCATCTTTTACGGATGACAGGCGCTGGGCAATGATGATTTTAGTCGTTTCCGGCAGAGTTTCTGCAAGAGCCTTGCGGATAGACGCATCAGTTGCCGTATCAACAGCACTGGTAGAATCATCAAGAATAAGAATCTTTGGTTTTTTCAGCAAAGCCCGAGCAATACACAGACGCTGTTTCTGACCACCGGAAAGGTTTACACCACCCTGCCCCAGTTCTGTTGCATAGCCTTCAGGGAATCCGGAAACAAAGTCATGGGCGCTGGCAATCTTACATACTTCTACCAGCTCTTCATCGGTGGCATCCGGGTTACCCCAGCGCAGGTTTTCGGCAATGGTACCGCTGAAGAGAACGTTTTTCTGCAGAACCATGGCAACACTGTCGCGCAGGGCTTCCATGGAGTATTCCTTAACGTTCTTTCCGCCAACTTCTACAGAACCGCTCAGTACATCATACAGGCGGGGAATCATCATAACCAGTGTGGATTTTGAAGAACCGGTTCCACCGACAATACCGACAGTCTGACCAGCCTTGATGTCCAGATTGATGTTCCGAAGTACGGCGGTCTCAGGACGCTTATCATAACTGAATGACACATCGGTAAACTTGATGGCACCATCGGCAGGACCTTCTGATACGGCATCGGCAGCCACACCGGCAGGATTCTTGATATCGGGTTCTTCATCAAGAACTTCTACGATACGTTTCAGGGATGCCCGTGAAAGCACCAGCATGACGAAAATCATGGAAATCATCATGAGGGACATGAGGATCTGGAACAGATAGGTAGTAAAGCTGATGAGTTCACCGGTCTGCATGCTGCCGCCGATAATCAGGTTACCGCCGAACCAGAAAATGGCAATCATGGAAAGGTTCATGACCATCATCATGATAGGGAAGTTCAGAATGACAAGGCGTTCTGCCTTTACCTGCATGACGCGGACAGCATCAGCGGCATCGCGGAACTTCTGGGATTCGTGGTCCTCGCGGACAAACGCCTTTACGGCACGGATACCGGTCAGGTTTTCCTGAACCGTTGCGTTAAGGCCATCGTACTTTTTCATCATGGCTTCAAACAGCGGAAATGCCTTACGCATGATGATGAGTACCGGAATCAGGATACAGGGGATGGCAACAATGAAAATCATGGCCAGTTCGCTGTTGATTCTGAAACTGAGGAAAATGGCGGCGATGAACATGAATGGAGCACGGATACACATGCGGATAATCATCTGGAATGTGTTCTGACAGTTGGTAACGTCTGTGGTAAGGCGGGTTACCAGAGAAGCGGTGCTGAATTTATCAACGTTCCCAAAAGAAAAGTCCTGTACTTTACTGAACAGGCGTTTACGCAGGTTGCGGCTGAAGCCCAGTGCAGAAACGGCAGCCAGACGGCCGGCTCCTACACCAAATGCAAGTGACAGCAGGGCCGAACCAATCATAAGGAGGCCATACACAATAACAAACTGGGCATCCTTATTTGCCATGCCTACGTCGATGATTTTTGCCATAATCAGCGGGATAAGAACTTCCATAAGAACTTCACCCATGATGGCAATTGGGGCACACACAGCACTGACTTTGTACTTAGTCTCAAGCCCCACAAGTAGTTTCTTAATACTAGACATGCCTTTAAATATAAAATCCAAAAAAAAGACCGTCTATGAAAATAATGTTATTAATATACTTATTTACAGAAAATGTCGGTTGAGTGGCATCCGTGCCATGCTGATAATAAGCATATGTCATGCTGAACTTGATTCAGCTTCTGCATTAGAGATCCCGAATCAAGTTCGGGATGACAGTGCAAGGTCTGGTATGACAGTGCAAGGTCTGGGATGACAGGCTGCTACACCGATAGATTTTTCAACTATGCGTCTATCTCTTCCAGCAGGTTGTTGACGATGAACTCGCGGCGCTGAGGAGTGTTCTTACCCATATAGAACTCCAGCAGTTTTGGCACATTGGCAATATTCTGCACTTCTACCGGTACCAGATGCATATCTTCTCCGATAAAGGGTCCGAATTCCTTCGGGCTGATTTCACCAAGACCTTTGAATCGGGTAACTTCTGCAGTACTTCCCAGTTTTTTCAGGGCAGCATCACGTTCAGCCTCGGTATAACAGTACAGGGTATCTTTCTTGTTGCGTACACGGAACAGCGGCGTTTCCAGAATAAACACCTTGCCACTGGTAACCAGTTCTTCAAAGAATCCCAGGAAGAACGTGAGCAGCAGGTTACGGATATGGAAACCGTCGTTATCGGCATCTGTTGCAATGATAATCTTGCTGTAGCGCAGATTTGCCACGTCCTGCTCAATACCCAGAGCCATCATCAGGTTGAACAGCTCCTGGTTCTTGTAAATATCAGTGCGCTTACGGCCACACATGTTTTCAACTTTACCGCGAAGGCTGAACAACGCTTGGGTCATGGCATCGCGGCAGTGAGTCATGGCTCCCGTTGCAGAATCTCCTTCCGTTAAGAAAATCATGCTGTTTTCACCTTTTGCGCCATCTTCTATGTGATACTTACAGTCATACAGTTTTGGAATTTTCAGGCTGATTTTGCGGGCTGCTTCCTTTGCCTCTTTTTTTACGCTGTTCAGCTCAGTACGCAGTTTTTCGTTGGCCTGGATTTTTGATTCCAGTTTCTGGGCCGCATCGGCATTCCGGTGCAGATAGTCGACAATGGCACTTTTTGTTTCGTTGACAATCCAGCTGCGGACATCGGTATTTCCCAGTTTGTTCTTGGTCTGGCTTTCAAATACCGGTTCCTTTATTTTTACCGTAACGGCAGCAATCATACCGTCGCGAACATCTTCGCTCTTGTAGGCCTTGCGGTAGAATTCCTGCACGCCTTTTAAGAAGCCTTCCTTGAATGCTGCCAGGTGGGTACCGCCATCGCTGGTGTACTGGCCGTTTACATAGGAGAAATAGTTCTCACCGTAAGCATTGGTATGACTGAAGGAGAATTCCAGCTGCTTGCCTTTATAGTATCCAACGGGATAAATGCTTTCGCCTTCAATTTCCTTGGTAAGCAGGTCTAAAAGACCGTTTTCGCTGTAGATTTTCTGGCCGTTGTATACCAGAGTAAGACCGGCATTCAGGTAGGCATAGTTCCAGATCCGTTTTTCTACGAATTCCTGGTTAAAGTTATAGTCGCCGAACAGAGCAGAATCCGGCACAAATTCTACATAGGTACCGTTCTTTACGCTTTCCTTAACCTTACCCTTCTTATTGGAAACCAGTTTACCGTGTTCAAAGATGGCTTCTGCACATTCTCCATCGCGGACCGACATGACGCGGAAAGAAGACGACAGTGCGTTTACGGCTTTGGTACCGACACCGTTCAAACCAACGGAGAACTGGAATACATCGTCATTGTATTTTGCACCGGTATTAATGATGGATACGCAGTCTACGATTTTTCCCAGCGGAATACCGCGGCCGTAATCCCGAACCTTTACCCGGTTATCTTTTACTTCTACATCAATGCGGCGGCCATTGCCCATGATGAATTCATCAATAGAGTTATCAATTACTTCTTTTAACAGAATATAGATACCATCATTCTGGTTGGATCCGTCACCCAGACGACCAATGTACATACCGGGACGAAGCCGGATGTGGTCAAGAGAAGAAAGCGTCTGGATTTTTGATTCGTCGTATACAGTTGATTTTTGTTTTGCCATAGTCCCACCAGCAGATAGTATATCATTTTCCGGCTGATATTTCAAAAGGCTTACGTATCGTGCCGATTGTGCTATACTGTGCAGTATGAGTACACATATTGCGGCCAAAGAAGGCCAGATTGCAGAGGCAGTTCTGCTGCCAGGAGACCCATTACGGGCCAAATTTATTGCTGAAAACTTTTTAGAGAACGCTGAATGCTACAACACCGTACGTAACATGTTCGGATACACCGGAACCTACAAAGGTAAACGTGTTTCTGTTCAGGGTACCGGTATGGGCCAGCCTTCCCTTTCAATCTACGTAAACGAACTGTTCCAGTTCTACGGCGTACAGAAAGCTATCCGCATCGGTACCTGTGGTGCCATTCACGAAAGCACCAAAGTACGCGACATCATTATTGCCCAGAGCGCCTGTTCAGACTCAAGCATGATGAACCAGCGCTTTGGCGACCTGCACTTTGCCCCGACAGCAAACTTTGAACTGCTGATGAAGGCATACAATGCAGCACAGGCAAAAGGAATCAAACCACTGGTAGGTTCCGTAATTTCCAGCGACCTGTTCTATGACGAAAACGAAAACTGGAAGCTGTGGGCAAAATACGGTGTTCTTGGTGTTGAAATGGAATCTGCCGAACTCTTTACGCTGGCTGCCAAATACGGCCGTCAGGGTCTGGCACTGCTGACTGTTTCTGACCACATTGTAACCGGAGAAGCCACCACTTCTGAAGAACGTGAAAAAACCTTCACCGGCATGATGGAAATCGCACTGGAAGCAGCCACCAACTAAGGCACTGTCGCCATAGCCGGCGGCGAAAAATTCGCTTTTCGGGCTGCACTTCTGTGCAGTCCATTTTTTTTCATATTTTTCTCTAAAACTGCAATTTTTTTTTCTCTCAGACGTACATATACCTATATGCAGGAATTTAAAACGGTTCCTGCAAAGGAATAGGTGATGAAAAAGAAATACGAAGATTTAACTTTCGCCGACGACTTCATGTTTTGTAAAGTCATGAAAGACCCAAGAATCTGTACTCAGGTTGTGGAGACGTTACTGGATATTAAAGTTGACCACATTGAGTACCAGAATTCACATCAGGAAGCAAAACAGGATTATCGCTCACGGGGTGTGTGCTTTGATGTTTACGTACGTGATTCAGACCATGTAATTGATCTTGAAATACAGACCGTAAACAGCAAGGATTTGTTGAAGCGGGCACGCTATTACCAGTCAATGCTGGATATGGACCAGCTGGACCGTTCCATTGATTACAAGGATTTGAAGGAAAGCTATGTAGTCTTTATCTGCCTGAACGACCCCTTTGCCAAGAAGTTGCCAAGATACACATTCAAGCGGCGATGTACAGAGGTTCCAGAGGCAGAACCGCTTTATGATGACATGACAACCAATGTATTTTATAATGCAAGTGCCTGGGAATCTTCATCAAATGAAAACGTAAAGAGATTTTTGAAGTATGTCCGGACCTCAGAAGCAGAAGGCTCTCTTACCAAGACTATTGAATCTGCAGTAGAAACTGCAAAGCAAAACGAACCCTGGAGGCGCGAATTTATGACATTAGCTATGAAGTTACGTGAAGAACGGGAAGAAGGAATTGCTCAGGGAGAAGCCCGTCAGCGCGCCAAGGATGAAGCTGTGCTGAAGAAACAGGCAGAAGAGATTGAGACTCTCAAAGCACAACTGGCTGAAGCGCTGGCTAAGAACAAGTAATACCCAGCCTTGAGGTTTCTTTGAGATTACACATAAACTGCCAGCAAAAGCTGATGTTTCCGGTGGTTTATGTGTAACCGGGCAGAAATCTTGACAGCGGCAGTAGAGAACTAGGATTACGGCAGTTTGTCGCGGGTGCCGGCAGCACATTCCAGAATTGCAGCGCAGTTTTCCTGAATATAGTTCATAACAAGAGCTATCTGTTTCTGCGATAACCCATGGTTCACCGTCGGAACCAGCAGCTTTGGTGTTTTTCTGACTTCAAAGGGCAAGTATCCGTAATATTCCGTATCAAGATATTCATCATCAGAAAATGGTTCCACCTGCAGAATCACTTTTCCGAACATCCGCTTGTCATATCCGCTTCTATCAATACAGATACCGATATCGTTTCCGTCATCGTCTTCTATAGTTGCATAACACGGCTTACTGTCAGGAAAATTGCTGCACATCTGATATTCCCTTTTTGTGTGCGGGCAGTTCACAAATGCGTTGTCTGAATACACACAGTGTTCCGGTATGATACATTCTTCAAGACCATCAACATTTTCAAAGGCGCCGTCTTCAATTTCTACTATTGAATCGGGAATCGTAAGGGAACACATATGAATATCCTTGAATGCGCCCTTAGCAATTCTGGTAACGGCATGGTCAGGAAGCCGCATAGTGGCAGAGTTGAGGCAGTAGTGAGGATAAAAAATGTCCGTATCAGCTTTTGTCCACGCTTGTCCAAAGGATTCTACCTCCAGAAGATAAAAGTCAAAGGTTTCATCATCATCCCTGAAATACCCGAAACTTTTCTTACAGACATCTATTACTTCATCACCCTTTTTGATGGTCTGAGAAAAGAAATGCTCATGATTGAGGGAAAACCACTCTTCGTATAGCGACGAAAGCAGACTGCCTTTATGAACCGGTACCGACAGTAATTTCAGGATATAGCTGCCATCACGGTAATTCTGCGATTCCACGATTTTATCAAGGATTGGTGAAATGAGATTCTTAGCTTCGCCGATTTTATAAAAGGGAAATTTTCCCCTGAAGTTTTTGAGATCAGCAAACTGGGTAAGCCATTGTGAGAGCTGTTCGCCATGACAGTATGAAAAGTCCGAAATGGAAAAGGTTTTGTCATCATCTGAAAACTCGACGGTATATATGGCTTTTACGTCGTCGCCAAGATATATGCCGTAGGTATCACCCTGCATGTGCTTTACCGTAAGTTCACAGGAACATTTTTCGACAAAGGTACGTAAAAAAACATTTTCTATGGGGCCTTTAGATAAAATACCCAGTGGATCATCCATGGTTTCAAGGAACAGGTCGTCTTGGTACCGGTATTCAGAAAATCCAAAAACCATATTTAACTGGGAAAAGATATTCTTTTGAAAGTTATCGATGGCGTGTTCTGTATCCCAGGGTTCAGCTCTGCCGCTCAAGCGGGCGACAATGTACTCTGAAAGGAATTCGCTTGGCAGATGGACTGAGTCATTAAGCTTTTTAGTGTCCAGGAAGCACTGAAGATCTGCGCCTTCGCATGCCCAGAAGTTCCAGGAATTCTTTTTTGCCAGCTCCAGTGCTTCTGACACCGTTATCAGATTACCAAACGGTACCCACTGGTCTTTTGGCCACAGAGTCAGCATACGAATGCCGTACTCAGCAACATCTACAACATACATCCGGTCAAGTTCAGCAAGGTTCATACTGATACCCTAGGACGAAAACGATGAGATGTAAAAAAAATCGCGTTGACTGAGACCTTCGTTTTTTTTACACTGCAGGAAAAGTTTTCTAGGGTATGTAGTAACTCTGTGACAAATGAGAGGGCCTGCATGAAAATCCTGAACAGATTCAGAGCAATTATTCTGTATAACAGAATAAAAAAACTGGATTCCAAATATTTTGCAACACTTTGTGAACACTGGCAAACGTGTGAGTATCTTGATAACACGTGGTGTTTTCCCTATGACCCCGATAATCCTTATTTCGGTCATAATCCAGAAGAAGCTCCCATTTCTGTCGGACTACGGGCTATGATACAAAAAGGCTCTCAGAACAATAACAGTATTGTCCTGAGATATTTTGACAAAGCCGATGAACGTCTGATCAGGAAGTACGTTTATCTTATGACGGGAAACGACCACATTGTTTTAGTGTAATCAGTGCATCAGTGCATGACTTTCATGCCCCCAGGTCACTCTCAGACCGAAAAGTAGTAACAAAGCCGATATTTTCTGCAATTTGTTACTACTTTTCAGCAGATTCATGTATCATGCGGACTTCTTTTGATTGTGCGTACCTTGCGGCTGCACTGGTGACTCAGTCAGCAGTAACCATAAAGGTGACGGTTACCGGTTCTGCACCGGGGGCGGTCAGGGTCAGTTTGCCCTCCCCTACCGAGTCAGACCCGCGGGTACGCACGTAGACACCGGCACAACCGCCGCGCATGGGCACAAGGTTCGGGCCGATGAGCTCAATGGCGCCTTCTACCTGTACTGACACTGCATCGCCGTAGAAAGGCAGCAGGTTGCCGTTCTGGTCTGTCATGCGGAGGCGCACTGCAGCAACGTCGTAGGTGGTGTCTTCATGAAGCTTAGTGCTGCTTACGTCGGCGGCCAGATGCACGGAAGTTGCCGGTGCGCAGAAACGGGTTGCCACCACGCGGCCGCCGGAAATTGCTTCAAAACGGTAAGTTGTTGCTTCTCCGCCCCAATCGCCCACGTATTTATTATACAGCGGCGTGGTATCGCTCATTTTAAGGCCGTGGAACAGCATAAGCCGTGCTGCGGCCCACATAACTTTTGGGGTAATGCCTTTGTTGCCGTAGCGGGCAAAAGCGTTCAGGCAGGTTTTTACCAGAGCCGTCTTTTTATTACTCCAGCCTTCAGCTTTCTGCATGTTCTCGCTGATAAAGTCATCAATAAAGACAGGGCCGTGAGCCAGATGCCGGAATGCCGAGTCTTCTGCCGGCTTGAACTCTTTGATGAACTGGTCGTTTTTATAGAACCGGATGCTGTCGGCGTTGGTAAAGACAACGGTATCGCTTCTGAGGCAGGCGGGATGTTCACCGATATCCATGGTGGTAGCCAGCTCCAGAACAGCACCACTGCTAAGCGGAGCCTGGCTGGCGTAGACGGCGGCGGCAGGCTTGTGGTTCCGGAACATATCAAGAACACCGTGATAGCAGATGCGGTCACCGCTGCCAAAGTCTTTGTGAGTGTTGTAGTCAGCCATACACCAGCCGAAACTGCCGCAGACTTCAGGACGGGCAGCCACTGAGTTCAGAACGGCAGCGTGGCGCAGGGCATGTTCCCGGCGGTGGTCTTCGCTGTCAAAGGTTTTGGTAGGGAACATGTGGCCGTTATATTCGCTGATAAAGTACGGGCGGCTGGTATCAGGCGTTACCTGTTTTTTTTCAAGGCAGGCATGTTCCACTACTTTTGGTTTGGTCAGGTCTCCGCCACTGAATGAAAAATCGTTGTAGGTGTACACGTCTTCCAGAAACGACATCTGGGTACCGGCTTTTACGCCGGCAGTCAGACGGGTCGGGTCCAGCAGGCGGCACAGGTCGTTGGTGCGCTGGTAAAAGGCGTCATCATCGCGGCTTTCATTGATGCGGACTCCCCACAATATTATAGAAGGATGATTGCGGTACTGCACCACCATGTCGTGTACATTCTGTACGGCTACATCCTGCCATGCATCGTCACCGATATGCTGCCAGCCAGGAATTTCAGTAAACACCAGAAGGCCCAGCTGGTCACAGCGGTCAATAAAATACTGGCTCTGGGGATAGTGGCTGGTGCGCACGGCGTTAAGGCCCAGTTCGTTCTTCAGGATCTCGGCATCAAATTCCTGCATGCTTTTCGGCATGGCGTATCCCACATAGGGATAACTTTGATGACGGTTAAGCCCGCGGATTTTCAGCCGGCGGCCGTTGAGGAAGTAGCCGTCTTTGGTGAACCGGCTTTTCCGGAAACCGATGGTGTCAGTGCGGGAATCAAGTTCATCGCCGTCTGCAGTAAGGAGCCGGGTGTACAGGGTATAGAGAGACGGAGAATCTACGTCCCACAGCTGCAGGCCGCTGGCTTCCAGACAAATTTCGGTGCGGGCCAGGCTGGCTACCGGCTCCGTAGTCCGAACCACCTCATCGCCTTCTGGGCTTATAAGAATCTGTTCTATCTGAAGACCCGTGGCAACATCATTTTCGCTGAGGCCCCCTGGGGCCGATGCTATCCCGCAAACCACAACATCAGACAGTACCCTTCCCGCTACCAGATCCCTGTTCTTCACCGAATTTTCATCCATTTCCGTCAGCACCACCGGCTTGGCGAACACATCATCAATATGGATGGCGTTTTTCACATCCAGATATACATCACGATAGATACCGCCATAGGTCATGTAATCGATGACAAAACCGAACGGCGGCTGGTTCAGGGTTTCGTTGGAATCTACCAGGACAGCAAGTTCATTGGCAGCCCCGTACTGAACGGCTTTGCTGATATCTACGGTAAAGGCAGTGTACCCGCACCGATGGGTGTACAGTTCCGTGCCATTGACGAACACGGTAGCCTGATGGCCCACGGCTTCAAAAGTGAGCAGCAGGGATTTTCCCTTGTCGGCAGCGTCAATTTCCAGAGTGCGGCGGTACCAGGCTTTTTTCTGGTAGAGATGTTCGTCAAAATAGTTGAATGGCGTTTCTGCCATGGTATGGGGTACGCGGACAGTCTGCGATGTGGCGGGGTCAGCGCCTTCAATAACAAATGACCAGTTGTCGTTCAGGTAGGTTCTCATAACCTCTA
>JAZLJW010000306.1:0-21035 GCA_045597345.1 Treponemataceae bacterium
GTAGTGAAAATGATATGTTGTAACGATGAGATGAGGATTTGATTTGATACAGGCTGCTGATACAAAACGAATACAATCTAAAGACATACCGTTTTTTTTGCCTCATATCTGGTACACCTACGTGCAGAACGATCCGGTTAATTTCGTGGATTTGTGGGGATTAAAAGCTGGAGATATTTTTAAGACTGTTGAAGATGCTGCTATAGATTTTGGATTAACTTACAATGACGATTCTATTTTTGAAAATAGGGAATATGGAGCCAGCGTTTACCAATCTGGAACAGGTTATACCTACACAGTACCAAGCACAGGAGGTCCTAGCAGTGTAATAATGTCAGTCCCACCATTTGCAAAAGTTGAAGCTTATCTCCATACACATGCTGCCTACGATCCGTTGTATGATAATGAAAATTTTTCGAAAACTGACAAGAACACTGCTCAGCACAAAAATGTAACATTTTATGTTGCTACACCAATGGGAAAACTAAAAGTTTATGATCCAATAACTGGAAAAACAACTTTAATAGCTGATAATATGCCAACAAGTTCCTCGGTCTATAATAAAGACAAAAATATAGGTTTTGTCCAAAACGTATTAAATCATATTGTTAATTTCATAACCGGTAATTCCAAGGGCAAAAAGGATGAAGCAAATGAAAAGAAGAATAACTAAAGTCATACTATTGGTATTTGTTTATTGCTTGACTTTTCCTGTGTTTTCGCAAGATGAAGAAAAGTTTATAGGTTATATACCTTCTGAAGGATTTGTTCCTAATGCCGAAACAGCTATTTCGATAGCTATCGCCGTGTGGAAACCAGTTTATGGACAGAAAATTAAAAGCTCAAATAACTATGAAGCTAATCTGAAAAATGATGTGTGGATTGTAACTGAAAAGGTGAGATTGGGATTATTCTCATCATCAAAAGGAGAAGCCTATATGGAAATTGATAAGAAATCCGGTCAAATTTTAAAGATGTATTTCACGAAATAACCTCTATAAAATAATGAAAACACCACAACTAACTCTTCTTATCACCATGGACCCCATCCGCGACGGCAACAACTGGTACCCCTACGCCCAGAACAATCCGGTTAATTTCAGGGATTTGTTCGGATTGGAATGTCAGACTGGAAGTGACAAAGAAGATACAGAAAATATCAGTGTCACTCCAGATAACAATAGTTCTGTTAAAGTTTCGACTTCATCAAAACTTGATATGGCAAACTCCGGAACCAAAAATCCTTATGAAAATTTTGGGGTATCCACTCCCTTACCTAAAGCAAGCACAAGTATACAACCAAAATCGAGCAACTATTATCCTCAATGTGATGTCTATGCCTGGAATGCTGCTGTAAACAATGGGGATAATCCTTTTGGTCAAAATGGGGAAGATTGGTCCATTGATCTTGAGACTGTAAGTGATATTTACGACAAATACCCCAATCTTCGGTTTTGTGCTCCTCAGAATAACACAACTGGATTTGCCTTTTATTTTGATAACGGTGAAAACAATCCACCTACACATATCGAATATTACACAAACTTGGATGAGGATACTTCCACATATAATCGGTATAGGACAGATGGACTAGAACCAGTAACGATAGAAAAACGTAAAATCAGTGATTCTAAAAATAGAAAATGGGTCTTTGTTCCCATTTACTCAAAGTAGGACAAATGATGAAAAGATTTCTTTTACTTCTACAATTGTTTTTCGTAGGTTTCTCCCTGTATGGTGAAACAGTAATAGTAAAGAGCAGGGGTGAAAAATATACAACTTTCGATTTACATAACGATTCAGAAATACTTTTTCTACACGGAATATATCATATAATTGATATTGAGGGACTGGAAAAATTCAATAACCTATCTCTTGTTGTAATTGATCACTGCAGTTTTGAAGATTCGGATTTTCAATTTTTTGATGCTATAAAAATGCCATATAGATTAAAACTTGATTTCGTGTCTATTCAAAACTTGAATTTTGTAGGAAGACTTGAAAATGTAACTGGGATATACCTGTCTGAGTGTTTTATTACAAATTATGATATAGCCTGTGTATCCCCGAAAAACTCTCTTAATGCATTTTATTGTTTGGATAATTTCGATTCATCAAACCTATGGGAACAGTTGCATCTGTTTCAGAACCTCGAATACCTCATCGTCAATAACGAAACAATTCCAAAAAATGCCAACTCAATCTTAGACGAACTTGTTTCTCAGAAAGTAAAGTTTTGGCTAGGTTCCGATATGAACTGGTATGCCGTGAAAAAAGGCTTAGGAAGTTCAGTCGTAGAAAATATTAATATTTTGGATTCATTATTCAGACTATGAAACAATAATCATGGAAATTAATCTTCGTGATACAATCATAGCTGATGAGTACAAAGAATTTTCCCCCGTCAAAACTGGTTTACCTATGTGCAGAACAATCCGGTTAATTTCAGGGAAAGGAAATTAACAAATGAAACGGTTTGCATTACTTATTCTTTTCTTACTCATTACGATTCAGATTGTATCAGCTGATGATGGGTTGTACTGCTTAAAGCTTAAGCGTGGAAACTATGGATTTATTGATATTGATGGAAATATGGTTATTCCGCCCGTTTATGACCAAAACACTAAATTTTCCAATGGCTGGGCCGCAGTAAGCCAAAATGGAAAAAAGTTTTATATAGACACTACAGGTTCTATTGTTTTGGAAACTCCTTATAAAACAATAGGACCATTCAGTGATAACGGGTTGGCCTATTATGTACAGGGGAAAAACGAATTAGGGTATATAAACAGACAAGGAGAAAAAGTCATTACTCTATTTCTTAATGATCCTTTAGGACACGATTTTTCTAGTGGCTATGCTTGTATCGGGAGATTTTCTGATGGATATAGTCAATTTATTGATGAACAAGGAAACATCGCATTTGATTTGAAAGTTGTTAGTTCAACAGGATTTGAAGGCAAATATGCAATTGTCCAGTTAAAAAAAAACGAAAGATATGTAAAGAAGGTCATAGATTCAACAGGGAGAATAGTTCTTTTACCTGAAGGGTATACCTACAAGGATGACTGGCTTTTTATTCGTGGTGACTGGATACAGGTCATGAAAGGGAATCAAGCTGTGTGGTATAACCCAGAAATAAAAGAATTCCGTGATTATTTATATACCTTTGATTCTTATAGGATTATAACGAGCGAACAGACGAGCCTTTGCGGTGTTGTTGATACGTTTGGAAATGAACTGATTCCCTGCGAGTATGATTCCTTTTGGGAGGTAAATGCAACAAGACTTCTTTTCGAAAAAAATGGGCAATATGGATTAATAACAACAGATAACGAAATTCTGGTTGATGCTGAATTTGAAGAAGTGCTGGTTATGGATGAAAATATGATATATTTTTATCCCCGTAATGGCTTTAATGGTGGTTACATGAGGGCACAAGACGGAAAACTTTTCTATGCGTCAGATTATTTCGGACTTATTGAATAAGAAAACGTAAAAAAATATGTCATTTATTTAAGTTGGCCTGATTAGAGATGACAACACCGGGCATGCCGCATTATCAAAAAACCGGCATTACGCAAATCATAGAACGGAACGGAATCTTGAAAATGTAAGGAAAGCCATGGCTCCTGTAATCAAACTGATATGCAGTAAAAACGATACGGAAAGATAAGATTATTATGGAACTTGAACTCAAAGAATCACCTCAGAAGCTACAGAATACGTGCCTTTTTTTGCCTCAAACCTGGTACACCTACGTGCAGAACAATCCGGTAAATTTCAGGGATTTGTTCGGATTGGAAACTACGATACTTGTTATTCATTCTAATCGATGGTGGGAATATCCAGCGGGAGCCTCTCACGTAGCTGTACATTTTAGTAACCCATCTGGAGAAAACGAAGAAACTTTATATGATCCGTCTGGTAGTTATGAAGCAGAAGATGAATATAATGTAACTTATCGAACATCAAGCGGTGTCTTTGTTGGAAAGCAAGCTGATTTATTTAATTACGTAAATGACATCATTCAAAGAGAAAATGGAGAGACTGTTAATATATACAATATTGATACAACTCCAGATCAAGAAGCAGCTATGATAGACAAGGCTTTTGAAATAGGAGATGGAAGTGGATTTTTCTGCGCTTATAATGTTTCCTCTGTTTTAAACAGTCAAGGGTTAATGAAAATTTCTCTTACTCCAGGTGCCGTTGAAAAGCAGCTGAGGAAAAATGGAAGGTGCCGTAATGACTAAAAATCTATTGCTTTCTGCTATTCTAATTACGTTGCTTACTCTTTTCAGTAATATTATTTTAATTCCATTCATGCTTTTTAATGGGCGGGGCATGGTCCTTTGGGGACTATTCTTGTTGTTCAATATTGCATTAGGAACAGTAAGTAATCCAAGCGGGACAGGCATTTTTCAAATTATTATTGTGAATTTCTTTTTATCCCTTATCGACACCTACTATACTTACCCTTTTTATCAGTATGAAGCAACTTTCTTTTTACTCTTAAAACTATGGATGGGATCATCACCTCTGTATGTTATTAAAAGTAATGTATTACTTGCAGTTTCAATTAGCTTATGGAAAATGCATTTAAACAAATAGCCACATGACCAATAACCCCGAAGGAGGTAAACCTACGAAAGATTCTCCCGTTACTCGGAAGTTTTGCATTACAAAAATATTGAAAATAATTCTGCTTACATCGAGCAAACTACAACGCCTGCATTAACAGTGCCAGTAGTTAGTGGTGTATGGAAAAAAGACGAAAATGGCAAAACTACAGAAATTGCAGGCAGGACGCAAAGTGGGATCTATCTTGATATCCCTACTGAAAGTACTACAGTTTCTGGTAATCCAGTGTTAAAAGATGGTTCACATGGGCCTTTTTACTATCGTTTGCCAGGAACTAATGGGCAGGCAATCCATGGTGCTAACCCTGCGACAACAATCAATACTGCATGGACAGAAAGTTGTACAGCTATCAGTGGAAAAACAGTAGATGAAACTTTAGGAAATCGGGAAGCAGTTGATGACAAAATAGCAGGAGGAAATGTAATTGTTATCGTTAAATAAGAAATTCCTTATCTGTATAGGAATCATCGCAGTTATAAGTGTTCATTTAGAAAAACTCTCTGCACTTCAGTTGGGAGATGGTACAGATATTAACAGGTATACTCCGGTAGTTGTACAAAAGGATGTTAGTCAGCTTATTTGTGGAACCTATAACACTATCATCATAAAAAAAGATGGTACTGCATGGGCAACTGGGAGTAATGAGAATCATCAGATTCCTGGTTGCACTGAACCAGAGATACATTCTTTTGTTAAGATTGCGGATGATGTTATAGATGCTGCCATAGGTGGGACTGCACTCCTCATTTTGAAGTCTGACGGTTCGTTGTATTGGTCAGGAGAAATGATTGACAGTTATGACACCCAACAGTTTTCAAATGGTAACGTTATTTATCATGGCGTTTACAAGCAGTCACAATCATGGGAATTACTTGATACTAGTGTAGCTAAATTATTCAAGGGCCCCGGAGATTACGATTTTTTGTACATAAAGTCAGATGATACTTTATGGGGAATAGGCAGAAATTTTGATTGTAAATTGGGAACAGGAAGTAAAGAACCTGTGATAAAACCAAAACTCATTATGAAAGATGCTAAATCGGTCTCGATGGCTGGAACGTATTCAATGGTCATAACTAATGATAATTGTCTCTATATTGCTGGTTGGTGTTTATTTACAGGAGATTCTGTGAAATATCAGTCCTATACAAAAGTTGCAGAAGACGTCCTTGCAGCTTCCACTGGATATATTCTGAAAACCGATTACAGTGTCTGGAAATTTGGTCTTCCTGCTCCTGAATCAGAAGCACTAACCAAAATAATGGACATTGTTGTTGCAATATCTTCATCATATGAATGTGGGTATTTCTTAACACAGGATTCTAAAATGTATGTCTTGGGAGGAGATACATATAACTATTTTGGTATGCTTGGCGTAGGTAAGAAAAACCATGTAGATACACCTGTTTTATTATTGGATGAAGTTTCCTCAGTTTGTGCTGGATCCTACCATGGTGGAGCAATACTTAAAGATGGTACATTAGTGATGATGGGAATGAATAGAGTGGAAGGTCTTTACTAAAGTATAAACATGGTAAATAAAAGCAGACATTATTCTGCCACGTGGACTTACAAACTACCAGCTGCTATTCACTCCCTTTCAGACACAATCTTGCCTTCTGTTGTACGGTAGTACAAATAGTGCTGTGTCAGCAGCGGGCATTCTGTCTATAAGCGTTCTGCACATTTCTAATCCAGAAACAAAAATACAAACTGAAGTACTGAAAAACTCTGGTTTGGAGACTTCATCAAGCCCAAAAGTCACCATAAATTGACGGGTTATCGATAATAAACTATATTGAAAGAACGGAAGGTAACTGCATAAGCGGCCTAGCCTCCGATTTTGCGATTAAAGCTCACTTCGGCAGGTGCAATTGCGAGGTGAGCTCTTTTTTTGCACTCTACTTTTTCTTGAAGAATGAGAGCACAACAAATATCAAATCAATCACAGCAATGACAAGCATTGCTATGGAAATCATTTCCATTTGCGGCCTCCTCATCTCATTTAATAATAGAGGCCAAGTCACCAGGTGCAGTTACCTTCCGTTTTTAATTATACAGGAAATACAAATCACTGCATATTATCTATAAATCCTGCCTTCATGGTACAATCATAACTGATGAGTACAAAGTCTTATCCGTCTAAAACCCGGTACACCTACAACCAGAACAATCCGGTTAATTTCAGGGATTTGTGGGGATTGTCTGCGGGTGATATTGCTGCTTGTGAATTAGATGACAGCACACAACTTTGGGAAGATAGCTTGAAATCAGTGATTGAAAACAATAATGCATCAATTCAACCTGACGCATGTAGTGAAGTAGTTATTTTACATGCTGGAGAAAATAAATGAAACGACTCTACATTTTAAGAAACGAGAATGATTCGGTTGTGGATTACATTCAAGAGGGGAACTGACAAAAAACAGAAAACAAAGGAATCAATTGTATTGTTTAATGTTCCACCGCAAAGATTTTATTCGATTCCCGATATATCGCTAAATTATCTCAAAGATATTTTTTTTATGATTACTCTGTCAACATTTGAATTTTACAATAATTTGAATAGTGATTCAAACAGGTATACAGCATGCTTCGGATCCCGGGATTTCGTAAACAGATAATAAAAAAGGGCTGTCCAAGATATAGTTCATAGTGTCATTCCGAACTTGTTTCGGAATCTCTACACAGCTTATAGTGCAGATGCTGAAACAAGTTCAGCATGACAGAACTTTCTGGACAGCCCTTTTTATTCAGGGTTTATTGCAAACCCTGAACACTACTTAGCGTTTGATGTAGCGGTCGTAAGCTGACTGCTGCAGTTCAATACAGCGTTTGATGTTTGAATCTTCAATTTTCTTGCAAACAGCATCAAAATCTGACATTGGAACAGCACCGGTAATAAGACCCATAACTTTTTCGTTAACGTAGGTTGAAATATCGGTGTACAGTTTTGCGTATTCAGCGTTCTCTTCAACAGTCATCTGAGCACCGCCTGGGAAGTAAGCAGAATAGCTTGATTTTCCCCAGTCTTCCATCATTTTTACGTACTGTGGTGGAATTACGGCAATTTCACGTTTGTAGTCTGCATATTTTGCTGGCTGACCAGGAGCTGCAGTGTAGTAACGCATACATTCATCAAAGGTTTTGCCTTCAGGGTTGGCAGTCATTTTTTCGGTGAACTGTGGTTTTCCGTCAACCATGGTGAAGGTATCGCCTTCAATACCGTAGTTAGAGAACAGAGCACCAGCTTCAGAGAAGAAGTAATCCATCCATTTTACCGCAAGTTCTGCTTTTCCGGCTTTTGCAGCTTTCTGAGAAACTACGTAAGCTGAGCCATTCAGCTGGTTAGGACGGCGGAAGGTAACTTTGTCGCCTTTCTTTTCAACTGGAACAGTAACAGCAACGAATTCAGCACCCTGAGCACTTGCTGCAGCGAACATGGTTGAAGGGAATGTGTACATGGAAAGGAATGCACCACACTGATTGTTGTTTACCAGTACGGGGTCACCCCAGAACTGTGTGCTTGAAGCAAAGTCCGGGTCAATGAGACCTTTTTCATACCAGCGGTTCATGGTTTCAAGGAATTTTCTGGCTCCTGCTTTGTTGTCATACAGAGAGTATTTAACCTTACCGTTTTCAATGTAGTAATCAGTTCCCCAGAAGTCCATGCAGAATCCAAAACCGGCACCCAGATCGCGGATCTGGTTGGCAAATACACCCAGTGGAGCTTTACAACCTTTCTTTTCTTTGAATGCAGTCAGCATAACTTCCCAGTCATCGTAGGTTTCAGGGATATCAAGACCAAGTTCATCAAGCCAGTCTTTACGAACCATGAATCCGTAGAATGGTGGCTGTTCATCCTGCATGATGTACTGAACCTGAGCAATGCGGCCAGAGTCGGTACGGGTCATTTTCTGCAGTTCAGGGTTACCGTTGTTGATTGCTGCCATGTAGTTAGGCATGTAAGCATCTGCATAGGGAGTAAGGTCCAGGAGGTAACCGTCGTCGATGGCAGCATCGATACCATCAGTATACCCTACATAATACAGAATATCAGGAAGGTCTCCTGAAGCCCACAGCAGGTTCTGCTGTTCAGTTTCTGATCCAGATGCTGGAACAGACCATTCAATATGTACATTGGTACGTTTTTCCAGTTCTTCAAAGAATGGAACCTTGTTCAGGTCTCCACCACACAGGTTCATGGTAACAACATCATTGCTGGTCCAGATGGTCAGTGTGGTTTTCTCTTCGGTGAGTGGAAGCTGAACTTCCTTAAACTCTTTGTTGGTCAGATAGTGGTTATCACTTTTAACAGCAGCTACAGAACCGCCTTTTTTGTCAGAACCACCACATGATGTGAGCAGTGTTGCAGTAACCAGTGCTGCTGCAATAACTGCTGATACACGTTTCGTGCATTTCATATACTTCATCCTCCTTAAGATGATTAACTGTTTCAGATGTTTTTATTGTGGATGATGATTATTTTCGGAACAAGGACGGGTGTTTGCGGAATATGACCAATTTTTGCGCAGCCCGGTCGAAAAAAAAGAGGCACAAAATTTGCGTCATACCTCAAAAATCGGGTTTTTAAACCACAAAAATACTGTCATTAGTGCAAAAGATGATTCTTTTATGGGGAAAAGTGGTGCCGTACAATGAGTATGTAAGAAAGGAGGTATCGGAATGACACAGACAGGTGTAAAACCGATAAAACAGAAAAAATTCACTCGTGAAGCAATTCGCAAGGATTTTGCAAAAAATAAGGTACGGTATCTTTTGGTCCTGCCTTTGGTTGTTTTCTTTATAGTATTCAGTTATCTGCCAATGGTTGGTATTACCATGGCATTCTGTAATTACAAACCGAATCTTGGTATTTTTGGTTCATTAGTAAAGAAGTTTGTCGGCTTTCAGCATTTTACCGATTTCTTCAATGGTATGTTCTTCTGGAGACTTCTTAAGAACACCATCGTTCTTAACGTTTGGAACCTGGTAATTTCGTTCCCGCTCACCATTCTTGTTTCCCTTCTTATTAATGAAGTAGAAGCTAAATGGTTCAAAAAATCAGTACAGACCATCAGTTATCTTCCATACTTTATTTCGATGGTTGTTGTTTGCGGTATTGTCGTTGATTTCTGTAAGTCTACCGGTGTTCTTGGCACCATGATGTATCACCTTACCGGTAAGAACCGTAACCTGTTAGGTGTTGCTGATTACTGGCGCACTATTTACATCGGATCCGGCCTGTGGCAGGGACTTGGTTTCGGTACCATCCTGTATATTGCAGCTCTTTCCGGTATTGACCAGCAGCTGTATGAAGCTGCAAAAATTGACGGCTGCGGCTATATGCGCCAGATGTGGCACGTAACACTGCCTGGTATCCGTCCTACCATCGTCATTATGCTGATTCTGCAGGTTGGTATGCTTATGGCTTCCAGCTATGAAAAAACCATTTTGATGTATAACCCTCAGATTTATGAAAAGGCCGATATCATTGCTTCCTACGTTTACCGTAAAGGTCTTCTGGAAGGCGGCTACAGTTTCAGTACTGCAGTAGGTCTTTTCAACAGTGTCATCAACTTTATCCTGATTGTTGTTACCAATAACATCAGCCGCAAATACAGCGAAACCAGTCTGTTCTAAGAGAGGAAACGAAAATGGCTACTAAAACAATCAGAAAATCTGGTGCCCGTGTTCTTTTTGAGGCATTCAACTATATCTTGCTTACCGCTTTCGGCGTAGTTTGTATGCTCCCGGTAATTCATGTTCTTTTCTGTTCACTCAGTGATCCTAACTGGCTTAATACTCAGGCAGGTCTGGTTCTCTGGCCACATGGATTCAACCTTAAAGGCTATGAGCTGGTATTCAAAAACCAGCAGCTGATCCGCGGTTTTCTGAATACCGTATTCTATGTTGTTGCTTCTACCGGACTCGGTATGGTTCTTACCATCATCGGTGGATATGTTCTTTCACGTCAGGGGCTGCTGTGGGGTAATGTGATTATGTTCCTCATGAGTTTTACCATGCTGTTCAGCGGCGGTATCGTTCCTCTGTATATCGTCATCAATAAACTGCACCTGCTCGATACCCGCTGGGCAATTATTCTGCCAGCCTGTGTATCAACCTTCAACATTATCCTGATGCGTACCGCCTTTGCTACTGTCCCAAAAGAAATGGAAGAATCTGCAACTCTTGACGGTGCCGGTGAACTGACCATCATCTTTAAAATCATGCTGCCACTGGTAAAAGCTACCATGGCAACTGTTGCCTTGTACTACATCATCGGTCACTGGAACTCATGGTTCCCGGCTGCCATGTACCTGAAAAACCGTAAGCTGTATCCACTGCAGCTGGTTCTCCGCGAAATCCTGATTATCAATGACTCATCGTCAAATGCTCAGGCTGGTGCTTCTGCCGGTGAATATGCCGGAAACCTTGATGTATACAAACAGCTGGTTAAATACAGCACCATCATTATCTCAAGTATTCCAATGATTGTTATCTATCCGTTTGTAATGAAATACTTCAAACAGGGTGTAATGGTAGGTTCTATTAAAGGCTGATACTGAAAGAGTTACTCTCCCTTCTGCTGCCGGAGCCGTCTTCTCCGGCAGCTTTTTTTTGTGACAGAACGCAATAATTATTATAAAATGGTAACACTTGTAAGGAGCGGCAGGTGGAAACCAGTTATTTCAAAAAGAAATCCGAACGGTCAGTATATAACTCCATCTTCATGTCATATATCTTAAGTGCAGTGGTTACCCTGGCTGTATGCGGTCTTGGTTTTTTTCACTTCTACCGCTACATATCAGACGATGTATTCAAAACTGCGCAACGACAGGCCCTGCTTTCCGCGCAGCTTATCGAACAGCAGTGCACTACAACCCAGAATCTGCTGGAAGTCCTTTCCAACGATACTACATTCAAGAAATTCACCGATTACGACGATGATGAGTTTCACCGCCAGAATTACGAAATAAGTAAATTCCGTACCAATGTCATGAACAACGCCAGTATTTTTCAATACTGCAATGATGTGTACTTTTATTTTATCAATTCAGATTCTCTCTTTGGACTGAATACCCGGCGCTATTCCAGCGACATGATAGAACTGTTTTTTACCTCTACTCCCTACAGTCGGGAAGAATTTTACCGTCTCATCGATTTTAAAGGCCTGGGTACTACGGCTGTCCTTGATAATGGTTCTGTTCTTTTTATGCGTTCCTGTTACAACGATGAACGGGAACGGGTGGCTGTCATCATAGCAGACGTAAAGCTTTCTACCGTGGTTAACCAGATGCATCAGTTCTATCCTGACAACAGTCTGGTTATTGCAAGTAACGACACCGTTCTCCTTTCATCTGCTGCCGGAATTGATATTCCCCTGCATCAGATTGCACGGGGACTTTCAGATTCAAATGTGCAGGCAGACAGTCTGATAAAGATAAAATACAAAGGTGATAATTACCGTACCTTGTATCAGCGGGTAAATGGCATTGGCTGGAGCTGTTACGTAATTATACCGGAAAATAATCTGCTTTCCGGGCTGTTAAGTTTCTGGCGGGTGGCGCTGCTGTTATCGATAGCAGCCATAACGATTACGATTGTCATGGCTCGTCGTCTTACCAGCCGTACCTATGCACCGGTAAAACAGATTATTGCGCTTATGCATGAAGAAGGGCAGGGGGAATTCCCAGAAACCTATGAAAATCTGATAAAAGCCCTTTCAAAGCTGAAAAAAGAAAACCATGAACTGCATTCTACCGATAGAGAATACCGCATGAAGCAGATTCAGTCTTCTGTGCGACAGATTCTCCATGGTGAGATAACAGAAACTGCTGTCATTCATCAGGTTATGAATGAATGGATTCACCATTCTGAAGACGATCCGTTCTGTATTGGTTTGATTCATATTTCCGTTGAAGAAGGAAATCATGTATTCGAGCTGAATGACCAGGGTAACCTGAATGCAGACAGTGTTGACCTGATGGAATTTGTTCTGAGAAATATTCTGGACGAACGGCTGTTCAGCAAGTTTCAGGGTGATTTACTGAGCGATGGCAGTGATTACGTTATTTTTGTTCATTGCAGTAAGGCAAATCATAATCAGGTTAACGAGTGCATTAATGAGTGCATGGCTTTTCTGAGACAGTCAATGAAGACGAATCCTATTGCTGTAATAAGCGACTGTATTCAGCATTTTGATGTGGTAAGCCAGATGTATGCTACGCTTGCTGATGAATTGATGTATCACCAGTTCTGGCAGAGTGGCAGCGATACCACTTCTGTTATCCAGCTGGGTAACCTGGATGAATACGCAGACAAGTTTTCCAATGACCGCTATGTAATGTTCACCAGCCGCCTTATGAACTACCTTGAAGTACAGGATTTTATTGCTGCCTGGCGCACTCTTGAAGAAATCATTGACACAACCTTTCCTAAAGACCGCAAGTACCTTAAGCAGAATCTGTACCGCATGTACGGACTTATCGGAACTATCGCAACTTTTATGGATATCCCGGATTCCGGTCTGCTGGAAAAAGAAAACTACGAAGAAAAACTGTTCAATGTAGAAAATATAACCCAATTCAAACAGGTTATTCATGAATTGTTTGAAAAAATCATTGAATATAAAGCATCTACTGAAGATTCTGCCCCAGTATGGGTGGAACAGGTTGATGACTACATAAAGAAGAACTTTCGGGACATCAATCTTACTGTATCAAGTCTTGCTGATACCTTTGATGTAAGTGTTTCTCACCTGAGCCGTACCTTTAAGCAGCATACCGGGACTGGTGCTCTTGACCGCATTCACGAAATGCGTATCGCTGCCGCAAAAGAACTCCTTCTGAAAGGCGTGAGTGTTGAAGAAACTGCCCAGCAATGCGGCTATCTTGATGCAAAAGCGCTTAGAAGAGCGTTTACGAATTATGAGGGGGTTACTCCTGGTAAGTTCCGCGAAGCCGGTATCAGGCGCGTGCTTAGCGATTAATACTGCGTAGTCAGCAATGTTGTATCGCGGAGTTTTGCAGTGCAAAACTCCGTAAGGTGCGTCAGCACCGTCGTGCTCAACGGCCACAAGGCCGCCTCCGCTCCTGGTCCCTTACTTCCTAGTCTCAGTCTCGCCATCACGCGTCTGATATCAGGCGCGTGCTTAGCGATTAATACTGCGTAGTCAGCAATGTTGTATTACAGAGTTTTGCAGTGCAAAACTCTGTAAGGTGCGTCAGCACCGTCGTGCTCAACGGGGTGAGCAAAAATCAGGCTCCCTGAGCCAGGTCAAAGGGAGCCTGATAAAAGATATCAGCTATCAGTTTTCAATGATAATGGTAATACTCTTTGAAACCTTAACAGTACCGTTTCTGGTGCTGGCACAGACAACCGCATTGAAGCGACCTGAAACATCACCAAGATACATTTGTACCGTACCGGTTCCGGCTGTCGGAACTACTTTTTCAGTTTCAATATCGCCGAACTTCATCCATACGTATTCGTAATCCCAATCAGATTCAGACTCTGATACGCTTACTGAAAGCACATTCTTTTCTGCATTAATTACATTACTTCCGGTATATACATGTGCAACGGTATACTCAGAAGTTCCTTCAGCAGCAGTTACTGCATTTCCATCCCATGCGATGGTAATGGCCGATGAGGTAAAATCACGGTCTGAAGGATTGAAAATTTCCCATTCAGCATTTGATTTGTATTCAGCATACAGTACTACATCAGCATAACCTTTATATCCCCCTGCTGGCAGGGTATAGGTTGTTTTTGCACCTGTAGCTGGATTAACCTGCTTCCATGAACTGAAAGTGCAGCCGGCTTTTTTCAGATCGTTGGCAGCTGCGTCATACAAAGCCGTAACGGTGGCAGTATCTCCGGCATAGTGATAGGTTTCTACAATACTTGCAGATCCGCCTGTGGTAGTGGTTCCACCATTTTTATTGTAGGTAAAGGTAAAGGTGTTGATATAGGTGTTTGCAGCATCAAAACCACTTACGGTTGTATAGGTCCAGGCAGATTCAAAACCGTTAGTATTGGCAGCACGTACGCGAACAGTGTAGACTTTACCTGTTTCCAGACTCAGAACAGCACTGGTGTTGTTCATCAGAACGCTACCGCTTACGTAATATCCGGCAGCTGCACCACCCAGTAAATCAACTTTACCGTTTGCCACATCATTTCTTCCGCTGAAGAGAATACGGGCATCTGGGGTAACCGCATTCCATGCAGCATCATCTGCAAAAACTGAGGTTACGGTGCTGTCTGCTGCAGTTACACTTGAAGTAATGTCTGCAAGCTGTATTTCAAAGAAATCTTCAGTGTTTGAAGAATCTGTCCATGCAACGGTAACAGGATACCGCCCGTTAGCTGCAGGACCGGTATAGGTAACACTTGCAGCAGCTGGCTTAACTGGTGCTACACCAATGAAGTTATCGGTAATAACCAGATCTGAGTAGACACCTGCACCAGGAAGAACCTGAATGAAGTCGCTCCAGTGGTATACGATGTTCTGGTCACCTACCGTTTTTGAAAGTTCAAGCATAAAGGTGTAATAGCCTGATGTGATGCCGGTAAGTGCAAAAGGTGCAGTCTGATCAGTGAATGCAAGGGTCTTAATGGCATCAACAGTATCATCTGCATTACGAACCAATGCTCCTGTTGTCAGGTTGTACAGACCGGCAGTTATAGTCCAGTCACTTGGAGTAATACTTTCTGGGAGTTTTACATTAAATGAAACATCACCGGGAGTGGTAAGTGTATCGGTACTCAGGGTGAATTTAGCAGTTGTTGCCCAGCGGCTTAAGTCTACATGTGCACGGGCAATCAGATAAGCAGCATTGGTGATTCCTGCAGTAGTAGCTGGAGCATCAGTTTCATTTTTGAAACCGGCAAGAGTTAAATCCCAGTTTTTGGGAGCAATTTCCAGAGTCGCAGTTCCATCATCATTAAGGGTAATGTCCTGTTTATTAATCAAGGTACCATCTGAAGCAACACCATACAGATAGAATTTCAGGTCAGTATCAGTCCAGTTGGTTGGGAAAATAGAACGACTGGCGCTGCGTCTTGAGCTGCTGTAGGTCTCATAGTTGGTTACATTGAGTGTCAGAGTACGGGTACCGGTTTCTGAATTGTCATCAACGGTAAGTTCACCCAAAGCCATTTTACAGCCAGTAAGCAGTACTGCTGCAAAAAGCAGCACAACAAAAGCTGACAAGAGATTTTTCATTTTTTTCATCTCTTTTTCTCCTTATTTTGTGGTATTCCCCATTGGAAATTACCAAGCCTTACAATATGCATATCTGTTTCAGGATTCGCTTGTTGCGTATCCATCGCAGAGTATGTTTGGTATAACGATGGTACTGTAGGATCGGGCGTGTTCTCCGGTCCCAGGCAGTACCTGGATTATGTCTGAATAGTAGTGGGTATGGTTGTAATCCACCGTGTATGACTCACCACTGTCAGAATCAATTTCTTCAATACTTACCGTGTGAAGAAATTCCACGGTAAAGTAGTAATAACCGCAGGGAATGTCAGTAACGGCGTACTGTATTTCACCTGTTTTGGCTGAAGCCGTCACATCTTTTTTTGTCCCAGCCACCAAAATATTACCGTTAATGGTGTACAGTCCTGCGTGAACGGTAAATTCAGCCGGGTCTTTACTGGTAAGATCAAAAGCATCAATCTGTGCGGTAAGAGTGATATCACCGGCAGAAGTGACTCCTGCTGTAGAAAGGGTAAATCGGGCAACTCCGTCCCACCGTGAAATATCCAGATGGCAGTTTCCCCGTAACACCATGGTGGTACTACCTGCCAATGAGTCATATGATGGGGAAGCCTGATCAATGGTGGTTCCCTCTGGAAATGCTGCGACAGAAAGATTCCAGTTTTTGCGTCCTATAGCTAACTTGGTAATCCCTTTTGTAGTGCTGCTTTCTTCAGGCTCAAGCGTCAGCTGTTCCGGACCCAGCAACGTCCCGTCGGATGCTTTTCCATACAGAAAAAGAACCAGATTATCAGCGTATGTATATTGGGTTGCCCAGACAGTACGGGCAGAACCAGATACACCGTTGTCCGTATAAAAATTCTGAACCTCAATTGAAACAAACGTTTCTTCAGTACCAGATATATCTGGTGTAACACCTGACAGGAAAGGATGAGTACAGCCAAATAACGATACAGCCATACTGATGCCGATCAATAGAGTGCAATGTTTGAGAAATCGTATATTTTTTTCTGATAAAACTTTTTTCTCTACTTTTTTCATCTTTTCATCAGGTACCTGAAATTGCGGTGTAGATAACTACACTGCAAAAGTCTTCATATGTATATGTAGTATTGTTTTTTGTAATCGTCACCGTTAAAACCAATTTATAGGTATCATTTTTCAGAATAGTGTCCGGCACATGAAGACTGAAAAACTGATTGGTGTCTGTAACATTTCTGAGAATTACACGGGTGTTGTAATGATTCAGTTCAGGGTCAGCCTGTTCTTTTGCAATGTTTTCATCACGGGTGTAGATTTTCCAGCTGTAGGTATCGCAATTCGGTGGAGCCGTCAAATCAAGGGAAGCATCATCTCTGATTGCGTAGGCAGGAAGCAGCATGAGACTTGCATCAAAACCTTCGTCTCCAGGTTCATCAGATTTTACTAAAGCGCTGCTGTTGAAATTGCCATTATAGCTGTCAAACATAGTGTTCATACCGGTGGAGCAGCTGAACAATGCTATGCTGCATACCAGAAGTACTGTTGCAAATAGTGTTTTCACCCTTGTTTTCATCATGAATCCCTCTCGTGAAGTGATAGTCTGAAGGATAATCCGGTACTAAACGTCAGATTAGTAGTTGTATCGTACATAGGTTCAAAAAATATCCTGAATCCGTTCCACTGAAATCCAAGGCTGCCACCTGCAGTAAAGGAAAAATGGATTCCACTGTTTGCAATACCAGGGGCCCAAAGAATATTTCCGCCTGGTCCTGCCATGATCTGAAAAAAGATAAATGTGGCCGGTGCAAGTCTGATCTGGTAACCGAAGTGCAGTGGTGTCTGCAGGGAAACAAGGTAGGGAGCTGCCAGAACATTTCCCTTTTGGTCACGATAGGTAAAAGGGTAGTTCTGATTGGGAAATGCGAAACTTGACCGTAATCCAATACCCATATAAAAGGGTATCGTGGTGAAATCAAGACTGTGAGAAATGCGGACATCCAGCATGATTCCAATGGTATATGGCATGGTAGTTTTTTTATTAGTACCTAATTTTTCAAAACCTGCAGTAAAATCCAGAAAATCGAAAACAGCATTGGGAGGAAGCATATAGCCAAACGGTACCAATCCATTTTCGTCATTGGCGGTGTACGTAACACCGGTCCCACCGGTACCATCACTCTCAAAGTACTCTTCAAACCGCACTTCAACAGATGCACCTTTGGAGCGGTAGTAATCAGCACAGATAATGCGTAGAATTGAGCCATCGGTATATCCCAAAAGTAATTCGCTGCCGTCTACGCTAAAAGCAAAATCAACGATGGTACTTTTACTTAAGCGGGGAATGAACCCCAGTTCTTCCTGTGTTTCTGTATCAAACCAGATGAACTGCTGGTCTTGGGTGAGAACGGCTAGAAGTGATGACGAACTGTTTATTGCCGGTGTTGCAGGTACTTCTTCAAACTGAACCAGTGGAACAGCAGTGGTATACTCCTTATTTTCAGTCATCCAGGTGGCCCCGGTAACAGCAATTCTTGTTACAACGTTCGGTCCAGCCGCAAAGAAAACACTTTTACTGTCAGTAGTGAATGAAATTGGTGCATGTACAGCGTTTGCAAACGGTTCCTTCGCTACCACCTTAAGATCTTCTGTTCTGATTACCCGGACAAAACCATCATCTGCACCACTGGCAAGATATTGGCTGTTTGGACTGAATACCATGGTGTACGGTCCGGTATTATGTCCGGTTACCCGCCTGGTAGACAGTTCTCCACTGTACATCAGCTGCATGCTTAACGCGATATCTCCGTTTGACAGCCCCATGGCGGTGTATTTACCTGTATTACTGAATGCTATTCCGGTAACCTGAGCGTTTGTGTGATTCGTAAAGACACTTTTTGCTCCTTCTCTGAGAGCATGAATCATAACACTGTTGTTCCCGCTCAAAATCAGCATCTGTTCATTGTCATTGGTCTGGGTTCGGGCAATCTGAATCTGCCGTATTGTTCCCTTTGTATGAATCATTTCTGAGATGGCGTTGTTTTTTCCGTCAGCGATAATCAGGTTCGAATCTTCACTGAAGGCAAACAGGGAACTGTCATTACTCCAGATGATATTACTGATAGAATTAGACAGCTTTATGACCGGTGAGGGCGCCAGAATAATTTCCGGCTGCGGCTGGGATGAGGAATTTTGGGCATAGAGATGTATAACACAGATTCCTGCAGCAGCAAGAATCAACAGCATTTTTTTAATAATCAGCTCCATGGCATAGAGGGCCTGAAATAGTCTTATTTTTGTTATAGTATGATTTTTGCGGAATATACAAAAAAACAGTAAAAAATGGTGAAAAACTTCAACACACTCTATTTTAAATTCGGATGATGGGAGCAATTCTTTAGGTTAATTGGATAAAAACTACTGACATACGGCGGTGAAATGCTGCTTACTTGTTACTGTGAAGGTTTTGAAGTACACTGGTACCATGAACAGAAAACCATTATCAGATTCTGATAGACAGATTATTGACGCAGCTATCCGCCGCGTTCCGGATTTCCCAAAAGAGGGAATCCTTTTTTATGATATTACCGGCGTCCTGGTGAATCCAACCGCATTCGATCTGGTACTGAAAACCATGGAAGAATACTACAGAGACAGTGGCATTGATGCTATTGCAGCTGTAGAAAGCCGTGGATTCATTTTTGCAGCCCCGCTGGCACAGAAACTCGGTATTCCACTTATCCTTATCCGCAAAAAAGGAAAGCTTCCCGGTGATACTTACAGCTGTAAATATGCGCTGGAATACGGCACTGCAGAAATCGAAGTTCACAAGGCTGATGTAAAACCTGGTCAGAAAATTCTTGTAGTAGATGATTTGATTGCAACCGGTGGTACTCTTGAAGCTACCAAAAAACTGCTGGAACAGGGTGGTGCTGAAGCTTGTGAAGTATTCGGTGTCATCGGACTTCCGGAACTGAATTACGATAAGGTTCTTGCTCCTACACCGGTTACCACCCTCATCAATTTCATGGGTGCATAAGGGATACATTCCCTGCGGTTGTATACTGAAACCGAAAATATTACACTAAAACGTAATTCTGCCCCTCTTTTTTAGGGGCATTTGCAGTAAAATGAGGGTATGGGCTTTACCAGACGACTAGTACTTGTATATACCTGTATCCTCGTTATACCCCTCTTTGCAGCGGTTCTTATCGGAACCAGCCTGTATCATTCCTCTGAATTTCAAGCCCTTGTTGATTCCAGTGCTGACAGCACTGCCCGCTATAGTGCACGAATTTCTGAAAGCATAGAATCATTGTTTCTTGTAGAAACGGCAATTAACAGTGATGACAATTTCGGTATCACGCTTTTACGGCCTGAAACCCTGACTGATACTGCTTTGGTAGATTCTGTTGTTGATGAAGTATCGTTTCTTTCCCGCCTGAGCCTTGTTGCGCCGGATATTTACGCTATCCGGGTTTTCTGTGATAACCCGGGTGTTCCTGAGCGCTGGCCGTTTATTCTGCAATCTTCCCGTGAATCTGTTTCTGAACTGCCTCGCTTCAGTTTTAACTATGTCGCCGATTATTTTGGCAATCAGCTGCCGTATCGGGAATCCTCCATGTGTTATACAAGACCCATAATCAAAAGTAAACATCAGGTTGGATATGTGCAGATTACCATGAAAATGGAAACACTGTTTCCTCAGCTCTATGTCACTGAACCGCTGCCTTTAACCAGTGACTATGTCTTTAAAACAAGTCAGGATGGTTCCATCATCGAAAGTATTACCGCTCATGGACGTAGCGGGGTATATCCTGAATTAAGTCAGGAATATCTTAAGCGCATCAATGCTGCTGTACGGCAGTCAGCTGAGTTGACCGGACATCAGGTTATTCATGTTGGACGGGAGTCAAAGATTCTGGTGTGGCAGAAGATTCCGAAAATGGATCTGCTTGTAGTACAGCTGAATTCTACCGAACCGATTGATACCCGTATTCTGATTTTTCGGGTAGCCATTTTCTTTGCTCTGACTATGGTCATTATCCTCTTTACAATGGTTATCCGCTTTGCAACCAGCCGCATGCTCGACCGGGTATATACGGTCATGGATGGTCTCCGGCAGGTTTCTGCCGGCAATATGGATGTTACCGTAACTGTTGATGGAAAGGATGAAGTAACG
>JAZLJW010000307.1:0-20538 GCA_045597345.1 Treponemataceae bacterium
GACGTTGCTTCAAGGTCGTTTTCAAAGAACCTGGTCATAAAGTCATCGTCCATCAGGGTAAAGTTCTTTACTTTCTCCAGAATCTTCTGTTTTCTTGCCTCATGTTCTTCACTCATACCTCTACTATAGCATTTTTCTTTCATTCCGTACTATTCCTCATGCGGTTATGCGTAAAGTAATCTGGTTCTCTTTTATCCCGGTAACTTCAATCCGTTCCCAGGTATCTGTCTGACAGATGGTCAAGGTGGTGTCTAGTGCTTCCGTATAGCGGTCCATCAGTAGGTCTTTATTCTTCCACATGTGTGGCAGCATCAGTTCCAGCTTCACTGTCCACACTACGTTCTGCAGCAGGATGTCCTTATCCTGCCGTTCTCCGCTGGTTACGGTCAGTTTCCAGTATGGGGGTGCCAGGTGTTCATCATGCATGGTGCGGTTTGTAAAGGGTACTAATACCACTCCGTCATTGTGCACCCGGTTCACCGTATCTATCTGCCGGGGTAATTCGTTTATGAGCAGATTTTCAAGCTCGTTCCGTATCTTTTCAAAACTCAGGGTCACAGATATCGTCTTCTCAATGGCTCCAGCTTTGCCAGCAGTTCAGGGGTGTGGTCTTCTTTTTCTCCAATAGAGAACACCATCAGCTGCTGGTTCTGCCGGAACAGTTCTATTGCGGTCTGCAGTATCTGTGCCGGTATGGTGTCCCGGGTGTATCCGGTTGGGTATTCGGCAAAGATTTCGTGCCTGTTGTGGCTCTTGTCTTTCAGGCGGATTATCTGCTTGTTCTGGGTGTATTCAGTAATCTCCTCTTTGGTTGTCAGGTCTGTAAGCCGTTCTACTTTCCCTGCTGTGGGGGAGGCAAGGATTATCCTGCCATCTTTGCAGTCGGTTGTTTCAAACACATTGTTGCTTTTCAGCTCGTACCCCAGATACGTTTCAATGGTATCCCATGCACTCTTCCATGCAATGAAGTCTGTCATGCCGTCTTCCGGGTTCAGCTTCAGGTCGTCTGCAATCTCTGTTAGCTCAATTACTGCGCTCATGTATCTCCGTTTTGTAATCAGTAAAGGAGGAACCTTCCGGTTCCTCCTTGTTTTCTTTTTTTTACCTTTCTGTTTTGTTTATGCGTTTGATGTCTTCAGCAGTACCATGTTGGCAGTAGTCCTTGTTACCAGGAATCCGTCGCGTTTACGGAACCGCATGAAGATTTCACCGTACTCCATGCTTTCCGTGGTGCCGTCAAACTTCTTTATCTCAATGCCTTTCCGGTTACCGTGGATAATCCGTTTGGGGTTCATGAACACGGCAAAGGGTTTGTCTTTTCCCAGTTCCGTAAGTTGTGGCAGCAGGCTGCTTTCGTAGTATTTGTAGCCGTCAACTCTGCCGGGTAAGCCGTCTCCCGGTTTCCGCCAGATGGGGTCTCCGTTGGCATCCTGAATGTTCACAATGTGGTTCAGGATGCTTTCGTTAAAGAACCAGCAGCAGTCTTTCCGTTCTTCCGGTGCTACTTTCAGCTCGGCGTCGCGGAAGTCCAGATAGGTCAGATTGCTGGCGTCCACGCTTTTAATGGTGTGGATTTTTGCCTTTGTCTGTGCCATGGCTCCCGTAAAGGGGTCAGCGCTTGCGGTCAGGCACTGCCGGTCAAATTCCTGTCCGTAGGCTTCCATAAAGTCTTCAATGAACATCTTTCCTAGATCCACATACACATCTTCGCCAAACTCATCGTAGAACGGAATGTATCCTGCAAGGGTGTAGGCTTTCAGTTCCACCCGGGTAGGCATGTTGCTTTTTGTTGCCTGGTACTGCTGGCCGTAGCTGGTGTGCCAGTGGAGCTCTACGCCGCCCCGGTCCCGTTCGTTCAGGTACAGGCTTGGACCCATCATGGGGCGTTCCGTTACCAGTCCCATCATCACACTTTTCTTTGCAGCTTCCTGCATGATTACTTCTTCATACAGCGGGTTAATCAGGTACTGGTCATTGGTGGCAAGGTTTCCCACCGGGTCACCCAAAACGCTTTTGCTGGGTACAAAGCCTTTCTCTGCATGCCAGGTAAAGTCTCTGGGATTGTTCCATTTTTCACTTCTGATGTTCGGACAGAACTTCAGCTGTCCCAGTGTTGCCTGGTCTTTGTTCCATGCTGCAACCAGTCCTTTTCCCACGTTGTAATATACGTCCCGCATGGTAAGTGGTTCTGTGGTTGCACTGGCAGCTTTCAGGCTGTTCCGCATTTCCTTGATTGTATCCTTAATGCTTTCTACTTCCGTAGTTGATGCATCCTTTTCTTCGGCCACTGCTTTCAGAATCCCTTCAAGCACCTGTTCGGTGGTCTCAAAGTATCTGGTAATCTGCTCATCGCTTGCAGCAGCACTGGGAATCAGGTTCTTCATGTTGACAACCTGATTCTGTAATTCCATAATTCTGTTGTTCAAATTGTACCTCTCAAGACCACCGTAAGTTCAGTTTCCTACGCTCTCTTACGCGTGGTCTTTTTTTATGCTTTCATGGTTCTAAGCCTTTCATACAGCCGCACTGTTTTCTGTGGCTCTGCGTGTATGGCAAACGGGTTGGCAGGTACGTTACAGATACTGAACTCCAGCAGTTCCTGTTTCCGGTATATAAGGTCAGTCCCGGTCTTTTCCCTGTCTGTAAACTCAACTTCCTCAACCCTGAATCCCACACTGCCGCACCGGATGCTGCCGGCCTTTACTCTCTGGCCTATGCTGTAGCCAAAGGGGTCGGTCTCTTTGTCATTAAAGACAATGTCACCGGCAAGCATAGTGTCGGCCTGTACGTTCTTTGCGTAGCCTATGGCAGGCATCTTGTAGTCATGGCTCCAGAGAACCACCGGATTTTTCAGGTAGTTCTCCAGCATCCAGCCCGCAGGGTCTACTTTTTCACAGTCCCGGTCAGTGTCAAAGGTGCTCATGATCCAGTGGAAGCTTTCTTCCGCTGTCTGTATTCCTGCATCCTTAAACACCTGCACGTCAGCACTCAGCTTTCCGCCATGGCAGGTATCCTTCAGAAAACGCACCAGTGAGCGGTAATCGCGGCTCAGTTCCTTGTCAACTTTTCCATCAATAAGAATCAATGCTCATATTCCTGTTACACTGGACAAATCCCAGTTCCTGGGCAAAACGCAGATAGTCAACCCAGCCGGTATCAATGCCCTGTTTTCGTCTGGCCCGCATGAACATGTGGCGTGCACTCTTTTCAGGTATATTGGGAATTTCCTTGTAGCTGTATCCTTTCATACGGTACAGAAGCACTTCCATTTCATTGGATGTCAGTTCTGCAGAGTATTCCCGGCAGTATAAGTAATCCCCGTTTTTAATTCCTTCAGTTATTGCAGCCGGGTAGTACTTTCCATGAAGAAAAAAATGAGTCAGTGCTTTCCTCAGCTCATCTTCATTTCCACCGTTCCAGATAAAGCCCTCTACATTGTTCCGGTGCAGCCGGTACCCAAAGTATTTGCAGTCTGCGTTTTCGCTGATGAAAACAAATGATACCCTTTCGTTCACCACCCGCATAAGCTGCAGGGCAAGCCGCAGGTTAAACCCCAGAAAGAACTTGTCGATAAAGACTACGGTTTCATTTCCCCTGGCCACATACGTCAGCAGGTCATCATTACATTCTGCAGTTTTCACCTCACCCCGGTGCCCGATTGACGTAAGTGCAGTTGTCAACCGTCTTTGCAGTTCTGTGCTCTTTGTTGCAATTACAACAAACTTCTTCATAATAGTTCTCCTCTTTTTTTATACTTAATGTATATTTAGACCGATTTATATATACATTTAAGACATTTCTATCTATGATAAAGCCGGTAAAACGATAAAAATATATCTATATGCACCAATTCTATATTTATTTACTGATATTACCGTACTTTTTTACTGAAAATCATAGAATTTTCTGTATTTCTACGGTTTCCAGTGCCATTCATTGCCCCAGGGTTTTGGAGGCATTCCCCGGCGTTCCAGAACTTCATTAATGGTCAACAGCCCTGCCTGTATCTCCGCAATGTCGCGGTTACTCTGGGCATCTTCGCTTTCCTGCAGTTCCGGTATATTCGTCAGGTTGAACACGCCTTTTTCCTTCAGCTTAAAGCGGCCAAAGAACTGCACTTCCAGTGTCTTCTCGTAGCTCTGCAGCATGGGTATCAGGGTGTAGTTCCAGAATGCCCGGTGCTGGCTTTCAGTGTCTGTTCCGCTCAAACTGCTTTTGGCATCGTGTATGTTGGCAACCCGCGGGGGTATGCCGTACTTTGCCAATAGCGTGTACAGGTTCCAGTTCTTCATGTCGTACAGTTTCAGCGTGTCGGGGCTGAACGTCAGTGGCTGGTAACTGGTTCCTTTTCCCAGCACTGCCACCCGGTTCTTTATCCCCCTGCTGTACTTCCTGTCCCAGATCCTTTCAAGCAGTTCACTGTCAGCTTCAGTCAATATCTGGTCTGTCTTCAGTAATCCTTTAGGTACACCTCCTTCCTTCAATAGACCCGTGTTCTGTCTTCCTGCCAGCAGGTCCTGTTCCATCTCAAGGTTCAGGCTCACCAGGGGGCTTACTCCCCGGTACTGGTTCCACGGGTTCCAGTCCTTAAAGTGAATCAGTTCATCCTTAAGGATGGTTCTTTCCCTGCCGTCACCGCTACCGGTATACGTCCAGTGGGTAATCACACCGTCCTGTACCTGTTCATGCATGTATCTGGGGTTAAGTATTACCAGTTCTTTCGGTATACCGGCACTGTACTCAGGCCCGAACCACCAGAAGGCTTCACCTTCAAGGCTCAGCCAGCTGGCAGTTTCCTTCCACAGGTCATTGCTGCTCATGCACTGCCCGGGGTTCCTGAACAGTATTGCAGCAGCACTGTCTGTTATTACTTTGCCGTTCTTCTGAATCTCAAATTCAGCACGGGCAATATTCCGGCTCAAGATATCTACGCAGACGCTTACCCAGCCGTGCTGCAGGTAGGGATCTGTGCAGGTCTTTTCTTCCGTTGTGGCAAAGTCCTCTACAATTTCCCTTGCGCTCAGGTTTGCCATGGTCGTAAGCGTTTTCCGCTTTCTGTTAAAAATGCTCATCCCAATACCACACTGTTTGTTGCAGGGCTGAATATGGCATACCGCATGGCATCCATGTAATGGTCATTCACCTTTACAATGCAGTTGTTTTCGTCCCGGGTGTAATCAAAGATTTCACTCAGTACTCCGGTACAGGTCTTGGCTACAAAGAACTTTCCCCGTTCCATCAGGGCAGAAATATAATCAATACCGGCATCAACACTGTTGTTGGCTTTTACGCCGCCCGGTATCTCCTGTATCCGTTCCCCTCCGGCAGGGTCACAGTAGGTAACAAAACTCTCGTCATACCAGCCTTTTACATTCTGGATTTCTACGTGTGTCCGTGTCGTTACGTTAAAACCGCCACAGTCAGCGATAACATATACGTTGCCCCGGTACCATCCCACCTTTACAGCCGCAATATGCAACCCAAAATCCTGTCCGCCTGTTATGCGGTCATACTGTTCCGGCAATGCATCAGCGCTCACTATCATGGCTTCGTCAAATTTGTCATACACACAGCCGTCGGGCTTTACCCAAAGGCCGTCCCGGAACCGTGCCTTCTGTTTTTCAGGCATGGTGTCCAGAATGTCTGATATGTAATCCTCAGCTAAGTTCTCAGCGTTATCCATGGGGTTCAGAACTGCACTTGCGTACAGTTCCGGCTTGCTTAAGCTTTCATCGTTACGCGGTTCAATCTTCCGTATGAACACTTTGTAGGCCCAGTGCATGGGGCTTGCCGGGTTGCAGTCGTAGTAAAACTTATTGGTGCATCCCGGCACGTTCATGGCCAGTCGGCTGTATGCCGTGGTAACCGCGCTGTAGGTAAGCTGGCTTACTTCGTTAAAGTAAATCGTCACGTATTCATGACCCAGAATCTTGTCTACCTGTTCCCTGTCTCCCAATCCTCCTATCCAGATTTCACTGTCATTAAAAAGCTTTATGAATCCGTCATGAACGTTCAGCCGGTAGTTCCTTGCTCCAATGGTCTTATTCAGCCAGGGAACCAGCGTTTCATGCAGTACACTGCTTCTCGCATCCTTCATGCGGTAACGGCAGATAAGATGGCGGCTTCCCGGGTACCGTACCGCCCGGTATATCACCGCCATCACAATCACCGTTGTCTTTCCAGAACGGCTTCCGCCAAAAAGCAGTACATGCTTCGCAGGCCCTCTCAATAAAGCCAGTGCTTTTTTCTGTACTGCGGTCGGCTTGAACACCGTCATCACAAATCCTTAAAGTCCTGGGTAAACACAAGCTGTAACTGCCCGTCCCCAGAACCGCCGTCTTTCTTTTTGTCACTCTCTCCGGCAAGAAAGCCGTCAAGCTTTGCTGAACGTTCCAGTAAATCCATGGCATCGTCAGCATTCAGGTCATTGGGATCCAGCGTTACAAGCCGCTTTTCCACCAGACCGTCAAACTTACTCAGCAGTTCAATCTGCCGCCGTTTTCTTTCAACCCGTTCCGCTTTCAGTTCCCGTTCTGTTTCAGCTGCAATGTACTCGTCATAGAGGCTCGCACGAGCATCCCAGTCAAACAGCCGGGCCCACCGGCTCCACTGGCTGTAATGTTTCTTCTCAATCCCATGAAGCTCCATACAGCCCTTTATGTTCCGCCGGTATCCCATATCACGGAACATGCAGAAAGCAAGAAACGCCTTAGGGCTCTCGCTGGTCAGGCGCACCCTGAACCGCTCTTCCTTTCTGCACTCACTCTCATTCACTCCTATATCCACCTCCTCAAACCTTCACAGGGTGGCTGAGCCTGTCGAAGCCCCAGCCATCACCAGTATTTCTCTGCGGTCAGCATCTCCAGCGGTACCGGGGTAAACGGCAGCCCGATGTCATCGGACACAGCCACCGGATTCCCGTGGGACATCCGGACCGTAATCGTAAAAGATCCAAATTCTTTTGTTTCAAGGCATGCAGATACCAGGTCCTGTACTGCACCAAGTACTTCACAGCGTGTCAGGCTTTTCATGTGTGTACCTTTGCAGCATCTTTGGGGCTGTACCCAACCTGCTCAAGTACCCAGTCAAGAAGGGCAGAACGGACAAACACTGCACGTTTCCCAAGGCGGGCACAGGGTACGGCACCTTCATTTATCAGGCGGTACAGGTACGCCGGGCTGATAGTAAGAAAAGCTGCAGCTTCTTCAATGTTCAGGATTTCTTTATCCCGGAACATGGGCTGTGCCTTATCGGCAGCTACGGTTGCTCCCTGTCCGGTTTGGTCAGAAGTTTCAAAATCGTTTTCGGTCATCACGGTATCCTTTTTTGTCTTTATTCCAGATTCCGGGATGAGGGAGTCCCGTTCCTTGGTACACTTAAAAGAATATCAGCCGCGTTGTGTCCCTTTTCATGGTATGTGTGACGCATTTACTGGTATACGTGTTACCTTGCGTCACGTTTACAGGCATTTTTCTATAGGTTATACAAAGAAAAAAGGCAGGCCCCGTATAGGGTACCTGCCTCATATTTCTCAGCCAGCCTTAAAGTTAAAGATATACTCCCGGCTCTTCTCAAGAGCATCACGCATGGCCCGCTGCTTTTCTTCGCTTTCGTGGTTACTGTAGTGCTTAGTCATGGCTTCGGTACGGTGTCCAAGAATCTGCCGTACCGTATCCAGATCCCCACGCTTGGTCAGAATGGTTGCACAGAAGTGCCGCAGACTGTGGAACACTATGTTTCGTTCTTCACGCTGTGCTTTACTTATGCCGATAGATTCCATTGCTTCATACAACCCGTCACGGAAGTAACTTGGCCAGTACGGTTGGCTTGGTTCTGTCGGGCTCCAGAATACGTAGCTCATCTCTCCCGCCTGCGGATTCTGATCAGCAAGGTAGACAATACGCTGCAGTGTTCCGGCGTCAATGGGCACACTGCGGCAGTCAGTGTTCTTTGTGCTTTTCAGCTTATCCTTGTCGTTCCAGCTGTGTCTGATATGCAGTAACTCGCCCGGCACATCAAGGTCGCATCTGCGTAATCCGGAGATCTCACTTGCCCGTAAACCACAGAAAGTTCCCAGATAAAAAGCAAGGTAACTGGCTTCATTCCTCCATTCGGTATGAAGCAGCTTAACAATTTCTGTTTCCGTGTGGATGCTCCGTTCCTTGGTGTTGTTCTTGAATCGTTGAACATGCTCAAAAGGGTTCTCTGCAATAAGTTTTTTCTGGTACATGTAGCCAAATACCTTGCTTCCACAACTGATTACATGGTTAACCGTTGCTCCTGCCAGTTCCCGTTCAATGCGCAGGTAAAAAAAGAATTCCTGTAATGCTTCAGAATCAAGTTCATCAGCAGTAACGTCTTCACCAAAATAGGGTGCGTAATAACGGTCAATCAGCTTGTAAGATTCACAACAGTGTCTTTCAGTTACTTCAAACCCCAGTGCTTTCTGCTCCTGTACCCACCGGCTTGTTCCATACGTCCAGAAATTACGCATATACTGCATAACCTTAACTGTATTGTTTGATTCAGTAGTTTTCGCAGCTTTCTTGTGAACAACAATTTTAGCCGGTCTTTTTTCCTGGGGTAGTTGCAGTTCTGTTTCTGGTTCTGTAGAGCTTTCTTTGCATGAATCTGTTAACCGGTAAGCCGGTTTCTTGCAGGTTTTGGGTATTTCTACACAAGGTGTGCCTTCTTCCCGCTCGGCCACCTTGCACAGTTTGTTAAACAATACAGGCCGTTCTGCCTTAAGCGCACATACACCATCGTTTGAGGGAAGCATCATTACTTCATTCTGCTCAATGATTGCAGCCTGCCGTTCATGCAGCATGCGTATCATTTCCGCAATGCCATCCAGGCTTAGGGTATTCATCATTTCCATCATGGGTAAAGGTGGCTGCTGCAGTTCTCCTGCAGGAGCAGCTACACCATTAACGGCGCTTCTTGGAATTCCCGTCTTGACCCATTCTGATGCAATCAGAAGAGCATCATCACGTTTTTTAGTTTGCGTTGATTTTGTAAAAAGGATTTCCCCAGTAACTGGGTCAGGGAACCGTGCGTAGTAAATACCAAAACGGTTCTTGTTCAAGTAGAATTTTTTGTGCATAAGCGCTCCGTTTCATAAACTACATGAACATGAGCCCCTATAATTTTCACCTGTTTTACACACCGTTTTATACACTATTTGTAACACCACAGGCGAAAACTTCATGTCTCACAGACAAAATGTCAAAATTGACCTACTTCATCTGCATCCAAAAACTTCAAAATAACCACAGATTGAAGTCCCCAGATTAACATGCGTACCTTGTAAACCCTTGATTTTACAAGGGTTTAAACAAAAAAAAGGTCAATTCCTGCGAATTGACCTTGAATTTGAGCCACGAAGGGTTCGAACCTTCGACCCACAGATTAAGAGTCTGTTGCTCTACCAGCTGAGCTAGTGGCCCGTGTGCTGACTATACTAACAGACTTTTATATTGTATGTCAATAAAGCGAGTCAAAATAGAGGCAATTTGCTTCGCTTTATTTGTGATACTTTGTATCGGCTATTTCAGTTCAAAACTCATAAAGTCAATATCGCCAATACCTTCAAAGGTAAAGTACAGTGCCTGTTTTCCAGAAAGCGGGGCAATGGTGCCGGCGGTTTCGGTCCAGGTGTCGCTGGGGCCAACATCAATACTGGCAACGGCGGGACCTTTGGGATCAGTCATCACTTTCATGGTGCCTTTTCCGTTTCCACGGGTGGTCAGTACCAGACCGGTGGCTCCCTGCATGTCAAAGTATTTGAATCCTGCAACGGAACCGGTGCTCATGCGGGCAATGTGCTGGTTCGGGTTGTCTTCACGGTCCGGGCCGTCCTGGGTAAAGAACGGATGGCTCTTGTCCAGGTCGCCACCTGGCAGGCTGTAGGCGCGGGCTCCGTTACGGCCCCACAGGTTACAGGCGCAGCGGGCTTCGTATTTTCCGGTTCCCGGCAGAGGTTTTGCTTCAAGTCCCTGGGTAGTAACTTCTACCTGGGGAATGTGTCCGTCGGCAGTAAATTCAATACGTTCTGCACAGGCCTGGCGGCTGTACTGGTGGCCGTTGGTCTGGCGGTGGTAGAACACGTACCAGTCATCCTTAATCTGGATAATTGATCCGTGGGTGTTTCCCATGTAGTTCAGTGCCTGTTCTTTGGTGCGTCCGTTCAGGAATACGTCTGCAATGCTGACAATGGTGCCGCCGTAGGTAAAGGGGCCCTTGGGAGTAGGTCCGGTGGCATAGCACAGTTCGTGGCTGTTTACGCTGGAATAGATAAAATAGTAGATGTCGCCTCGTTTACGCATGCTGCTGGCTTCAAAGAACTCGTGGCCTTCAAACCCGGTGCCGGCAGCTGTTTTCTTACAGGGCAGAATTTCTTCCGGCTCTTCCTTAATGGTTATCATATCAGGTTCCAGAACCATGGCCTTGGGGCCTTCGGTGGCAATGTCGGGCATGCAGAATCCGCTGTAAAGTACAACGGTGTTTCCTTCTACAAATACCCCCGGGTCAAACTGAAAGCTGTCACCGGGGCGGCGGCTTAATACTACGCCATCCTTGTAATGTACGGTGCCGTAGTAGTCGTAGGGTCCCTGTGGAACTTCTGAAACACCTACAGAAATGGTGCCGGTACCGCAGATGGCATAGTACAGGTAGTAGCGGCCGTCGGGGCCCTGAACACAGTCTGGGGCAAACAGCTGCTGCAGTACTTTCGGGTTCCAGTCCGGGTCCTGATCCTTCCGGTAGATAACGCCTTCGTACTTCCAGTCGGCAAGGTTATCTACGCTGGCAGACCAGCAAACGTAATCATTGAGGCAGAAGTTCTGTCCGTTGAATTTGTCGTGACTTCCAAAGATGTACACACGGTCGCCAAAAACGCGGGGTTCGCCATCGGGTACATATTCGTAGCTGGGAAGATATGGGTTCATTTTTTTTCTCCTGAGATTTTGTATGTTCAGTCCCGGATGTTTGCGGGAATTTTAATCGTAGATTTGGTAATGGCATCTTCCAGTTTTTCCTTCTTGTTTGAAAGAAAGTACTGGAATAGTTTCTGAATGCAGGCGTATCCCTGCATGTAGGGTTCCTGACAAATGGTAAAATCAATCAATCCCTGATCAATCAGGTCTTTGGTACTGGGAATATCATCAAAAGTACAGATATGAATCTGATTCTGCATCCCAAGATCGGTTACTGCCTGGCATACGCCTGAAACACCGGCTGCAGCAACATAGATGGCGTTAATCTGACGGTTGGCGGCCAAGGTATTGCGGGTCAGGTAATAGCCGTATTTGGTATTATCTTCTGATTCAAGGATTTCAACGATGGAGTAGGGTTTCTTCAGCCGGTCAAGTTCACTGCAGAACCCCTGAATACGGCTGTTGTGACCTTTGTGTTTTCTGGTACCCATAACGACAAGAATCTGTAAATCTTCAGGTACCGAAAGTGCCAGCATGCCGCCTGCGGTACGGCCGGCAGAAAAATAATCGCAGCCGCAGTAACACAGCCGTTTTGATCCTGTTAAGTCAGTATTTACCGTGATTACCGGTATGCCGTTGTCTATCAGCTGGTCAACCTTCTGCTGTACTTCGGGAAGATCTACGGCACAGATTGCCAGAGCATTGCAACCATCTGCAAGAAGGATGTCGATGGCATCACAGTGGGCTTCTGCCGTGTACCGCCTGGCACATTGAATCTGTACGGAAATATTGTAGTCGGAAAGTTCGGCTTCTGCGGCCCGTATACCGGCAATTACTTTGTCAAAAAAGTCATTGCCCATGCTGGGCAGCAGACAGCCAATTTTAATGTTCTGTTTGCAGATGGCAAGAATGCGGCCGGCTTTACTTGGCTCAAAACCCATATCCTGTGCTATCTGCCGGATGTGGGCGGCAACATCAGGATTAACGCCAGGACGGTTGTTCAGGGCTCTGTCGACAGTTCCCCGGGAAACACCCGCAACTTTGGCTATGTCCTTAATTGTTACCGCCATATATGTACATATCCTTGTAAGTTATTTCGAATTTGTATATTCGTTATTCTCAGCGTGCCTTACCACGTTTCTTTGAAGTTACATCAAAGATTACAGCAAGCAGCAGTACCAAACCTTTTACTGCACGCTGCCAGTTCATGTCAACACCCAGAATAGACATACCGTTGTTCAGAATACCCATGAAGATAGCACCGATAATGGCACCACCAACGGTACCGGTTCCACCGTAAGCTGAAGCACCACCGATGAAACAAGATGCAATGGCATCCATTTCATAGTTCTGACCGGCAGTTGGAGCTGCTGAGTTCAGTCGTGCTGCAACAACCAGGGCTGCAATACCTGAAAGGAAGCCCATGTTGGTGTAAGCAAAGAACATTACGTTGTTGGTATTAACACCAGACAGACGAGCTGCTTTTTCGTTACCACCAATGGCGTACAGATAGCGTCCGGGAATGGTGTTCTGGGTAAAGTAACCGTAGCAGAGTACGATAACAGCTACAATTACCAGTACAATCGGAATACCTTTGTCTTTTCCCAGCAGGATACCCAGGGCCATGATGATTGCACACAGAATAATCTGTTTTGCAATGAACGAACCGAAAGAAGGAACTGCATAGCCCTTGCGTTTTTTGCTTGCACGGCCAATAAATGCCATAGCCAGTACCAGGGCACAGATTGCAATGGCAATAATCAGGGTTACGATAAAGGTAACGCGGGCATTGGCATCGATAATGGCATAGTATTCATTCAGCGGCATTTCATCGGTAGGCTGTTTCAGGAACAGGTTAGGCAGGTAGCTTGAGAAGATGTTCATGTACTGTTTTGGGAATGGAGAAATGGTCATACCATTCAGAATCAGCAGTGAAACACCACGCCACAAAAGCATACCGGAAAGGGTACAGATGAATGGTGGAATGTGTACGTATGCAATCCAGAAACCATGCCATGCACCAACCATGGTACCAATCAGGAGACACAGCAGGATGGTTGGCCATACGGGCCAGCCCATGTTGATGATGAGGGTACCGGCAACGGCACCAACCAGACATACAATAGAACCTACAGAAAGGTCGATGTTACCACCGGTAAGAATACACAGCAGCATACCGGTTGCCAGAATAACTACATAAGCATTCTGGTTGATGATGTTGGTAATGTTTGATGGTGCAAACAGGGAACCTTTTCCTGCAGCGCTGATCATTACCTGAAAAAGAATGGTTACTGCCAGCAGGATAAGAATCATCGTGTTGTTCTTGGCAGTTTTCTTTATAGACTGTAAAGCGTTCATTTTCTGTTACCTCGTTTTTATTTCTTATCTTGCAGAATCGATGATGCAGGTCATGATCTTTTCCTGACTGGCATCTTTTGCGTTCATTTCTGCAATCATCCGGCCTTCATTCATAACGTAAATGCGGTCACTCATACCCAGAACCTCTGGCATTTCAGAAGAAATCAGGATTACTGACTTTCCTTCTGCTACCATGCGGTTGATGATCAGGTAGATTTCGTATTTTGCACCAACGTCAATACCACGGGTCGGTTCATCAAGAATCAGGATGTCCGGGTCAGCAAACAGCCATTTACCCAGCAGAACTTTCTGCATGTTACCGCCGGAAAGGGTTCCAACGTCATCCATTACCGAAGCACATTTAGTGTGCATTTCTTTGGCTGTTTTTTCAGAAACCTGGCGTTCCTTATCAAAGTTGATGATGTAGTTGTGAGAAATCTTTTCCGGTTTTGCAGCAGTGGTATTTTTGGTGATTGATTCCGTAAGAATCAGGCCGTTACCTTTGCGGTCTTCAGTTACATAGGCAATACCGGCTTTAATGGCAGATTTTACCGTGGGCAGTTCGGTTTTCTGTCCGTTCAGATAAATCTCACCGGAAATATTGGTTCCGTATGAACGGCCGAAAAGACTCATGGCAAGTTCGGTTCGTCCTGCACCCATCAGTCCTGAAATACCCAGAACTTCACCTTTGCGCAGGTTAAAGCTGACATTGTCACAAACTTTAATGCCGTCAAATACCGGATGATCTACATTCCAGTTCTTAACTTCAAGGCAGACATCTCCTACCTTGCTGTCACGTTTTGGGAAGCGGTCGGTAATGTCACGGCCTACCATGGCAGAGATAATGATGTCTTCAGAGAAGGCACCGTCTCTTTTGTCCAGAGTCTTAATCACCGCACCGTCACGAATAACCGTAATCTTGTCGGCAACGTAAGAAATTTCGTTTAATTTATGTGAAATGATGATGGAGGTCATGCCCTGTTTCTTGAACTCGAGCATAAGGTCCAGCAGATGTTTGGATTCAGTCTCGTTAAGGGAAGCTGTTGGTTCATCAAGAATCAAAAGGCGTACCTTTTTACCCAGTGCTTTGGCAATTTCTACCAGCTGCTGTTTACCAACACCAATATCCTTGATGAGGGTATGGGATGATTCTTTCAAACCAACCTGAGCAAGCAGTTTATCTGCCTGATCATAGGTTTCTGCCCAGTTAATGCGTGAAGTAGTTCCACGTTCATTACCCAGGAACATATTTTCTGCAATACTCAGCAGCGGAACCAGAGCCAGTTCCTGGTGAATGATTACAATGCCCCGTTCTTCACTATCTTTGATTTTCTGAAATTTACACAGTTCACCATCGTATACAATGTCACCTTCATAGGTACCGTACCCGTAAATGCCTGAAAGAACATTCATCAGGGTAGATTTTCCGGCGCCGTTCTCACCGCAGAGTGCGTGGATTTCACCTTCTTCAACGGTAAGGCTGACGTCATCCAGAGCACGTACGCCCGGGAAAACTTTGGTTATGTGTTTCATTTCCAATAATGCTTTTGCCACTGGAAACTCCTGTCTGTAATAAAAATCGCGTTTTAAAAATTTTAACTAAAAAAAAGGCAGGACCGGATTAGTCCCGCCTTTATTTACCAATCAGCTGGTTTTAATCAGAGATCACTTGCTTTGTAGTAGCCGGAATCAATCAGCAGTTCTTTGTAGTTGTTGATGTCTCCGAATACTGGTTCACACAGGTATGAAGGAACAATACCCATACCGTTGTCGTAAGTTCTGGTGTCGTTGATTTCAGGAGCAGAACCGGTAAGAATTGCGTCTACCATTCCTACTACTTTTTCAGCCAGAGTACGGGTGTCTTTGAATACAGACATAGCCTGGGTTCCAGCAAGCATGTTCTTAACAGATACGATATCGCAGTCCTGACCAGTGATGATAGGGAAGTTAGCTTTGTTGTAACCAGCATTTACCAGAGCATTGGTGATACCGTTTGCACAAGAGTCGTTTGATGAGTATACAGCATCCAGTCTGGTTCCGTTAGGACCATAACCATTAGAGGTAATGAGGTTTTCCATACGTTTCTGAGCTTCTTCAGTTGACCAGTTCAGGGTAGCACACTGAGCTTTTGCAGTCTGTCCTGAGCGGCAAACCAGAACGCCTGATTCCAGGTAAGGAGTAAGAACGTCCATAGCACCACCGAAGAAGAAGTTGATGTTGTTGTCATCTGGTGAACCGGTGAAGAATTCGATGTATGCAGGATCAGCTGCAGTGCGGGTCTTCAGGTTCAGGTGTTCAACAAGGTAGTCACCCTGGATGGTACCAACTTTGTAGTTATCAAAGGTAGCATAGTAGGTAACAGCATTGCTGTTCATAATCAGACGGTCATAAGCAATTACAGAAATGCGGTTTGCTTTTGCATTGTCCAGAGCATTTTTCAGAGCTGAACCATCGATAGCAGCAATAACGAGAACTTTGCATCCACCAGTGATCATGTTTTCGATCTGTGAAACCTGGGTAGCAATGTCATTGTTTGCATACTGAAGGTCTACTGCATAACCGGCTTTTTCCAGCTGAGCCTGCATGTTGGCACCATCCTGGTTCCAGCGCTGAAGGTCTTTAGTTGGCATTGAAACACCAACTTTTACTTTGCTGGCAGCTTCTTAGCTACCACCGGCGAATACGCTTGTAAGTGCAAGACAAAGCACTAAAGCAACAGCAACAATTTTTTTCATTCTTTGACTCCTTTTTTCTCCCTTTTTGTACATTTCAATACACTTGGAGAGTAAATGTTGCATTCCGTGCGGGTACGTGCTGTTACGTGCCCGTGCACGTTAAGTAAAGTGTACGTCCTGATAGTAAAATCTGTCAAAGGGGAAAATTCTATTTTCTTATGGAAAATTTTAACCTAAAAATATTCCAGTAGGGAGTAATCGGCTTATTTGTCGTTCTGCAGACGCCAGTTGATGCAGCGTTCCAGGTATTCTACGTACTGAGGGTTCTTGCACATACCTTTTCCGGGGGTATCGCTCAGTTTTGCCACATCCATGCCGTTGCAAAGAGTGGTTTTCATGACGATGTTCAGTGCAGGTACACAGGTATCGTTGGCAATATACGTGCCGATACCGAACGCAACGCGGACACGACCCTTAAAGTGGGCATATAATGCAGATGCTTTTTCAAAATCAAGACTGTCGCTGAACAGCAGTGTTTTGGTGTGTTCATCAATACCCAGTTTCTGGTAGTGTGCAATAATTTTTTCACCCCATTCGATAGGATCACCACTATCGTGGCGTACCCCACTGAACAAGGTTGCGTATGTCAGCTGGAAATCGCGGAGGAAGCAGTCGGTGGTAATGGCATCGGTTAAGGCGGTACCGTTAAGTACGCCGTATTCTTTTACCCAGGCATCCAGAGCATACCAGTTGCTGTATGCCGGATTGTGTTTATGATTTCCCTGGCCAACGCACATGATCCATTCGTGAGCCATGGTGCCAACGGGAGTAATGCCGCATTTTTTTGCCAGGTACACGTTACTGGTACCGACAAATTTGCTGTCTGGATAGGAGTGTGCCATAAGGGTACGCACGGCAGTTTCCTGTGCTTCTGCAGAAAGACGGCGGCGCAGGCCAAATTCGCTGAAGGGACCGATATTCAGTTCTCCACCTTCAATACGGGCAATTTTTTCATTCAACCGTTCTACAAAACTTTCGTACAATCTGTCGTACTCATGAGCCATGCGGAAATATACTTCGTTTACGATGGCAAGGGTAGGAATTTCGTACATGCTGGTAGAAAGCCAGGTACCGCGGGTTTCTATGGCAAGCCCGCAGTCTGCATCAGTAGTAATTTCAAAATCTTCAAAGCGGGGATGCCAGAGACGCAGAAAATCTACATAAGAACCTTTAATCCAGGTGATACCGTTCAGGTACGTTAACTCGTCTTCTGAAAACCGCAGATTGCAGTAGGCTTGAATCTGAGAACGGATTTCTTCAACCATCTTAGAGGTAAAATGAACATCGTTATTGCGGCATTTAAATGACCAGGTTGTTTTGTAATCACTGAACTGATGGTAGATAGCCTGCCCCATGCTGAATTTGTACATGTCGGTTTCAAGCAGGCTGGTGATAATCTGGTGCATTATGGATGCCTCCCGTAAAGTAACGTTTTACGGGAAGTATACCGCATCTGTCCGGTAAGGTCGATATGAGACTGTTTCGTATCAGAAAATGGAAGGAGGGATAATTTCTCCGGTAACGATAAGTCTGTTGATGATATCGGCCGCTTTATCTCGGGCTGCTTTTACCTGTTCGGGAGGATAATTTCCTAAAGAGGCAATATTTTCCTTCAGGATATTTGCGGCACTGAGGCTCATGTTCGGGATAATGGCATCGTACATCGATGAGTCTGCCCGTACCATACAGACAGCCAGATCTGTCATTTCGACTTCCCTTAAGAAGCGTTGTACAGAGCGGGCTTCGAATGCCGGCATATCAATAAAGCGGTAATGGGGCTTTTCGGGCATAAGCTCCATAAGCAGGTGTGTAAGGGCTTCTTTTTTCTGCTTTCCAGAAAGGGAATTAACCATTTCTTCTGCCTGAGCCAGATAGAAATTTCTGTCCGAAGCAAAGGTACACAGTCGTTTTCCTTTTAACAGGCTTGTTCCTACGATAAAATCGTTGTCTTTTTTATTCAGAACCTTTGCAGCCTGTTTTACGCAGGATATTCTTGCATAAAAGGTGCGTGCTGCAGGAGTATCATTCAGAAAGTTCTGATCATCCTTTATCATGGTTGGTGTCAGTTCTCCCATGGCAGTCTTTAAGGCTTTACGGGTTCTCTTTGAGGCATGTTTCATGGCAATACACAGATTTTCAGTATTACCTGATTCAATAATCGCAGTCAGCTCTTTTTTCGAGAGGAAACGGAAGCATTCAAATGTAAAAATCTGGTTACTCATACCTCCATCCTATGTCTGAATTTTGGAATTGGCAAGATAACACCAGGTGGTACTGACTCTGGATAATTGCTACACTATCCGGTATGGAAAACGAAAACTGGTTATCACGTACAGAAACGCTTTATGGTGCAGAAGCTGTAGAAAAGCTTGCTGCAGCAACGGTCTGTGTGTTTGGTGTCGGTGGAGTAGGAGGGTATGTCGTTGAAGCTCTTGCCCGCAGTGGAATCGGCCACTTTGTATTGGTTGATAAAGATGTGGTAAGTCTTAGTAACATAAACCGCCAGATTATTGCTCTGCACAGCACCGTCGGACAGCCGAAAGTCAATATAATGAAACAACGGATTCTTGATATCAATCCTGCAGCAATTGTCGAAGAACGTCAGTGTTTTTTTCTCCCCGAAACAGCCGATTCCTTTGATTTTTCTCAGTATGATTTTGTGGTGGATGCCGTAGACACCGTCACCGCAAAAATCGAAATCATCCTGCGCTCTAAAGCAGCCGGTGTTCCCGTCATCAGCAGCATGGGGGCCGGCAATAAAGTTGATCCCACCCGCTTTGAGCTTTCTGATATTTCAAAAACCAGCGTATGTCCCCTCGCCAAAGCTGTACGGGTAAAACTTCGAAAACTCGGCATCACAAAAGGGGTTCCCGTTGTATACTCGCGGGAAGAGCCCCGCTTAAAAAAACGGGTACCCGCCAGCGTAGCGTTTGTGCCGAGTGTGGCGGGGTTGATTATTGCTTCCTATGTAGTTAACAACCTTGTGTCTGGTGACGCGGTGCGCTAGCGGCGTTGGCTTCGGACTTGCGGTGCTCAACGGGCGATAGCCCGTCTGCGCTCCTGACGTCCTTGCCGATTTTTCGGTTGCAGATTTCTGAAGCAGTACTACAATGACCGGTAGAGGTGCTTATGAAATCTGGTGTTGTTTCAAATCTTGTCGGTCGTCATTTTGTCCTGCTGTCTTCAGTCCTTGCAGCAACAATCGCGGTTCTTTACACCATAAAAGGTCTGCAGGACGGATTCCTTCCCGGAACTGTCATCATCATCGCCCTGAACCTGCTCTGGATTCCCGTAACCATCATCTTCCGCCAGAAATCCTTTGTCTGGTACTGCCTTCTGTATGCCATAGTTCTGATCTATCTAACCGCCTTTGAAAAAACATTCCTCTTCAATAATTACACCCCGCTTTTCCTTATCTGCATCGTCATCGGTCTGAAACCTGCAGTAACAGAAGTTGTTCTGGTTCTGTACGTTGCATCCGTTTCCATTGCGTTTGCCCTCAATGAAGAACCTGCCCTGTACCTGCTGATACATCTGATCCGCAGTGCCTGGTTTGTACTTTGTGTTCTCTATGTGAATGATGAACGCGAAATACGGCGTCAGAAAGCTGAACGCAAGCTGGTTCTGTACGACGATGAACGGGAAATTCTGTCTCAGCTGGCTTCAGGAAAAGTCTACCAGAAAGAAATTGAAGGATACAGCGAAAATACCATTTACCGTAAGCTGAAGGCGGCTCGCGAACGGAATGGCTGTTCCTCCAGGGATGAGCTGGTGGACCGCTTCCGGAAGGAATCAGAGTCACCAAAGCCCTGATGATTTTCTGATGACTGTTTACGGGTAAGTTTTCTTGCGTTATTTGCCCGGCCCGACGTACCGTAAAACTGAAAGCGGTCCCCAAGCTTACCCGACTTGATACTTTTCACTCCTCATATCAAGTCGGGTTTCCTTTCCGGCTTCTTTCAGGAGGTACACAATGAAAGATAAAATCTATGAGCTGCTGAATAATCAGCTTCAGATGGAATTTGGTTCTGCCTGGGATTATTTTTCCTTTGCAGCTTATTTTGACTCAATTGGACTTTCCGGGTTTTCACACTGGTTCAAAATTCAGGCTCTTGAAGAAGAGGCTCATGGGGCCAAAATTTACACCTATCTTAAAGATTCCGGGAAAAAGGCTGTGCTGCAGGAAATTCCTTCTCCTATGCAGAGCTTTGATGGTATCGGTGACGTACTGAATAAGGCGCTTGAACATGAACAGGCTGTAACAGCTTCAATTCACAATATCTATACCTTGTCTGAAAAACTGGAAGATTATGCTACCAGGAATTTTCTTGAGTGGTTCATAAAAGAACAGGTTGAAGAAGAAAGCAATGCTCGTGAACTGATTGAACAGCTGGAATTGTTTGGCAGTACACCGGATAGTCTCTATCTGCTTGATAGGGCGTGTGCTGCACGTAAAGCAGGATAGTCGGTTGTGTTGCATCCGTGCAACACAACCTTACTGAGTTTTGCTG
>JAZLJW010000308.1:0-12031 GCA_045597345.1 Treponemataceae bacterium
AGCGTACTTTTCCGGTTCCTTCCAGAATAAAAATTATTTCGCTGTTGGTTTCATGCTGGTGGTACCCGATGTAGGCGCCCGGTTCAAGACGGCACTTATTTATTTTTGCCAGTGCATCGCCGGCAGCACGAACGTTATTGATACCTTCACCACCTCGAACTTTTTCCTGTGGATCTTCAGGGATTTCATCAAAATTTATGAGCATGACTTTCTCCTGTTTCTCTTTGTAAGTGTGCATCCAGTATACCACTTTCCAGCCCATGTTCATTCAGAAGTTTCTGTAATTGCAGTGCATTTTTAAAGCCGGTACCTTTGGGATGATTGTTAAAATAAAGCTGAACGGTCTTTCCCTCGCTTTGAGCCTTTCTGATGACAGGCAGAAACGACAGCAGTTCATTTTCTGAATAATCATAGTCATACCGGTGAGTCTCTCTACTGCTATCGCCGCCTGTATACCATCCGCTGGCATTCCGTCCGTGAAAGCGGATATATGCATTCGATCCGATAAAAGGTGTTGCAAGTGAAAATCCATCGGGCAGGTTCTTAAGCTGAGGCATATCACAGAACACAATTCCGGTGCCGCGTTTTTCAATACCTTCAAAAACAGATTCCTTAATCCATTCCCTGTGCCGGAATTCCACCACTGCAGGTAATCCTTTAAAAGCCTTAAGCAGAGAAGCAAGATACCAGCGGTTTTCGGGCGTATAGTGAAAACTTTCCGGAAACTGTAACAGCACCGTTGCAAGCACATTCTTTTCTGCAAGACCGCTTACCGCCTGCCGGAAATCCAAAGCCCGGTCCTGCCACTGCCGGTCTATTTCGTGAGTCAGAACACGTGTTGCTTTTACACTGAACATAACCCTGCCTTCTGACCGTTCCCAAAAAGAAAGCATACGTTCTTTTGTCGGCATGCCATAAAACGTGGAGTTAATTTCCAGTGCATTGAATATATGTGAGTAAAAAGGCAGAAATTCTTTTCGGGGTAATTCTGCAGGATAAAAACTCCCTTTTAATTCCGGATGATCGTATCCACTGGTGCCGATTAATATGTCAGTCATTTGTATCAGTATATATCCGTACGTAATACCTGACTACAAAATGACATTCACTGCATTTCCCGGTACAATTCCCTTATGAGTGAAACAACTGAAGTTCTTAAAAGCGTAAACTCTGACGAAACGTGCACCATCATTCAGGATAAAAGCGAATTCTGTTTTGGCTGTGATGCAGTGCTCCTCGCACAATTTGCCCGCATTAAAGACCGGGACTCCGTTTGTGACCTGTGCAGCGGAAACGGTGTTATTCCTCTTCTGCTTGCCATGAAAAACCATCACTGCCACATTACGGGTGTTGAACTTCAGGAACATGCTGCCGACATGGCACAGCGAAGTGTTGCAGCAAGCGGATTCTCTGAGCGGATTCATATCGTAAACACCGACATCAATACCTGTTTTACTGCGGTACCGAAAAACTCATGCACGGTTGTAACCTGTAACCCGCCATACGAGGAAGTAACCAATCAGAAACAGAGCCCCAAGGAAGCAAAACAGCTGGCACGCCATGAAATTGCCTGTACACTGGACGATGTGTGCCGGGTTGCAGGACTTCTTCTGAACTCCACCGGCCGCTTCTACCTGGTGCACCGGCCCCGCAGACTCTCAGAAATCTGCCGTACCTTAGCAACATACCAGCTGGAACCAAAACGCATGCAGTTTGTCCACCCGGACAAAGACCATGCAGCCACCATGGTCCTGATAGAAGCCGTTAAATGCGGACAACCGGGGTGCATCATTGAGAGTCCGGCATATGTCCGGTAAAACTGACCACGTTGAAATTGCTGCAATCCTGCCGATTTTTCTAGCCGATTTCCCCGTTTTGGTAGTACCTTCTCTATAGCAATTTTTGGCGGTTTTTGTCAGAAGACACCATAAAAACCGCCCGGGAGACTACCATGACAGACAATTTTGAAACCCTGGTTGCCCAAATGCCCCGCCGACGTGCCTTTCATCAGTTCAGCAACACCACACCACTGACAGAAAGCGAACTGGATACCATTAAATCCTTCATCGCTTCCATCAAACCACTCAATCCGGAAATCAAAACCGAAGTCCGCATTGTGCCGATTGATGCCGTAAACTGCAACCGCAAAGCAGAATATGCTATCCTGCTGTTCACCGAAGAAAAAGACAACTACCTGCAGAACATTGGATATATCGGTCAGCATATCGACCTGTTCCTGCCGTCCATGGGCATTGGAACCCTGTGGTTCGGTATGGGAAAACCAAAAACAGCCGAAAACCTTTCCAACGGCGATCTGAAATATCAGATGATGATTGTTATCGCCAAAGTACAGGATACCGAATTCCGCACTGATTTTACCGGTGCCGGCGAGAAAAAACACAAAGCCCTGAACGATATCTGGGTAGGTGACAATCTGCCAATTGAGATTAATGGGGTAACCAGAAATATGGGAGAAATTCTGCGGTATGTACCAAGTGCCGTAAACATGCAGCCATTTCAGGTACATTACTCAGCAGCAGAAGGCGTTGTTAAAGTATACCGCCACCGCGGAGGCCTTCTGAACGCCATCCCGCCAAGCCTTATCAACTGGTACGGCCGCCACGATGCCGGAATCATGATCTGCTACGTAGAACTGATGCTGCGCCATGCCGGCTACAACGTAGAAATGACCTGTTACAACGAGCAGGAAGAAAAAGCAAAGCTGGCACTTCAGGCCGAATTCAAAATTACCAAGTAAACCGTATGGTTAAAGTACAGCAACCATAACAGTAACTGAAAAATCTACCGGGGTGCTGCAGAAATGCATAACTGCTCGATATCTCGCTGCAGGCGAAGCCCGGTGTGGAAACTATACGGTCTGGTCAAGGCACGTTTCACTTAAAGCCTTGCCTCAGCCGTGTTCACGGTGTCAGCAAAGCTTACACCGTGAATCGTTCCGGGCTTCGACAGTTTTTGCATTTCTCCATCCCACCTCCCGATTTTTCAGAGCTGTGTAGAATGTACTTTAACCATACCTTTTTTTTACGCTGTCCTCTTAGCAGGGCAGTTTTTTTTGCCTTCTGGGCTGTAATACTATAACTTTTTATTATATTTTTCGTTTTACTATTCCTTTTATTTATAGTTTATGATATTCTATAAGTGGGTGGGGGCTGCACAAGCACCAAACTGTGTCTGATTTTTATAGCCGCTGACAAGAACAGTCAGGGCACAGCTTACAACCGCCGGATAGTCACTGGGGCGAGCTGATAAAAACACGACACACTTATACATCAGGCAATAGATCTGGCCGTGGGTGGGACCAAAGGATCGGTCAGGTCTTGTGCAGCTTTTTATGGAAACAAGACTTCTTCAATATTTTCTGGCGGTGGCTCAGGAGCAGAATTTCTCCCGGGCTGCAGAATTGCTGCACACCAGTCAGCCAAACCTCAGTAAACAGCTCTCAGATTTAGAGTCGCAGCTGGGTAAGCAGCTTTTTATCCGCGGCAGCCGCCATATTACGCTCACCGAAGAAGGCCATCTGCTTCAAAAGCGGGCGCAGCAGATTCTCTCATTAATTCAGCAGACAGAAACCGACGTACAGACCCTTAACCAGACCCTCTCCGGTACCATCCGGCTGGGAGCAGAAGACGCAAGCCTTTTTACCCTGCTCTCTCCCCTGATGCAGCAGATGCACCGAGACCATCCCCAAGTCACCTTTGAACTCAATTCCGGTACCAGCCGTGACCTTTCTGCCATGATCCAGCAAGGCAGTCTTGATTTTGCCATCCTTTCTGAATCCGCTCCCGGCATGGAACAGCTGCATACCCACCCACTATCAAAAGCTGATCCCATGGGCCTTCTGATGGCAGAACACCACCCTCTGACATCATCCAAAACTATTTCTGCATCCCAAATAAGTACCGGTTCAAAAGAAACTCCGTTCCTGCTTACCCGGCAGCAGCTTGCTGACCCCAACCTCTCCCACTGGCTGGGATTCCCACTTGCAACCCTGAATACGCTTGCCGTCATCGAACAGTTTCATTCCTCTGTCCCCATGATAGCTTCCGGCATGGGCATCGCTTTCTGTCCTGCATCCTTTGCAGAACAATACGCTCACACAACCCCGCTGATCTGGCGTCCTCTGACTCCACCCCTTACCACCATCCGCAACCTGTGCTGGCATCCCCATCACACCCATTCCAAAGCTGCAGCTCATTTTCTGACCTTAGTACAATCCCGCCCCACATCCACCCCTATGTCATGACCTGATAAAACGTGATACACTGGAACCATGGGTCACCTGTATTTTGTCCGCCATGGACAGACTGTCTGGAATGTTGAGAACAAAATCTGCGGCGCCACCGAAAGTCCGCTTACTGATACCGGCCGGCAGCAGGCACGGGAACTGGCCGATGCCATTATCAAACAGGGCATACACTTTGACGAAATCCGATTCTCACCCTTATGCCGCGCCCGGGATACAGCCCGGATCATTGCAGATACCACCGGTGTTCCATTGGTAGAAGAACCGCGACTTTTTGAGCAGAATTTCGGCAAATGGGAAGGAACTGCCAGAGACGGAGAAGCATTCAGAGCTGCCAAAAGTCAGTTTGCCAACAGTTACCAGGGCGGAGAAAGCATGCTGAAGCTCTGTCAGCGCATTTACAATCTGGTAGATGAGCTGAAAGCCACATCGGAGAAAACTGTTCTTCTGGTTGCCCACAACGGCATTGCCCGGGCACTCCACTCCTACTTTACCGACATGACCAATGAAGAATACGCTGCCTACGGTATCAAAAACTGTGAAATCAAGCGGTACGACTGGTAAACGGCTACATACAAGAAAAATAGTTTTTCACTATTGACCCTCGCGCGGTTCATAACAATAATAAGCACCTGGGTTTTTCGTGAAACGTACTCAATCCTTTATTGTCTTTTCATTCACCATCATCCTCATTACCCTTCTCTCCTCATGTACCTCCATGGTCATTGGAATGATGCGCTCAGGAAAAGGTATTGCAACCGTTGGACCGTATACTCAGGATATTAATAACGTAATCCGCACAGAAAGCATTCCCGTTCCTGTTACCGGATGTCCGGATGCAGGATTATATTTCTTTGAAATTGAAGGTAATACCCGAAATTTGCCGGTTATTATGTTTATCCATGGCGGTGGATGGAGTGCCGGCTACGCTCTTGACCTGGAACCATATCTATATCTTTTAGCATCACGCGGCTTTATCGTTGCCAGTCTTGAATATTCATGGGCACCAGAATATCCGCACCCGGCTTCAACATTACAGGCTGCAGAAGCTCTTAACTGGATCAGCGAGCATGCCGAAGAATTTCATGCTGACCGCAGAAACATGTTCGTTATGGGGAATTCTGCTGGAGCACATATTACCAGTATGATTGGCACATCCCTCACAAACCCGGATTTCGCTGAAGACCTGGGCGTGACCTACCGTTTTCCACAGAAAAATGTTCGTGGCGTCATCCTGTTTAATGGATTGTACAATCTGGAAACAGTCGACCAAACCCGCTTTCCCGGTATCAAGCAGCTGCTGAGATCGTATTTTGATACTCCGCTATACCATCTTTCGCCATCATTAAAACAGGCTTCAACTATTCTGTACATAACGCCGCAATTTCCTGCAACTTACATAACAGCTGGAGATATGGACAGACTGAGAAACCAATCCAAAGAATTAGCCTGGGAATTACAGAACATGGGCGTTGATGTTACTTCACATTTCTGGAGATTCGGCAGCGGACTTCGTCATGACTACATGTTTAAGTTGGGACGGGATGAATCACAGGTAATTCTGAACGAAGTATGTACCTTTATTTACCGTCATTGCCAATAGCCTATGAATCTGACGTACCTTCTCAGCGGACGAAAACCTGTTCCAGCAACCTGGACAGAAACCATTCAGGGATTTACCGCTTTCTGGACTCTGACAATGGACCATTTTGACGTTACTATTACCGATCCTGCAACAGATGAACCGTATCTTCCTTTTGAGCTGAAGCGCAGTAATGGAGCTTTCGTCAATGAACTGCGTGCGCAGGTTTTGAACCGGGCAGCTGACATTATCAATGAGCGGACAGCTCCGGACAGTCTTAGAGACACTGTTATCCGGTATGCCATAGATACGTATGGAACAGTTCCAGAAAATCCCTGGAATGACGAAAATATTACCCTTAATAAAGTTATTACTCATCCTTCTGGTCGTGAAACTCAAAAATGGTACGGCATCATCATGCGCATAAAACGGAAATCCCTTGGTGAAAAAGATCCGGTACTTGCCCAGGCAGAAGTTGATGTAATAAACATAAAAGCCAGTTCAGCCGATATCGCCCGTGTAGACGGTATCACCCTGTACCCTGCTTACCATATGAACAAAAAGAATTGGCTTACAATACTGCTCAGCAGCAATGACAATTGGAGTTCCGTTCAGGACCTGATTGACAAAAGCTGGCGACTGGTTCACTAATTGCATAGGAGTGACACATATGGCGATTTTTTTATGGGGATTACTCATCCTGGGTTTATTGGCAGTAACGGTAGTTGCATGGATATACCTCATCACCCGCATGAATCATTTTTCCTTCATCCAGAAACTGACTAAAGGAAACCGTAAAAAAAGCAGGATTCTTGGAGTACTGGTTCTTTTACTGACGAATCTTGCTCTGTATCTGACCATGGGCTTTATGAACATGCTGGTTGCCATGATTCATCTTCTGATTATCTGGCTCGCAACAGACTGCATTTCCCGAATTTTCAAAAAACAGCCTCCCTTTTATGCAGCCGGCATTGCAGCACTCTGCATAACCATTGTGTATTTATCATTCGGATGGTTTCAGGCCCATCATGTATACCGTACCCCTTACACAGTTTCTACCGGAAAAAATACTACACCCCTTAAAATCGTCATGTTCTCAGATTCTCACGTAGGAGCAACATTTCACTGGCAGACATTCAGCAAACACATTGAACGCATCAACCAGGAGAACCCAGACGTTGTCATCATTGCAGGTGACTTTGTTGACGATGAAACGACAAAAGAAGACATGGAAAAAAGCTGTCAGGCTTTGGGACAGCTGAAAACTACCTATGGCGTATTCCTTGCGTTTGGAAATCACGACAAAGGATATTATGCAAAAGAACACCGCGGGTATGACCTTAATGAGCTGATAACTGATCTTTCGGCTGCCGGAGTAACCATACTGCAGGATGACGTTGTTCCATTACCTGGCAATCTGGCACTTATCGGACGAAAAGATAAAAGCTTTCCTGAACGTGAACCTATAAAACAGCTGGTTTCAGGCATTCCGGAAACTACCTACACCATTGTCATTGACCATCAGCCCAATGATTACACTGCTGAAGCTGAAGCAGGCGCTGGACTTGTTCTTTCAGGGCACACCCACGGAGGACAGATGTTCCCCATAATCCACGTCGGCGAATGGATTGGTGCAAATGACCGTACGTATGGTCATGAACGGCGTAATACTACAGACTTCATTGTGTCATCCGGCATCAGTGACTGGGAACTTAAGTTCAAGACAGGTTGTAAATCAGAATACGTAGTTATTGAGCTGGAACCATAAGTTCTGTTTTTTTACCTAAAATCTGCAATTTATTACCGTAATTTTTTCTTACTCCAATAGTTGTTGTCCGGCTGTTTCTGCAGTGCTACCATTGATTTGAAAAGTACTGTATGTAAAATAGGAGTTCACCGTGCGCAACTATTATGCCGCTGCATCATTAATAGGATGTACTGCGTTACTCATTCTGTATATCCGTATGCATGAACTTGAAAGTCCAACGAACTACAAAATCCGCTTTAAAAAGCTTTTGATGTACTCCATCATCCTTTGCATTGCTGACATAAACTTTGGACTGTATTTTCAGGGCTTCTATGGATCGCACCCTGTCATCTTTTATCTTATTGACTATACATACTTTACATTCACCATTCTGGTAAACAAAGCCTGGGTTGAATATGCCGCCATCCGCATAAAGGACCGGAAAATCGGCGACCTGTATACTGCTTTTGCCTGGATCAGTTTCATTATTCAGATGGTACTGCTGCTTTCCAACATCGTTACAAAAAATGCCTTTTACCTGAAGGCTGATATGAGCTATATAACCGGTCCAACCCGTTCCATTATTTTTGGATTACAGGCAGTAAATGCGCTCCTGCTGAGTGTACCGACCATACTTCCAAAGCTTCCCCGTCCTGTGTATGACAAAGAAGACCGGGGTCACAACCTTTCAATCTGCATTATGGTTATCTTCACCGTATTCCTGGCATGGTCAAGTGGTGATTCTCCCATGTATTCACTGGGTTTCATGGTCATCAACCTCTCAATCTACGTTTTTGATATTACCCAACAGCTCATAATCAAGAACAGAAAGCTGATGACCCAGCACAAAGACATATTGAAAGAACAGGATGCGTTTCACGATGTGTACATGCAGGCCCAAAAGGCAAATGAGATGAAACGCGCATTCCTGGCTGCTATAAGTCATGACATGCGTACTCCTATGAATGCCATTATGGGAATGACAAAAATCGCAAAAGCTAACCTGAATAATCCCGAAAAAGTTACAGACTGTCTGGATACCGTGCTTTATTCATCAAAACAGCTGCTTACCATGATTGACCAGCTTCTGGACATGAATAAGATTGAGTCCGGTAATCTCAGCATGCATACGGAATTCATATCGCTGTCAGAACAGATGTCTACGGTCATCGATCTTGTTTCCAGTCAGATGATGCAGAAACACATCACTTTTGAAACGAATATCCTCAAATTTGCTCATGATGATGTTTATGGCGATGCAAAGCGAATCCAGCAATGCTGTGTCATTCTGTTGTCCAATGCCGTTCAATATACTCCGGAAGGAGGTAAAGTTCTTTTCTCAGTACGTGAAATTCCCAGCGAAACCAACCTGCAGGGATGTTATGAAATTACTGTCCGTGATACTGGAATCGGTATCTCACCCAGTGAAATCAGCCGGATTTTTGACCCCTTCTACAGAACCAGTGATCCGCGGGTACAAATCTATGATGGATCAGGTATGGGGCTTGCAATCGTAAAGAATATTGTCTCTGTACTTAATGGTTCTATCTCAGTTCAGAGCGAACCAGAAAAAGGTACCACTTTCACCATGACCATTCAGCTGACTTTAGCAGATGAACATGAAATGCCGAATCCTAAGAAACTTCATGGTCACACCGCCCTGATTATTGATGAAAATCCGGTATCCTGTGAAAGTATGGCATACGCCATTTCTAATGTAGGTTTGGTATGTGAACAGGTAACGTCTGTTGACACTGCACTGGACAAATTACGCCAGACAAAGGAAAACTCTGAAAAATACAGTGTTATTATCTTAGACTGGCGGCAGAATTCCAATGGGTTGAAAAATGCTTTGGCAGTGCGTGACATTATTGGTGACACCATTCCACTGGTTATATCCTCTGCATATGATTGGGCTGATTTGGAAGACGACTCTGCCAGTTGCAAAGCCAATGGCTTTATCAGTAAACCATTGGACAAGAATCGTCTTGAAAGTACCCTTACTACGGTAATTCTTGGATCCAAAACTGCTAAACAGCGGGTAAATGATATACGGGAACGTAAACTGAAGCTGAACGAATTGAAAGTTCTTCTGGTAGAAGACAATGATCTTACCCGCGATATCGCTATAGAATTGCTGCAGATGCATGAAATGCAGGTAGATTATGCCATCAATGGGCTGGAAGCAATCAAGAAAATTGAACACTGCCAGGATAATGCATATGATTTTATTCTCATGGATATCCAGATGCCGCTGATGAATGGCTACGAAGCTACAAAGACAATCAGATCAATGAACAGAGAATACGCCAGAAAGGTTCCTATTATCGCCATGACCGCCAACGCTTTTCATGAAGATAAAATTGCAGCACAAAGTGCCGGTATGAATGACCATATGGCAAAACCGCTGGATATTCAAAAACTCATAGAACTGTTGAAAAAATATCTATAAACAAAAGGCGATGTCCGTAAAAAGTGTTGCCTATAGTCACCCTGAACCAGTTTCAGGGTCTCATCATAATTCCACAAATCTACCGGATTGCCAGCACATGCAAAACCGCTGTGAATGACGTTACAACTGTTGAGTTTTGCCTCAGCAAAACTCAGTAAGGTTGTGTTGCTTTGCAACACAACCGACCGTCGCTATTGGTGAATCCCGGCGTAGAAACTATGTATAGTTCATGCTGCCGCATGAACGCCGGGCTTCAACAATTTTTGCCTGTACTGTCCCTCCTCTCGATTTGTGGTATCTCTATTCAATTCTCGTTGCTGTGTAGCATTCAGCAACACTTTTTACGGACATAGCCAAACAAAAAAAAACGCGATTCACAGGAGAACCGCGGTTTTTTATTACAGCTGGTTAACCGAAATACTACCTGAAATGGTTTTCAGTGAAATGGAATTATCACCAGTACCATTTACAATAGTACCTTCTTTCTTACCGCCGTATTTCTTGAAATCTGTACGGATGCTTCCTGATACCGTTTCGAACTCAGCTTCAAAACTACTGTCTCGGGTAAAGGCCAGATGAACTGATCCGGAAACGGATTCTGCCGAGAGTCCATATGCTAACGATTTACCAAAATCACCATGAATACTGCCAGAAACCGTGTTCATCTTCAGTCTTCCCTCGATGTCAGTTACATGCAGACTACCGGAAACTCCTGATATTTCAATGGTATCAGCCTGACAACCTTCAACATGACAAGAACCTGATACATTCGAGATATCAATGGTACTACCGCTCTGATTGTTCATGGTAATGCTTCCGCTTACATTTTGGATATCATACCGCAGATTGTTGCCTGAACGTGATTCAGGCACTTGCACCGTTACCGTACAACTTCCTTTTGTAATTCCCGTGTGTCTTTTTTCTTTAGGATGAATCTTAAGGCTGCTACCATCTACGCCAACAAGCATAGTTGTCCAGTAGGCACCTTCATAGTCGACAGAAACCAGAACATCATCACCCCGACCTTCTGTGATAATCAGTTTTTCAGAGACACAATCAATATCGATTTTTTTAATATTGCTCAAAGAATACCGATAGGTTACTTCATCCTCTGCTTCAATCAGTTTGTCAGAGTCGCCAAATACCACATCTTTGCCAGATCCGATGTGAACCACTGGACTTGATCCGATGCGTGAAATCAACAGCCCAATCAGCAATATAGCAATAACCAGCCAGAGTATACCATTCAGATCCTTATTCTTCATCGTCAGGTACTCCACAAAAACTTTTTACCGCTTTTACCAAAGCTACATCAATCAGGAAAATAATCCAGGTAATATGCCAGTCATGAGTACCAAAACTTACAAGAAAATAAATGATGAGACAAATAGGAGAATGAATGCTTAAATAAGTACGTGCAAGACGGGCTAATACCGTATCTCCCTTTATATCAGCAGCCGTAACTGAAACCTTTTTGCCAAGATAGGGTGCCACATCAGCCGGCATTGCCATATTGACATACACTAAGAGGCCAGTAGCAACCGCAACAATGCCCAGAAAAATGATAAAACCCATAAGCCCATAACGGCCTACATTGAGTCCCTCACTGTAGTAATCACTGAGGGAATCCCAGTCAACTTTCAATGCAGCAAAGCCTGGCAGTGCACATAATACTGCAACAGCAGCAATGTACATTCCAACAGCTGTAGCAGTAAAAGCTGCTTTTTTCTGACGCCACATTTCAATTTTTTCCTGCAGCGCTGCATTTGGCCGCAATTCTTCAATCTGTTCCATAAAGCACTCCTTTATATTACTTTTTTATCTATCCATATTTCAGGCTGTCCATACATTCCTATTACTTCTGAATGCTCTGCCTTCTTTAGTACTATAGCACAGTAAAATGAAAATTCTATGAAACCAAATGAAATGGGGAGAAAGATACGGTAAAAAAAAGCCGCTGAATTACTTCAGCGGCTTTTAGTCGCT
>JAZLJW010000309.1:0-5549 GCA_045597345.1 Treponemataceae bacterium
GCGATAAGAATGCGAGTCTGTTGTTTTGCAATTGCTTCAAGAGTTCTGTTTACTGCATTACGCTGATAATAGCGAGGTGGATAACAGTCTGCACCAGAATAGAATGGTGTATTCATAAGATTTTCTTCAAAACAGAGAGGCACATTGTAAACTGCGGAATTTCCATCAATTGCGTATTGCTGTCTGTTTTCTACTTCTACAATTTTTTCCGCATCAACATTCTTCCATCTGGTATATAGTTCATCCTCAGTTGGAAACTCTGCCAGTGGAAATTCTCTTTCAAGGCCCGTTGTAAAATCATGTTCAAAGAAACTGTCACCATTAGATGTATACACAAAAGGGACATTCATCATGATTCCATACGAAATAGCCTGTTGCATTCCAAATGATGATGAATGATTGTTATCTTTGGCTTCGACTATTGCTAATGGTGTTCCTTTGTTATACCAGAGAACATAGTCACACCGTTTTCCCTTTTCTCTGCTAGGAATATTTCCTTTGATATGAACTTTACCATCCGTAAAGTTATTTACAGGTGAGGTCTCCATAGTGATTTTTTTGATATCCCATTTTGAAATCAAAGCAGGTGTGATGTACTGAAGCTTTATATCTTCCTCTGTCATTTCTTTAATATCAAGAATATCACTCATCCAGAAACCTCTATCTTACTCTTTCTGTTATTATACCATGCACCCGCACCACAGCAAAGTTACCGTACTCCGCACAAAGCAGGAGTTACAGAAACTGCTGAAGGGATAAAACTATGAAGAACTGACGGCATTTCTAAAGCAGAAGCAAAACGTATCTGTGAACTGTTTAACATTGAGTTCATTGACTCGTAATAAAAATGTAAAAAAAATCTTTTGCTGTCATACATTTACCTTCCAGCTTCCGGTTTTCTTTGAATCTACCCTTTCAAGAATTTCGTTTTCCTTTAAGGTTTTTATGGCACGCATTACCGTTGGACGGCTGAATCCTGTCTGTTCAACAATTTGAGCAGTAGTAACTGAGAGGTTTTCTTTTATTAATTCCAGAACCGCAAGTTCTTTTTGAGACAGATTTATAGTATCATTTAAAGTATCATTTTTGAAGTTTAAAGTATCATTTTCCAAAGATTCTGAATATTCATGTATCTGCTGCAAAAGATTCTGTAAATGGTGGTTCATCATAAAATCCAAAAAGTCATGCATGTCATCTTTTTCCTGACTTGATGCAAGGCTCTGAATATATTCAACGCGATTTTCTTTTTTAACGATTGAAGGGATTACGTCAAACTCCTTCTGAATCATATTCATGACAAGACGGCTCATTCTTCCGTTTCCGTCTGCCCACGGATGAATGGAAACCAGCAGATAATGAGCTTCAAAACTCAATGTATAGATTTCTTCAAGATTAGTCCTGTCAATTTCTGAACGACGGCGGTTCAAATAATCACAAGCTTTCTGCAAATGATCTGGAATTTTTTGCCATGCAAGATAACTTTTCCCACCACGACCGGCACTTACATTCACCAGTCTGAGTTCTCCTTTTGCTGAAGAAAACGCCCCCGCGACAGTGCTATATTCAGTTCCTGTATTCTGCATCAAAATTGAAGATAGATGACAAAGCATTTCTACTGTCAGCTTTTCATGATTTTTTGCATATTCAAAACTTTTTTCATAAGCCTTTTTCAGATCCAGATTCATCATCTGTTCTTTTATTGGCTTATTTGCAGAAATTCCTTCATCAAACAAAAGCTGATTTTCAATTTCTGTTACTGTGGAACCTTCGATGGCTGTTGAGTGAGTAATAATGGAATATAAATAGAACTTGTCGTAATCAAGCTGTTGATTTATTCCAAGAGAATTATATTTGTCTATTACTTCTTTAAGACTGGTTTTCATCACAACTCCCATTTGCCATTGTTAGTTCTGGATGTAACAATTATACCATGCCATCGCCCCATGCATATAAAAAAAGGCCCCCACACCAGCGGGGACCTTCCTCCATGATTCTGAGTATGCGGATATCAGCCCTTTGCAACCTGAGCTTTCACGGCATTCAGTAATTCAGAATATTCTGTAAACGCCGGCACATCAGGATTGTCCTTGATGATGTGTTCAGGAGCACGGAACAGGAATCCGGCCTGGCTCTGTTTGATCATGCCCAGGTCGTTGAAGCTGTCACCAGAAGCAATGGTCTTGAAACCGATTGACTGCAGGGCTTTTACAGCGTGATACTTGCCGTTTTCCTGGCGCATTTTGAAACCGGTAATGGTGCCGTCTTCTGCTACAACCAGTTCGTTACAGAAAATGGTAGGCATTCCCAGCTTTTCCATGAGCGGAGCAGCAAACTGGGTAAAGGTATCACTCAGGATGATTACCTGGGTGGTGCGGCGTAACTCGTCCATAAACTCTTTTGCGCCGGGCATGGGGTCAATTTTTGCGATGGTTGCCTGAATTTCTTTCAGACCCAACCCATGTTCCTTCAGGATACCAAGGCGCCAGTTCATCAGTTTGTTGTAATCAGGTTCATCGCGGGTAGTGCGTTTCAGTTCAGGAATGCCGCTGGCTTCTGCAAAGGCAATCCAGATTTCAGGTACCAGTACCCCTTCAAGATCAAGACAAGTTACGTACATATATTACCTCACTTTTTCAGGAGGCTTCGACAAGCTCAGCCATCCTGTAGAAGCCCCCTGCACTATAATGAGCAGATCTCATGGTCAAAGGGGCCGTCAGTTTATTTACAGAAGTTTTCTTTCAGGAAGTTCAGGTCCAGTTCAGGATACAGAACAAACTGATCCAGCAGAGCGCGAACTTTTGCCTTTGCAGCTTCCTTAACAGCCGGATCCAGGTCAATCTTACCTTTTGCCGGTTTTCCTTCTTTGGTCAGTCCAGGTTTGGTGCCTTTCAGAACCATATCGATGATTTCTGCAATTTCAGCCATCTGTTCTTTTCCCATTCCCAGAGTGGTAACAGCAGGCGTTCCAACGCGGATACCGGAAGTCCACCAAGGTCCCTGAGGATCAAAAGGCAGAGTGTTGCGGTTCAGGGTAACACCACATTCAAAGAGGGCGTTTTCAGCCTGACGGCCGGTAAGACCATATCCGTTTACATCAATGAGCATCAGGTGGTTATCGGTTCCACCGGTCTGCAGTTTCATACCGCGTTTTTCACACTGGGCAGCCAGTTCACGGGCATTGTCGCGAACATTCAGAGCCCATTTCTGGTATTCAGGAGTACGGGCTTCCTTAAAAGCAATGGCTTTTGCAGCCATTACGTGTGGCAGTGGTCCGCCAAGTACCAGAGGACAGCCTTTGTTTACGGCTTCTGCATATTCTTCCTTACACAGGATGATGGCGCCACGGGGACCGCGCAGGGTTTTGTGGGTAGTAGTAGTTACGATATCTGCCCAAAGAACAGGGTTTTCTTCGTCGGTGAATACTTTACCGGCAACCAGACCTGCAAAGTGAGCCATATCAACCATAAGGACAGCACCGCATTTATCTGCAATCTGGCGGAACCGTTTGAAGTTGATGGCACGGGGATATGCTGAATAACCAGCCAGCAGAATCAGAGGTTTGAATTCCATAGCCTGTTTTTCAATGGCATCGTAATCCAGATAGCCGGTTTCTTTATCTACGGTGTATGACTGAGAAACGAACATGCGGGCAGAAACATTCTGGCGGTATCCGTGGGTCAGGTGTCCACCTGAGTAATAGTCCAGACCCATCAGGCGCTGGTTACCCAGTTTTACGCGGAGTGCTTCCCACTGTTCATCAGACATATGTGACAGGTTGGTATCGCCGAATTCATCAAGAGCCGGCACTTCGATTTTCTTGTTGAGGATTGCCCAGTAAGCAACGATGTTGGCATCTGCACCGGCATGTGGCTGCACATAGGCATGGTCAGCACCGAAGAGTGCTTTTGCTTCTTCTGCAGCAATGTTTTCTACGGTATCAACGTTTTCGCAGCCACCGTAGTAGCGGTGATCAGGATATCCTTCTGCGTATTTGTCGGTAAGCAGGTTACCCATGGCAGCCTGAGTGTTCAGAGAACAGTAGTTTTCACTTGCTACCAGTTTCAGGTGAGCGCGCTGTGTTTCCAGTTCCTTAACGATAGTAGCAGCAATATCTGGTCCTACTTCTGCAACTTTCTGAAGGTTAGCAACATAGGCAACCATAGAAGGGTTGATGTTTCCTGCGTGGGTGTTAAGGTAGTTTTCTAAAGGTGTAGACATAAAAAAACTCCATAAATGAAATGGTAGCACAGACTGCCCAGGCGTGCGGCAGCATGCAGCAGGCTTAAAGCACTGCCCTTCACGATGGTACTCCATCTAAAACGCCAGAAGATGGGCTTATCATAGCGGAAAACGGCCTTTGGTTCAATGCAAAAACTGCATAAATATGCAAATATACTGAATATTCTGCAGTGTGAGTAAAGTACCTCACATTCCATGGACCTGCAGCAGCTGTTCCAGATACGCCAGATTCAGCGGAGCATCTACTCCTTCCCAAAAGAACAGAAGCCGGCGGCCAGCCAGTATACCGTTGGCAGCAAAAACAGAAAGCTTCCAGACCGTACTCCGCTCATACTCGTCTTTATCCAGCATGCCGAAATGTTCCAGATAGATTTCTTCTCTGGTTTTCATATTCAGCAGGGTAAAATCGGGATAGAGAACCACTGTAGAGGCTTCTTTTGAATCAGTTTCAGGCTTTCCGGGTTGCCGGAGTTTCAGGGGACATTCGTATTTATACAGAATGTTCCGGGCGGCCAGCAGATCTGCAATCATTTTTTCAGATTTTGAGCGGACTTTCTCCCCACGGACAGTCACGTAATAGGGACAATCCGGTTTAAGTGGTTTCCCCGTGTACGGTCGTGTGCGCCAGTCATTCAGAAATTCGCGGTCTGAAAGTACCAACGGATGAATCAGCTGCTGACGCCCTGGATTTTTCAGATGCAGTTCTGAAAGAGTTTCCGGCTTAGGGGACTTCGTTATGGTGTCATAATAGGCCAGCCACTGAAGACAGTTTTTCCGCACCGCCACCAGGTAATCCCGGTGAGCCAGTATCTGAGCGGTTTTCAGCTGTCGTTTCCTGATATACGTTCCCCGCCGCCGCTTAGCCTTTTCTCCGGCAGTTTCTTCTTTTTCAGCCCGTCGTTTCACCATGAAATACTGGAACCCCTTCCGATGATACTGCACACGAAGCCGGATATTCTCCAGGTTGTCATATTTCCGCGATAACCGGACTAACTCATTCTCAGTCAGTGCCAGGAGCCCCTTGTAATACTTGATTTTTTCAGCGGCCTCATGCAACACAAACTCATTGTCCATGTGTACACCTCCACCAATAATTATTTGAACTTTCCGGAAAAAAAATGCGGCATTTGCCGGTATTTCTGCAATTTTTTTTACCAGCCCCTTTCTAAAGCACCATGGCAGCGTGTAGCGGTTACGGTCTGCGAGCAATAGGCGGCGACGATGGCTGCGGGTGGCCCGACGATGGCGGCAGGCAGCGGGCGGCAAGCGGCGACTATGGCTGCGAGCGATAGGCGGCGTCGATGGTTGCG
>JAZLJW010000310.1:0-2050 GCA_045597345.1 Treponemataceae bacterium
CCTAACTGAGGTGCGCCTTTGCAGTTAATATCGTTAAACTCAAAATCTGCGCCGGTTACGCTGTCAGAACAGATTGTTGCAGAACCTACCCGATAATTATTATTTGCGGTATAGCAAATCTTGAATTGAGCTTCTCCTGCTCCACCATAGAATGCCCATGGAATGGTAACGGTCTGTCCGCTGCAAACCAGAATACCGGTTTCTCCCAGTTTACTTGTAAAATGATATGAATTACCAGTCTTTATATCCTCTATCTGCATGTACCCTGTATTCTGCGGAACATTTACCGTCAGCAGGAAATTACCATTCTGCTGTTCTACGGTAAGAACCGGCTCCCCATTATCTGACCAGAGGATATTGTCAGTTGGACCATACGTTATATCAACAGCCTGAACTCTTTCCTGAATTGTAAATAATTCACAATGATCCATTTTCTTGATTGGAGGCAGCTGGAACCATCCGTTTGGAATATCTTCTACAGAGAACTGCCACCTGAAGTTTGGAGTAATATTATTGCCATATTTTGAGTCAGTCAGCATTGCCTCTACTTCACGGGAATCTTTCTGTGAATAGGTCAAGAGGTCGACGGCATTGCCTTTGGAAAGTCCGTAGAAGAAAGAAGATTCGTCTGTGAAGTCTCCTGTTTTGGCAACAAGTACTTTCTCATCGGTAACCCATGCCAGTGCACCACCATGAATGAAGTCACCTGCCCATGTTTCAAGAATTGCCCTGAAAGAACCAATCCTGCTTCCCGGTATGGCATTGGTGACTGTTCTGCGTAATGTATCAAGAGATATATTTTTATAGGATACTTCTCTTGTTTTCTTTTCATGGTTTGTAAAATAATCGCTTTCAATCCTGCTGTAATAATCTAAGTTAAGCGGATAAGGATTACCCGTCTTTGCACACGAGACAAGTTCCTGAATCAGTTCGCCAGTTGCTTTATCTTCATGCTGGTACTGAAAAACGTAATACTCCCGGTCCTTACCATTTACTTTTAAGGGAGCAAACGGCCAGGTGAATGTATATTCTGTGCCAGAAGCCTTTATTTCGGCAGCCTTTTCATCATCAAGCTCAAATCCAAAATACGGGGAAATTATATCTGATGCACCGGTATAATCAAATACAGAAATGCACTTTGTCTTATCAAAATCTATTCCCTTTATAGTGATTTTGACACCATCTTCACCAGGTTCCAACTTGATGTGTTCATCTTCTGTAGTAAAGTTCATTTCAAGGGCTGCTTCATTACTGCCAGCCTTTACGGTGATGTTCTGTTTTCCGTTAAAACGCAGTCCGGTATTATCATCCCATGCACTGCATGTAAGAGTGTATTCATCAGGAGTAAGATCATCAAAGACAATATTTTCGCCTGCACAACCGGTTTCAGTCCAGTTGTTTTCACTGACTGTCGAGGACTGAAGTTTTACAACAAAATGCTGATTTTTATTTACATCCGGGTTTTCAGCATCACGGGCTTTACAAAAGCTCGGGAAAGATGGCAGTGATACAGTAATGGATGTACCATCCGAAGTGATTGTACCGTTGATTCTGTCAACCGGGTTGTTGCCGGTAAAATCAAATCCTGTAGAGGCAGGATTATTACATGAAACGCAACATAAAAATGCCAGTGACAGAATAACAAAAAAGATAGATTTTCTCATCATGAAACACTCCTATATTACAGTATATATCATGTTTCTTGATAAAAACACTAAAATCTCCACTATTTTGGACTTTTTTTACGTTTTTTACCTAGTGCGCCGTATCAGTTCAAGACACATGCGGCCGTTGTGGTACGGGCATTTCCAGGGCTCGGTAATAGGCTTCTCTATCGGTTCGTCGTTTTCAGTCACGCTTGAGAACCACTCGCTTCCAGGCCGCTTATCCACCATGACATCCATGATGTACGCGTACACTGCTTCGGCGGCGGTCCTGAATGCAGCAGAACCAGTTTTCTGCCACGCGTTTACGAAGCCGACTACGGCTTCTGCTTCAACCCACCAGACGCGCTCTGTGTTCATTACTTCGTGACCGGCCGCTTCTCCCC
>JAZLJW010000311.1:0-13463 GCA_045597345.1 Treponemataceae bacterium
GTAGTGCCGTCATCAGTAACTGATGGCATTTCATCTGAGACTTCAAAAGATGCTGTATCTGCATCAATATCAGATAAACTATCTGCAGATTCTGTAACCGAAGTTGTCGTTGCCTTAAGTGAATCTACATCAGTACGAATAGATGCAACTTCTGATTTCAAAGATGCAAGTTCGTTAAGAATCCTTTCCAGTAATTCAGTATTTGTATTATCAGTCATTGCTGTACCTTCCTCTATACAGTTTTCTTGTGGTTTTTCAGTTGTTCTGTTTGCAGTAAGTGCATCCAGTGCATCCTGTGTTATGGTTGCAGGTGAATCAGAATTAAAGTCCTCGTTTAACTGGTCTAAAACAGATTGCATATCTGCAGAAAGTTCAGGCTCTTCAGTCGTGTCCGGGATATCTGCTGTTTCAATTCCATCTGCTTCTGTTGTAGTTTCTTCCGGAACTGTATGTGCTGCAATATCAGTGGTAGTAGAAGAAACGGTGGCATAGGTTTCGTCGAAATCGTCATCATCGGTATCTTCCATCGATACAGTCATGTCGTAATCACGAACTTCAGGTGCTGAAGGAGTGAAAGAAGACGGTTCTGAAACAACTGATGCATTCGGTGCTGTCATGGCATCTGAATCAGCATTTAAAGAACCGAGCAAGTCATCAAACTCAGAAACTTCGTCAAATGCAATGGCGTCATCAGTTTTTGTGATTGCAGAAGTATCATTTTGTTCGGTTTCCGGGAAAGACACTTCCTGTATAGAATCAAAAATGTCGTCAATATCAACATCATCAAATGATTCGTCGGTATCGGTGGTAAATGCTGACACATCGATATCAGATTCAATGTTGTCTTCAGGTGAAGCCTGAGTTGAACCGGTAAATGAATCATCGAATGCTAAATCAATTTCCAGAGGAGGCTCGTTTGCGATGTCATTTTTTTCTACCTGAGTGGTATTCATAAAATCATCAAGAGATATGTTTTCACTTGATGTAAACAGGGAAGCTGCCGTGTCAGAATCAGCGCCATCGGTAAAATCTGAAGTCATGAACTCATCAAGCGAGATGGATTCTGTTTCCAGGTTATCTGTAGCTGAAGAATCATTTAAGAATGAATCTATGTCGATTTCTTCTGTTGTCGAAGAATCTGTTACGACAATGGGTTCACCGCTATCAGTATCAAATGAGATTTCTGTTGTTTCATTGGTATCAATCGAAACATTGTCAGCTGCATCTGTTTCAGTAACAGTATCTCCAATCAAATCAAATGCAGCTTCATCAATAACGGCAGGGTTTGTATTTGTTTCATCAGAAAACTCAATATCAGAATTTTCTTCAGAAATGGCAGGCTCATCCAGAATTGCAAAGGCATTACCTGTGTTGACTGATATGTCCTCAGGTCGGATAACAAATTCTGAAATAGTGTCTTCTGAAGATCCGGTTACTGCGTTTTCGGTGGTAAACTCCTCAATCGGTATTGAATCAAAAGAATCAAGAGTCACTTCTTCAAATGAGAGTGGGGACTCAGAATCGGTTGTTCCTTCAGTTGCAGGTGAATCAAGAATATCAGTGTCAAGGGAGAATTCTTCTGAAAATATTTCATCAGTTTCTGGAATAGCCGTCTCAGTAGGAGTGAGCTCTTCTGTCAGCGAGTCATCAATTGCTGGCATGTCAAATGAGATATCTTCAAATAAGTCTGTTGCCGGGACTGTTTCATCGATGGTTGCAAAAGAATCTGAAACTGGAGTTTCTGATACAACCTCATCAGTTGTCATGTCATCAGCAGTTGCGTCAAAACCTGCGGTTTCATCTTCAACTGGAGTATCTGCTGCAACTTCGTCAATAATTGAAGTGTCAAATGTAAAATCATCAGCAGTTGTGTCAATACCTGCGGCTTCATCTTCAACTGGAGTATCTGGTGCAACTTCGTCAATAATTGAGGTGTCAAATGTAAAATCATCAGCAGTTGAATCAATACCTGCGGTTTCATCTTCAACTGGAGTATCTGCTGCAACTTCGTCAATAATTGAAGTGTCAAATGTAAAATCATCAGTAGTTGAATCAATACCTGCGGTTTCATCTTCAACTGGAGTATCTGCTGCAACTACATCAATAATTGAGGTGTCAAATGTAAAATCATCAGTAAGTGGTTCTGTATCGGTGATCTTGCCACTGATGGTCTGATTATCAGTACTATCATCAATCATAAATGGATCTGCAAATACATTGTCTGATAAAGAGTCACTGCTGAATGAAGAATTCTCTGCAGCTGGGTCAGAAACGATATCATCGCCCAGACTCATTTCTTCTGAAAGTGCTGCATCGAATGATGAATCATCTGAAAGGATGGTGGTGTCAGCAGTATCCGGTGCAGCAGAAACTTCACCCGGTTCATCAGTGAACACCGCAAGAGCATCATCATCGATTGATATATCTTCAGTAATCGTAAAATCAGAAAAATCAGGCATGTCCTTCAGTTCTGGTTCAAGCTGAGGATCTTCCACAAAATCAAAATCGGGTAAGTCGCCGATTAATTCTGAAGTATTTGGTGAATCAGGTTGATTTTCTGGAATAGGAGCAGGTTTTTTGACCCAAACACCATATTTTTCAAGTTCCTGAGATTCGTCATCTATTTCTAAAGACATATGTGCTCCTAAATAACTGCTGGTTTTAATTATAACACTCTTTTACTTGTACAGTATCGGCAGAAAAGCCAATTTTCTCTACTTTTTTTGTGGTGATACTCTGTGCTCCGGTGCTTTAGAAATTCTGAACTTTTACCGAAACATGAAATATGTCACGTTTAAAGTTGTTTTCTTCAATTTGCATTGGATTTTTTGTATATATATTCCTGTCCATTACTATTGGGCCCAATGGTGTCTGGGCGTATCGTCAGCTTACAGAACAAAAAAAGGCGCTTACAGAAAATGTTGCAGCGTTACAATCGGTAAACGATAATCTTGTGTTGGATTATCAGTCTCTTGAATCTGATTCTGCAAGAATTATGGCCTTGGCAAGAAAATTAGGATATGTGGGGCCGGATGAAGTGCTGGTCAAAATAAACGGTATTTCAGAACGGGGAAACAAAGTGTATGACTGTGGATCTGTGTATCATGTTTCTGAAATCAATTATCTCAAGGAGCCGGCATGTAAACTGATGGGGCTGATATTTTTCTGCCTGAGCAGTCTTCTGTTTCTTGTTTCCAGTTTTAAGAAAAGTAAAAAACCATCTGCATCTGTTGTAACTGCAACGGTTGCTACAATCGTTTCCAGGTAACTGAGATAGAACGTCTTTCTGCACTTTTCTCATTATCATCAGAGGGTAGCAGGGTAGTTTTTGTACCGTTTAAGGTATCTGGATCGGAAATTGATAGACTCCAGGCAACGGGTTCTGCATGTGCTGCTTCAATCAGTGCTGTTTCACGGGGCAAATCAGGAAAGAATGAAGCATTCGGTTTTCCGGTTTGTACCGCTTCTATTCTGTTTCCTCTTATAGTTATGGAAATATTCATTGAAGCACCGTTGTTGAATATTACAAATCCTCTGCCGCTTCTGAGAATAATGATTTTATCAATCAACGATTCGCCTTTCCATGTTCCCGCCAATGCATCCAGATTAATCCCTGCCACATTGTTTTGCACACTTTTCGAAGGAATATCCTGAGTGATATTATGAGCAGCCTCTGATGGAACGTGATCAATTACCTGTGATATCAGGCTTTTTGCATCCATCAGTATTTTGTAATACGATTCGTAGCTGTTTTCGTAGGAAACGGGTGAATGAGATTCTGGATGAAGCAGATTCATGCGACAGACCCATTCATTGTTATTTTTCTGTAAGTCAAGCGAAAATAGGATTGAAGAATCAGTCAGGTCTGAAATTGTGACCGTACCCTGCGTATAGTCAGTCAGGTTTGCAGGCCTCATATCAATAACCGTCAGATTTTCTGATTGAAATTGCGTAAAGAAGAGGTTCTCAGTCAGTTTGATGGTTGGGTCATCAGGTGTAGATGTAGTTGTTGCAAAAAAGTACACCGCCGTGACCCGGCTTTTTGCAGTCAGGGGAAAGTTGAGAAAGACTGAAAGTGTTAAAAAGAGAAGGACTTTGAAAACCTTGGTCTCAAAATGTGTAATCAAAAGTTTAATCCTAACTTAAAATACTAACAGTATTTTGTCCCAATTATGACAAAAAAGCAATATGACAAAAGAAAACTTATTTGTCATGAATCGAGACGTTTTCTGAATTCCCGCTGCATATCCCGTTTTACATCGCGTTCCTTGATATCAGCGCGTTTATCAAACTGTTTCTTTCCTTTACAAAGTCCAAGGTTAACCTTGACTCTTCCATTTTTCAGATAGAAATCCAGAGGAATAAGAGTATATCCTTTTTCCAGTGTTTTCCGCTCAAGACGCTTTATCTGATCGCGATGCAGCAGTAGTTTTTTAGGACGATCCGGATTGTGATTAAAAACAGACGAATACACATATTCTGAAATATGCAGACCTTTTACCCATACTTCTCCAGTCATGATTTCTGCAAATGCATCCGGAAAAGAAATCTGTCCATTTTTGAATGATTTAACTTCAGTTCCTTCAAGAACGATTCCGCATTCGATGGAATCTTCAATGGAATAATTGAACCGTGCCTTTTTATTCTGTGCTATTAATTTTGTTCCTTCTGGCATAGGATTACTATATTGGATTTTCAGCAAAATGGCAATTTTTGAATGTAAAGCTATGCTTGAAAACCACTTTGTCGTATGGTACAGTAAATTTATGGCATCAATTGAATTAGATTATGTTCAAAAATTAAGAAAGCAAAGAAATAAGAAGATTCTGACAGTAATCGTAACGTTTATTCTGTTCTGTTTATTATTAAATCTGCTGTTTGTGTATGTACTCTTTCCGGTACATGTCCGTTCAACTGATATGCTCAGCGAGTATGAACCGAACTGTCTGGTCTTTGTTGCTCCCTGTAATTTTGCAAAACCGCTGTTCTTTCAGCGGTATTCCCTTGAAAGAGGCAATGTGGTGTATGTTGCTCCTTCTGCAGTTGAAGAAAAGCCATTTTATGAAAAGATTCTTTTATCCATACTGAAGTTCTTCACCTTTCAGCAATATAAAACTTCGTCAGATTCCATTGTTACAGAATCCCCTTCATTGCGGAGGGTTGTTGGCTTGCCTGGCGATACTGTCTACATGAAGAATTATATCGTGTACATAAAACCTCAAGGTGAAAAATATTTTCTGACGGAACATGAATTAGCTTCCCGGGCCTATGAAACTAATTTTCTGGCTGGTACGGCACATGATCAGTCCATGGGAATTGCCGGTACGATGGAAAAACGGGTGCTGGGAGAAAATGAGTATTTTCTTCTTGCAGATAACAGAATTTCTGCTGTTGATTCACGCCTGTATGGCCCTGTTCCAGCTGAACGTATTGCCGGTAAAGCGTTATTACGGTATTTCCCTATCAAGAGTTTCAGTTTCCTGTGATTGCCTCACTGTATTTTCATATACCATTCTGCCGGAGTAAATGCTCATACTGTGATTTTTTCTCCGTTGGATATCAGGGAAATATATCGGATGAATACCTTCAAGCATTGATTAATGAGCTTTCATACAGGGTAAAACAGTCTGGCATTGACTCCGTTCATACTGTGTATCTTGGAGGTGGAACGCCTGGTCTTCTGACAGATTCTCAGTTCTTTATGTTGTTTTCGTCTTTAAAAGAGGTAATTCCTGGTTTTGCACCTGAAGAAATTACGGTAGAAGCAAACCCTGCTGACATAACGGAGCCTTTCCTTTCTACCATACGAAAATGTGGTGTTAACCGGCTTAGTGTAGGCATTCAGACCCTTGATGACCAGGTGCTGCGTTCTCTGAACAGAAGAAGTGATGCAGAATGTATACAGCACTGTCTTGATTTATTAGGAAACAAGTGGGTAGGAAACAATACTCATCTTTCTCTTGATTTTATTTCCGGATTACCGGGATTATCAGATGAAGTGTTCCTGAAAGGACTTTCCGATGGCTACGAGACGGGTGCAGATCATATTTCATTGTATGCTTTAACTCTGGAAGCAGGAACGGCTTTATATCGGGAAGTTCAGTCGGGAAAGACAACTGTTGATGACGACCAGAACGACCGGCAGTGGGAGTTGGGTGCCGATTTTCTGAGAAAGAAGGGGTATACCCAGTATGAGGTTTCCAATTTCTCGTTGCCCGGCTGTCATTCAAAACACAACTGTACCTACTGGCACATGAATCCCTATCTTGGAATAGGAGCTGGTGGAACAGGTACCGTAGGTTCCTACCGATGGACCAATACCAATGACATCAAGTCGTATATTGAATTCTGGAACTCTGTTAATCACGAAAACCGCAGTCTGCCGGAACAGACTGAACTGCTTGATGATGAAATTCGGGAAACTGAATTTCTCATGATGGGATTTCGGCTTCTTGAAGGAGTATCTTCTCACGAATACTACCGGCGGTTTGGAAGAAATCTTTCGGAGCGCCTTTCTCCCATATGGAATCAGTGGGAAGAAAAAAAACTTGCACAAATCACCATAACCAGCAACGGCGACAGTATGTATGCCCTGACTTTGCAAGGCATACTGCTTTTAAACCGATTCCTGCTGGAAATACTCTGACGGGCAAAAAAATGATATCAGAGTAAATCGTTCAGTCTCCGGTACGTCTGGTTAAGTATAACCTTCTGGTCTTCAGTAAACACATCTGCACTTTCATCGATTAAGGTTTCAAGAGATGCAATGCTTTCGTTAATTGCAGTGCTGATTCCTCTGCTGATTTTGAACCAGTAGCTTCCGCGACCATCGGTAAAGAGACAGATAAAACCTAATTCTTTAGCCTTTGCTTTAGCTTCTGTTAACCGAAGTATCAGAGGTAACCGGTCTGCCAGTATGGCAGCATCTTCATTCATGTGAAGGTTTTCTTTTGCATTCCAGCTGTCTTTAGAAAGCAGTTTCAGGTTAAGCTTGGGAATGACCGTCTGAATAGTCTCCAATTTTTCGTCCTGCAAAAAGGTCCAGTCTGCATAGGTTACTATACATTTTGAGGTTTTATATGGCCGGGATTCCTCTGAGATTCCTTCCTGCTGCAGAGACTGCAGTAGTTTATCAAGAGGCAGAATCAGGTGTGGTTTACCTTTGATTTTTTTCTTTTCAAAGCGAACACCGCAAAGAGAAATACTGTTTGTATCAGTCGGTGTGGCTTTATCTGCTTTTTTGGCAGCAGCGAATGCTTTAACTGAAGCTTTTTCAATCTTCTCAAGTTCCCGACGTTCCCGTGCAGAATCACCCTTTACCGTTCCTAAACGGTCTACCATAGTCAGGCTGTCATCAGTCTCAAGATTAAGAAGAATCTTCTTTGTGAGTGGTGAAACTGACATGGCGAACATGCGGCTGGTGCGAACGATCTCTCCTGCTACGAAATAGAGCGGTTCTGTGCGGAACAGACAGCTTCCCGGGTGAATTTGAATATGTTCCTGGGTCAGCGTACGGTAGTTTTCTTTGCCGGAACGAACGCAGACAAACTGGATTAATCCGGCACAGATACAGGTTAAATACTCTTCGATATTTCCGCTTGAAACGATAGGAATACCTTTGTCGCCTACAATCTGTTCAAGTTGCTGCTTGATGTTTGTAATTTCCAGCAGTACCCGTTCATCCAGATAGTTGTTCTTGCAGAATTCCTGACTTTCATGACGTTCCCAGGCGTTCTGGAACATGCGATATAACTGTACGTATGCCACAAAGTCGCCGGCTTCATGGCGGAACCGGTGATGAGCCTGCCGGGCATCAGCTTCTTCACCCTGCGGTAATACAAAGGGGGATTGGGCACTTAAGAATGCAGCTGCAATAAGTACATCTTCAATTACACCGGGGTATCGCATAATGCTTTCTGCGATAATACGACTGATGCGTGGTATTAAGGGAAATTCAGCCATAAGAAGTCCAGTCGTTGAAAGGGTATTGTCCGGATTCAATGCATGCAGAAGGTTAAGTGTTTCAATTGCGCCCCGCATTCCTTCCCGGTTTGGCTTACTGATGAAATCAAAACTGTAGAAGTCTGTTATACCTAATTCTGCCATGCGGAGAACTACTTCAGAAAGGTCTGTACGGTATATTTCTTCAGTAGTGTACAATTCTCGGGTTTCGTAGTCCTTTCTCTGATACAGCCGGTAGCATACTCCTGGCTGTGTACGTCCTGCGCGACCTTTGCGCTGATTACAGCTTGCCTTGGAAATGGTAGTTTCATTCAGGCTTGAAGTATAGGTCCGCGGATTGTAGAAATTCATCTTTGCAAGACCGCTGTCAATAACGGTAGTAATTCCAGGTATGGTGACAGAGGTTTCAGCAATATTTGTAGAAATAACAACCTTTTTTTTACCAAAAGGCGGTTTATCAAAGACCCGTTCCTGTTCTTCCTTTGCTAAACGTCCGTATAGAGGAACACAATGAATTTTCCTGCTGAATGAGGACCGCTGCAACCGCGTCATACAATCCTTAATGACTTTTTCTCCAGGAAGAAAACAAAGGATGTCGCCTGTGTGCCGGTTATCCAGAACACGATCGATGGTCTGCTCGATTTTCATCAACAGGGCTTCTTCTGCTGCAGGGCTGGCTGTGCTGGTAGCTAATGCAGGAGGATCATACACCATGGTAACCGGATAGGTTACGGTATCGATTGTTACAATGGGACAACCGTCAAAATACTGACTGAAAGCCTCAGCATTCATTGTAGCAGAGGAAACTATCACCTTGAAATCGCTGCGTTCTGCCAAAACCCGTTTGAGCAGGCCTAATACAAAATCAATATTCAGGCTGCGCTCATGTGCTTCATCAACCATTATGACGCTGTATCTGCTCATCCATGGATCCATCTTCATTTCCTGCAGCAGGATACCATCGGTCATGATTTTAATTCTGGTTGTATTGTCGGTTTTATCATCAAATCTCATCTTATAGCCGACAACGCCAGGGTAGGTTGTTCCCAATTGTTTGGCAATGAATTCACTTACAGAAAGGGCTGCAATACGGCGGGGCTGCGTAACGGCAATGATACCGTTATCGCTGTAGCCTGCTTCGTCAAGTATTACGGGAATTTGAGTTGTTTTACCACTTCCTGTAGGACTCTGGACAACGATAACCTGGTTTTGGGCTAATGCTTCGAGAATGCGCTGTTTTTGTGTATAAACGGGTAATTTCTTATAATTCATAGGTACTCAAAAAGAGGAATTTCAAGAAAATCCTCATTATACGGATGATACCACAGATGTGTAAAATAAACAAAGCCTTGTATTTATAAGGCTTAAGAGTGGGTTTCGTTGACGGATGGTAGTATGCATGGTAAAATTATTGAACACGATTGAGGAAAAAATAAAGGAGAAAAAATCGTTATGTCCAAGACAAAATTTGTCTACTTCTTCGGTAATGGAAAAGCCGAAGGCGATGCCGCCATGCGCAATGAGCTGGGCGGTAAAGGTGCAAACCTTGCCGAGATGACCAATCTCGGAATCCCGGTTCCCCCTGGATACACCATTTCTACAGAAGTTTGTAAACTCTTCTACGAAAACAACCGCAATTATCCGGAAGGACTGAAAGAAGAAGTTGCTGAAAACCTGGCAAAGCTTGAAGCCCTCATGGGCAAGAAACTGGGCGATGAAAAAGACCCGCTGCTGGTATCAGTTCGTTCAGGTGCTGCACAGTCAATGCCTGGTATGATGGATACCATTCTGAACCTGGGTATGAACGACAAAGCCGTAAAAGGTCTTGCAGATCTTACCGGCAACCCACGCTTTGCCTGGGATGCATACCGCCGCTTCATCCAGATGTTCGGTGATGTTGCCATGGGTGTTCCTTCAGATGAATTTGAAGGTGCCATTGATAAAATCAAGGCAGAAAAAGGCGTAAAGCTGGACACTGAACTTGATGCAAAAGACCTTGAAAGACTGGTTGCAGACTACAAGGTAATCTACAAGAAATACGTAAAAGAAGACTTCCCACAGGATCCTGTTGAACAGATGTGGCATGCCATTGACGCCGTATTCGGCTCATGGATGAACGAACGCGCCATCAAATACCGCGCCCTCAACAACATCAAAGGTCTTGCCGGTACTGCCGTAAACGTACAGTCAATGGTATTCGGTAATGCCGGTGATGATTCCGGTACCGGTGTATGTTTCAGCCGTGACCCTTCAACCGGTGAAAACAAGTTCTACGGTGAATACCTGATGAACGCTCAGGGTGAAGACGTTGTAGCAGGTATCCGTACCCCAGCTACCATCGACAAACTGGAACAGGAAAACAAAGAAGTATATGACCAGCTGTGTGCCATTCGTGCACGCCTTGAAAACCATTTCCACGATATGCAGGATATGGAATTCACCGTTCAGCAGGGTAAACTGTTCCTGCTGCAGACCCGTAACGGTAAACGTACCGGTCAGGCTGCCGTAAAATGTGCGGTAGACATGGTAGGTGAAGGCCTTATTGACAAAAACGAAGCAATCATGCGCGTATCTCCTGATCAGCTGGATCAGCTGCTGCACCCGATGATTGATCCTAAAGTTCAGAAAAAGACAAAGGCTCTGACAAAAGGTCTTAATGCTTCTCCGGGAGCAGGTTGCGGTCAGATTGTATTCACCGCCAATGAAGCTGAACTGTGGGCCAAAGAGGGTAAAAAAGTAATCCTGGTACGTAAGGAAACATCTCCTGAAGATATTTCAGGTATGGTTGTTTCAGAAGCAATCCTTACTTCTACCGGTGGTATGACCTCTCATGCTGCAGTAGTTGCCCGCGGTATGGGTACTCCTTGTGTATCAGGTGCCGGCGAAGTTACTTTTGTTGATGACAATGTAGTAATTAATGGTCAGAAATTCTCACGTGGTGATTTCATCACCGTTGATGGTTCTACCGGTAACGTATACGAAGGTCAGCTGCCACTGATTACCCCAGAAATTTCAGGCGAACTGAATACCTTCCTGGGTTGGGCAGATGAAATCCGCAATGCTTCTGTACGTGGAAACCTGAAAGGCTTCTCTGTACGTGCCAATGCAGACCAGCCAATTGATGCCAAACATGCTTTTGACTTTGGTGCTGAAGGTATCGGTCTTTGCCGCACTGAACATATGTTCTTTGACCGCGACAAGCTGATTCACTTCCGTGCCATGATTGCTTCTGATACCACTGAACAGCGCAAGGCTGCTCTTGCTAAGATTCTTCCTCTGCAGAAGAAAGACTTTATCGGTATCTTCCAGGCAATGAACGGTCGCCCGGTTACCATCCGTCTGCTGGATCCACCGCTTCACGAGTTCATTCCTCATACTGAAGCTGAAACCGAAGAACTGGCTTCACACATGGGTGAAGATGCTAAAAAACTTCGCGTAAAACTGGATATGCTGCACGAAGCTAACCCAATGCTTGGACATCGTGGTTGCCGTTTGGCTGTTACCTATCCTGAAATTTATGAAATGCAGGTAGAAGCTATTGCTCTGGCTGCTGCAGAATGCTCAAAGAAAGGTGTTCCGGTACATCCTGAAGTTATGATTCCAATCGTTTGTGAACCAAAAGAACTGTCAATGATCCGCTCTTCCTGCGAAAAAGTAATGAAAGATGTACTTGCAAAAGAAGGTGTTGAATTTGACATCCGTATCGGTTCAATGATTGAAGTTCCACGTGCCGCACTTCTGGCAGGAAAACTGGCTAACTACGCTGACTTCTTCAGTTTTGGTACCAACGACCTTACCCAGATGACTTTTGCATTCAGCCGTGATGATGCAGGTAAATTCCTGCCTTCATACCTGTCTCAGGAAGTTCTGGAATCAGATCCATTCAAATCAATTGATGAAGATGGTGTAGGTCAGCTGATTAACATAGCCCGTGAAAATGCCCGTGGTGTTAAAGAAGATATTAAACTGGGTATCTGTGGTGAGCACGGTGGAGATCCTGCTACCATCGACTTCTGTTTCCGCGCAGGCCTGATCTACGTTACATGCTCTCCATACCGCGTTCCAATCGCTCGTCTGGCTGCAGCACAGGCTGTAATCCGTAATTCATAATCGTATCTGATTATGAATTACTCTTGAGTTTGGCATTGCCAAACTCAAGAAAAGCCCATGATTTATGAATTTGCATAAATCATGGGCTTTTTTTTAGTCTTTTGCTGAATTTTCAAACTTAGTAAAGCTTGGAATGAATTTCAAATTAACGGTTCCAATTGGGCCATTACGTTGTTTAGCAACAATGAGCTGACTGTCAATGGTCTGCAAAGGACCTTCTGAACGGCTTTCTTCACGGTCGCGATGAATGAACATGATTACGTCAGCATCCTGTTCAATTGAGCCGGATTCTCGTAAATCTGCCAGGTTTGGTGCTCGTCCTTCAGAATCGCGTTTCACCTGAGATAGAACAACAATAGGAATTTCCAGTTCACGAGCCAGACTTTTAAGCGAACGGGAAATTTCCGCAATCTGTTCATGACGGGGAATCATAGTATTTTCTGACTGAATCAAAGTAATGTAGTCGATAAAAATTATCTGCACATTTTGTATCATTCTGAATCGGCGAGCCATGGCACGTAAATCGAGCAGTTTCATATTTGGCGTATCAACAATCCATAATGGTGAATCATAGATATGTGCCAGTCCATCCTGCAACTGCTGCATATCGGCAAAGCTAAGGCGTGCAGTCCTGATTTTTTCACTAGACAGGTGAGCAACCTGAGCCCCTAAACGAAGCATTAATTGCTTGTCAGACATTTCAAGAGAGAAAAAAGCTGTTGGAATTTTCTTTTCTATGGCAATATTCTGTGCCATAGAAAGGGCTAAAGCAGTTTTACCCATTGAAGGGCGGGCACCGATGATAATGAGTTCAGAAGGATGAAATCCTGTGGTCATGTTGTCGAGGTCAGTCAAACCGGATGGTACACCGTTTAAATCCCCTTTGTTCTTTGCCAGGGTTTCGATGTACTCAATTAACTGCGGAACAAGCATTTCCATTGATTTTGCAGTGGAAGTCTGTTTAGCATCGGTCAGTTCAAAAATTTCTTTTTGAGCCTCTTCAAGAGCGGCTCTACTATCTATAGTTTCATCATGTGCATTACTGATGATAGTTTCAGATACTTTAATGAGTTCCCGTCGAATATAATTGTCAAAAACAATTTTTGCATAGTACACGACGTTAGCACTGGTTGGTACTTTATCTGAGATGGAAACAAGGTATGCAGGTCCGCCGGCAGCATCAAGTTCACCGGTTTGACGTAACTCATCCTGTAATGTTAATAAGTCGCCATGAATACCTTTGTTGAATAATGAAAGAATTGCAGTAAAAATTTTCTGATTCTGAAAGGAATAAAATCGTTCCGGACGAAGAAAGGGAAGAATTTCTCCTACGGCATCCCAGTCAAGAAGGAGCGCCCCTAATGTTGCTGCCTCCGCATCAAGATTATGGG
>JAZLJW010000312.1:0-3532 GCA_045597345.1 Treponemataceae bacterium
TCATGCAGTTTGGTCAGCTCACGGCCAACAACAACATGACGCTCATATTCTATATCGGCAATATCTGTTAAAAGTTTAACAATTCTGAACGGAGATTCGTACAAAACGAATGCCCATCCTGTTGCCATAAGTTCACGTAATCGTGCACGCCGTTTGCCCGGGCTTGGTGAAAGAAAACCTTCAAACACTATGGTTTTTCCACCGGGACCTGCAACACTTATCAGCGTGGCAAATGCTGAAGCTCCAGGAATCGGAACAACAGTATGTCCTGCTTCCCGCACACATTTTACCAGCACAGAACCGGGATCACTGATTCCCGGAGTTCCTGCATCACTGGCATATGCAACTTTCTGCCCCTTATCCAAAAGCTCGATGATTTTTTCGGCAGCTTTTTCTTCATTCTGGGACCTGCAGGAAACAAGCGGCTTACGGATTTCAAAATGAGTAAGCAGCTGCAGTGTATGCCGGGTATCTTCTGCTGCAATAACATCTACCGATTTGAATGTTTCCAAAGCACGATAGGTGATATCGCCTAAGTTTCCTATAGGTGTTGCAACAATAAATAACTCTGACACACGGGAATTATACATTTAAATAGCAAAAAAAGCAATTTTTCTTTATACTGCCCATATTCTATACTAAATATGAGAGGAATCGAATGAAATCTCTGTTTAAGAAAATCGGACTTATCAGTCTGATTCTCGCTTCAGTTTTCATGGTGTTCAGCTGTACTTCTGCACCAAAAATTGAAAGCGTTCCACGTGAAGCTGGTGTTGCATACACCCTCACCCTCATGCATACCAATGACCATCATGGTGCTACCCTGTCAAAAGACGGTGCCTACGGTCTTGCAGAACGCGCAACCTACATCAACAAGGTTCGCTCTGAAAATGCAAACGTACTGCTGCTGGATGCAGGTGACATCAACACCGGTACCGCACTTTCCAACATGTTCTATGCTGAACCGGATATCAAGGCTTACAACATGATGGGTTACGAAGCAGTTGTTTTCGGGAACCATGAATTTGACGGAACTCTGGCTAAACTGGAAGGTCAGATGGCTGTTTCTGAATTCCCCTGGCTTTCTGCAAATATTACCCGGGAAGATGGTTCTTTCCTGGGAAAACCATATATCACTAAAGATTATGAAGGTTTCCGCGTTGGTATTTTCGGTCTCACTACTCTGCGCAGCCAGGTTATTGCAAGCCCGGATGCTTCACTGACTTTTGCTGATGAGATTGAAACTGCTGCAAAATATGTAGATATTCTCCGCAACAAAGAAAAATGTGACATCGTTATCGTTCTTGGTCACCTGGGTGATATTGAAGAAGCTGCCGGACAGAATACTTCATTCAAAATTGCTGCGGCTGTAGACGGCATCGATATCATCGTTGACGGTCACTCTCACAGCTTCTTTGAAGAAGCTAAGAAAATCAACAATACCTGGATCGTTTCTTCAAACGAATGGGGTAAATATGTTGGTACCGGTACCCTTACCGTAATTGACGGTGCTCTGGCAGATTTTACCTGGGCTCCTGAAAAAATCACCACCGATGCATATCCTGCTGATGAAGCAATTCTTGCCATGCTGGATCCATACATTGTAAAAGCCAACGAAAGCCTGAAAGAAGTAGTGTTCCAGACCGTAAGCGGACTTCCTGCCGGTAACAAAGACAGCCGCAAATGGGAAACTGCCATCGGTGACTTTGTTGCTGATGCACAGGACGGCTACCTTGCTGCCCACGGCGTAAAAGTTGACTTTGGCTTTACCAACGGTGGTAACATCCGCGCAGACTTCCCTGCCGGAGATGTAACCCGCGAAAACGTTCTTACCGTTCTGCCTTTTGAAAACTACGTATACGTTGTTACCCTGAACGGATCCGACGTTGCAGAACTGTTCCAGTTCATTGCTACCCTGAACCAGGGTGCCGGTGGATTCCCACAGATGTCTAAAAACGTAAAATACACCCTTACCTACGATGCAGAAGGTAAAAACGGACAGATCAGCGACGTAACCATCAGCGGCGAACCAGTTGATACTACCCGCACCTACCGCATTGCCATCAACGACTATCTGGCCGGCGGTGGTGACGGATACGAAGTTCTTACCCGCAGTATCGATACGTTCAACACTTCTATGCTCATGAGCGATGTTGTCATTGAATATGCCCAGTCTCTGACTGAACCGGTATCTGCCGAAACCAGTGGACGCATTACTGTTGTAGGTGGTATTGCTAAATGAGCAAAAATACTTTGACTAAAGCTGACCGCAACAGAAAAATTGCTGTAACCGGTGCCCTTGGAGCATTAACTGTTCTCTTTGGTGTAACCCGTATTGGTATGATTCCATGGTTTTCTGGTGCTTCAATCACTATCCTGCATGTACCGGTAATTCTTGGTGCACTGCTGGAAGGTCTGTGGTGTGGTACCGGAATCGGTGCAATTTTCGGTCTTACTTCTTTGATTCTTGCAGCTACCAGTGGTACTGGTCTTGATGTTTTCTTTACCAATCCACTGATTTCAGTACTTCCACGAGTACTGATTGGTCCTATCGTATATTTTTGTGCTCTTGGGCTCCGTAAGATTCTTCCCGTAATCATTGCAGATGCTGTTTCTGCCTTTATTGGTGCAATGGCTAACTCTGTTCTGGTTCTGGGAGCTCTTGTTATTGCCGGTGCCATCACCTGGCCTGTCATGGCCTCAGTACTGGTAGGCAATAGTCTTCTTGAAGCAGGAGCTGCCGTTGTTATTTGTGTCGCTGTAGTATCAGTACGCAATGCAGTTGCTGCTAAAGGAAAAAAATCAAAGCTGTCTGACGAAGCAGACGACTAATTACTAACAATAATGGGGTTGACGGTCATAAGCTATCAGCCCCATTATTGTCTTTATACCATGAAAATCATAATTGTAGGCGCTGGATTTACCGGCGTACAACTTGCAAAACGGCTTATTGCCGAAAAAAATGATGTTGTCATTATTGAAAGTGATGAAGAAACGGTCCGTCACGCATCTAACCGCCTGGACTGTCTTGTTACCCAGGCAAATGGCAATAGTCTTAAATCTCTGGAAGAAGCTGGTATTTCAAAAGCAGATGCATTAATTGCAGTTACTGATTCTGATGAAGTTAATATGATTACCTGTTCTCTGGTAAATTCCGTATACCCTCAAGTAACCAAAATTGCCCGCGTTCGAAACTACGACTATTACGCAGAAGCACATATTCAGGAAGAAAAAAAGGCTGGAGCTGCACATTTACTCGGATTACGCCGTAAAACAGAAATTCAGCTTACAGAAAGTGAAGAACCTGCCTATGCCCAACATCTGTATGGCATAGATTATATGGTTCACCCGGATGTTGAAGCAGCAACTGCCATTGTCAGTGCTGTAGAGCACGGTGCATTAACTGAGGTAATGAGTTTTGATAATTCACCCTATGAATTAACTCATATAACTGTTGAGGCCGGCAGTGCATTTGACGGTATTACCGTTCAGAATATCAGATCCCTTACAAAAAGTCCGTTCCTTGTTGCCT
>JAZLJW010000313.1:0-11921 GCA_045597345.1 Treponemataceae bacterium
AAGCTCTCTTACGCCGATGATACTGCCTTCGTGGTGGGAAAGTAGGTAGCTGCCAGGCTTTTTTTTATTTAAATCAATCGTATACGTCATAATTAGAATCAGGCAAACAACCTGATGAATACATGAAGGCAGCCGCACGAAGCGCGCTTCGTGGTAAGGTGGCGGAGCCACCGACGTCTACTAGCTACCTATCAGGTTGCTCTAAGGCTTACTGATAACCATTGATATCTGGCAACCTGCTAAGGTGCGTAGCACCGTCGGGAGCTGCCAGGCTTTTTTTTATATATGACGGCGTACGAAGCGCAGCTTCGTGGTAAGGTGGCGCAGCCACCGTCCTGCTCAACGACCGGCAGGTCGCCTCCGCTGCTTCGGTTCCCTCCGCCTTGCCATAACGGAAAATCCAGGCTCACAACACAGTCTTCAAACGTAACAGCAGCTGCATGAAGCGTAGATTCGTGGTAAGGTGGCGTAGCCCCCGACTTGCTGCCAGGCTTTTTTTAACGAAATTGCGAACTTGCGTGGACACAATCTATTCGAAGTGAAGTCTAATGCATTACAAGTTTTTAGAGTTTTTATCTTTTGAATAAGTTCTTTACTGATTGGGTGGCTTTCGTGGCTGCCTCTTCTGCGGCTCGTTTTGCAGCTCGTTCAGCCTCTTTTGCTGCCTGTTCGGTTATAGCTCGTGTCTTCGCTTCAGCTTCCTCTACAGCTTTTTGTGCAGCGATTTCAGCTTCTCTTCTTGCTTGCTCTGCAGCATCTCTTACTGCAGCTTCTGCATCTTCGGTTGCCTTTTGTATTGTTTTCTGTGTTTCTGATACTGCTTGTTCAACTGCGGCTCTAGCTGCATACTCAACATTTTCAACTGCTTTATTGGCCGCTGTTTGAGTTTCCAAAATAGTTCTCATCGCAGTATCTTCTATTTCTTTCGTTATCTGATTAACCGCGTCTTGAAAAGCTTCCCCGGCTTGAGCTGCAAAATCCGTTATTTCTATGATTTTGGCCTTAGTTTGATTTACAGACTCCTGAACCAATTGCACACTCTGAGTATATACTTCTTGAAGATTTTCAAATTCCACAACAGATCCGGTGTATGTTGATAAATAATGATTCAGGTAATCAGTTACCTGATGGTTTAATTCATCTATCAATGTTTTGGTTTCTTCGATAAAAAGCTTTTCAACCCTGGAATATATTTCAGTATATAAGGAAGTACTGAATACAGGTTTTGAATTGGTTTCGTAGGCAAAATGAGCATTAATATTTTTAATATCAGTTAATGATCCAGATAATATTGTATCAATACTTTTTAATCCTGTTTTAGGTGAATTAATAGTGATGGTATCGAATAACCCTGAAGCAGTTAGAACTGATGTAGTATCTTGTTTATATTGGTAATTTGCGTTTATTCCTGTGATAACACTATTAACCGTGTAGGGAATTGTTATGTAAATGGGTGAATCCCAGGTAATCTCGAGATTTAGTATTGGTTGTTCAAAATCAGGTCCTCGTAAGTCTATGGTACCCTGAATTGTATCCAGATATGATCTTGTTTGGTGAGTATATGCTATATACGTTGGTTTCTTCGATATGTGCTGATTATTAGTGATATTTAAAATTTCACCTGAATAACCCATACTGCTGAAATAAAGCCTTCCAATGTAAAATGTAGGCTGATTTTTTTCCCACGTATAAGTTGTTCCTCGTAATCTGGTATAACCTTGTTTCTTTACTTCTTCCTTTTTGGGGGTATTGTTCTGTAAAGTAGTCAGCAAATGTATTGTGTTATCGACGAAAGGTTTTGCTTCACTTAGCACTGAATCCCAAATAGAAGAAAGTATTTGATCTATGAAGTTAGTATTTTTGATGGTCGTATTTGATAGAGAAATTATAGAATCCGATAATAAGTTCTTATCAGAATTATATGCGTTGGTTATGTTTGAAATTTTTTCGTTAAGATGTTGTCCTTCTGTGGTTATGTCCATATAGGAAGTTGTCAAATAATTCTGCAGTTCTGTTGCTTCATAATATAGGTTAGTACAAAGTTGAATGTACTGTTGCAACTCCGGAATAGTTGTTTCTTTTGATATACGGATTGTACTGACATCTTTAGTTCTTGAGATCAAAGAATGTATCTGGGTTTGTACTTCCTTTGGCCTGTCTTTCCAAGTTAGTACTAATTGTTCAGCATAAGTTTGTATGTCTTTTGCTACTTCAGGAGTTTGTAGATTGTTCAGGCAGGAATTAATCACTGAAGTAGTATTTGTTACAGGCAAAGATTGTGTCAGTCCTTCTGTAATGCGGGATACGATTTCTGTTACTAAAGGTTTGTAATCAAAAGTTGTGAGTGGATTTTCGTAAATAAAGCTGGTTGTATCTTTTTGCTTTTTAGATTTCTTTTCTTTTTGTTTTGTCGTAGATTTTTTTTCAGGAAGGGCTGCAGATGTTGTACGAGGCGTTCGGACTTCAAAGCCGGTTATGGAAACTTCGTCGATATGTAATCGGCGGTATAAAAGCTGATTAATGGATATACTACAAGTTAAAGTTTCAAATTGAAAGAGATTTGATAGAAGATTGTTTTTATTACCTAATTGATATCCGCTGATTTTGAGTGTAGATGAAAGAATGTCATATTGTACAGACTGTATTTCACATTTAGCACCTGCAACACTTTGGGACACCGCGACAATTGCCCATTTGAGAATAAGATTCCTGCTGAGAATTGGGGTCACAATAAGTGCTATAACAATTACTAACGGAATCAGTTTAAAAGATCTTTTCTTTGCCAGTTTCTGTTCTTTCGCTGCACGTTTTTTTTCTTTCTTTTCTTTGGCTGTCAATCGTTTTTCCATGAAGCAACCTCCGAAGTGATAGCAGATAACTCTGAGAGTTTTTGTATCAGTGGCAATTTATAAAGTAGTTTTACCACCTTGGTGTTTTTTACCCAGTCTCTGATCCACTTTCGATATATAACGATAAGTGTCCGGAATAAAATAAAAATAGGTAAAAAAAGCAGTATTCCACTGATAAATGATCCCATTACAATGGTATTGTTGAATTTAGTTAAGGGTACCAGAGGAACAGATAACATGGTTTGATATAGTGGAATAAGAGGCTGATATTCTAAAAGGAATGTTCCTGCACGGTGAAAGAATGGATCTAAAAAAGGAGTTATAAGTGAGCAAAAGAGGGTAATGAAAAAAAACGCTGCTTTGTTAATGCGAAAGAAGCAAAGAAGGAAAAACATGATGTACCAGATACCGTTATTCTTGGGAAGAAATCCAAGAATAACGCCAAATGAAACAGCAAATGCTATTTGGTTAGGGTTTGCATATCCGTTCAGATCTTTGATCAGCGTAATCAGCTTTTTAAGCATCAAGCCTCCCGGTTATTTACCTGCTTTCTTTACCTGCTCAGTCAGAAGCGGGATAAGCTGTTTTTTGCGGGAAACGATATCATCCAGGAAGTAAATACCCTCTTCCTGTAGTGGAAAATCGATTATTGATGCATTTCGTGCATCAATGGCAGCAAAAAGCTGGCTTTTCAGTTTTGAAATATCGGTAACCAAAAGTGCACTGAACAAAGCTTTTCGACTGCGCCGTTCAATTTCAAGTTCGCTGAGGAATTCTTCTTTACGGGCGATAAGTTCTGCAGGACTGTCAACTTCAATCTGGCTGACTGTAAATACACCTTCTGTTTCGCGATATTCTTTCATATCCTGACGGATTACATCGCTTGCACTGCGCCCGCTGATATTACTTGCAGCAGTTACCAGATCTGCTCCCAATTCGGCTATGTCCAGGTTGGTAATATTTGACAAGTATTCAGCAGTTTCCCGGTCAATATCGGTTGTTGTTGCAGATTGTAATACAAGGGTATCGGCAAGAATACCGCAGAGCAGGATTGAAGCAATGTCTTTAGGAATGCTTACACGCTGTTCGCGGTAAAGGTTTGCAACAAGAGTACAAGTGGCTCCAACAGGTTTGTTAATGAAGGTAATAGGGTCTCTGGTTGTCAGTGGACCTAACCGGTGATGGTCAATAATTTCACGTATGCGGTAATTTTCAACACCTTCAACAGCCTGAGATAATTCATTGTGGTCCACAAGAATTGTTTCAATGTTTGCTTCGTGAAGTAAATCACTTTCGTTGATGATACCGCGTACTTTGTTGTTTTCATCTACAACCGGCAGACATCGGCTGGGCGACTCAGAAAGCAAGGGTCTGATTTTCCGTAACGTATCAGAAGCCTTTACCGGTTTAATCGTAGTGTCTGCCATGGCACTGACAGGCATAGAATACACAATCAGCATTGCTGTACTGGAAGTGTCATACGGACTTACAAGAACACTTACGCCATTTTCCTCAGCTTTCTTCCGTAGTTCCTTATTGAGAACGAATCCGCCTGTGATGACAAGTGCACGGATACCGCTTTCAATACAGTATTCATGCACATCGTCACGATCACCTGCAAGAACAATCAGATTTTCACTTTTATGACAGTCCAGCATCTGTTTGAATGAACTGAACTCGGCAGCTGCAACAAGGATACTGCTTTTAAAAAGTGCATTTTCATCCTTGGTAATGATGGGCTGTGCATTAAGAGTATGTTGAATAAGGTTAATGCTTGTTAAAACAGATGTTTGTTTTTCCGGATTAAGAATCGTGAGAACGCTCTGTGCAAAAGCGTTGTAATGCAGCAGGGCTTTATAGCCGCCTTCAGCATCAACAACAGGCAGAACCTTGGATTTTACATCTTCCATCAAGGCTACGGCGCTCCAGAGGGAAGTGTTTTCGTTTACGGTCTGGCAACTTCCGGACATGTAAAACTGAGTTTTAGGTAAAAGGTCTGGAATGTAGGTAGGTACAGGTACTTTAAAGCGATTGAAAATGTATTCAGTCTGCGGGGTGATTTTTCCCCCACGGGCGGCTACATGTTCCGGAAATCCCTGTGTCTGTTTCAGGTGGGCAAGTGCTGCTGCTGAAACGACGCTATCTGTATCAGGATTACGGTGTCCTATTACGTATACTGTTTTTGCCATTATTTTATTCTCCATTGCGCCCCAAACAGGGGCATGGAAGCAGAAAATCAGTGTAATGCGCCGACAAAAATTGAGTGAGGAGGAACTACGTAAATCGTTCCATCTGCTGCGTCAAGTGGAACTGCATTGCCGCAGACAGGACTCAGTTCTGTATTCTCAATTTTAGCAGCTGCACAGATATCTGGTGTGTCAGCAGTGTAATCTGCTTCAGAAAGATTTATTACACCAGCATATTTTCTGCTTCTACTGAATATAAAGTATATATCACTTTCAATGCAGATAGTACCAAACTCTTCGTTTTCAAATCTACTGTATAAAGAAAGTATTTTTTTCGTAAGTGCTACTTCTTCCTCGGAGACTGCTTTTGCAGGATCGTCAGAATGCATAATCTGACCACCGAACATGAAGTTTACCATGGCAAGAAGTTCTTTTTCTGAATCAGAAAGGCTGCAGTTGTCTTTCCGGAAGAAAACCACATCCGGATCATTCAGGAAAATGGCATTGTTCCAGAAGGCATGTCCCAATGTATCTTTCATGCTGACGTAGGCAGATGGGCGTCCTACCCAGTTGAGAAATTTCATGTCAGGACTATCCCAGTGTTCCTTTGTGTCAGTTCCAATACGGGAAAGTGGAAAGTAACGGTAGGATGCTTCAAAAGGCATTCCGCAGCCAAGAAAAGCTACATGATCGCCATTATCTGCCGTAGTGTGTGATGTGATTCGGGATACGGCCCGTTCGTACCACTGATAGGCAGCTCCTCCGTTAGCAAATTTACCGTTGAGCATGCCTGCGAAAAGGAAATCGAGCTTAAGATAACGGAATCCCCATTCGTTAATGGCACGGGTAATAACATGGTCGATATGTTCAAGAACATCGTCACGGCTAAGGTCAAGAACGAAATATGAGTAGGGATATGCCGGCTGGTCCTTACCAAATGCTGCACCCCAGGATGGGTTAAAGCCTGCAACTACCGGTTTTCCTTTTTTATCACGTAAAATCCAGTCCTGATGCTCTTTCATAAATGGGGTTCTCATATCAAAAATAAAGGGAGCAATCCAAAGACCGGGAATGTATCCTTTAGAGCGGATTTTGTCAGTAACCGGTGAAAGCCCTTCGGGAAATCGTTCTGTGCGGATTTCCCACTGACCGGTTCCCTGCTGCCATCCATCATCAATCTGGAATACGACAGGCTGGCCTTTGTCACTGTACATCAATTTAATAAGGTTTTCTGTTTTTCCCAAAGATTCCAGATCTTCAAGAATGAGTTTTTCATCAATAGTGTTGTAGTGGTTATACCATGATTCCCAGCCACCGGGACGTTTTCCCAGAAAAGACAGAGTGTCAAAACGATTGGAGTAGAACAGATCGTGAATGGTATCTTTCAGCTGGAAATACCCTTCTGCGATGAAACAGGTAATTTCAGTTATCAACTCGCCATCGGTCCAGATTTTTCCATTGGCATATACTTCTGTTGCAATGGTGCGTTCTTTTCTGTTCAGACGGTATTGTACCGGTGGGGTGTGGTCGCTGGTTGCAGCAAGTACCAGGTAAGTATCATTCCAGCGCAGATAGATGAGGAACTGTCCCAGCTGATTATCTTTACTGGTTATGGTTCCTGGAACATCGATATAGTTTTTCCACTGGGGTATAGGGAAGGTTTTGAATTTCGGAACGGTTTCATTTTCAAAAAGTTCCCAGCCTGCATCCCAGCTCTGCCAGCCGGTGCGTTCAAAGGCGTAATCGCTGGGGGTAAACCGGGCATCCGGGGCTGTTCCGGTAATATCAGCAATAAGTGTATCAATGGGATAATAGTCTACCAGACGATGAGCTGTATCAGGATAGCTGGTGGTATCAGCAGAACTGTCAAAACGATATTGATAAGAAAGTACTCGGATTCCGGTTGAAACCTGTTTTTCAACAGTTGATCTTTTTACCTGAACAATAGACATAAACTCCTCCAAAAGACCTCATTTGCGAGGTGATAGCAACAATATCACCATTATAGCGTTCATTCGCGGTAAAGAGAAGAGATGGCACTATTAGATGTCACTGGGGAAGGGCGATGAAGATGTCACGGAAGAAAGGAGGCTTGTTGTGTGGTATACTGTAGTTACGTGATATGAAATACGATTCGGGAGGGACACGAATGGCACAGTCTGAATGGTTTGAGAGTGAACAGTTCTGGCAGAATTATGGACCTATTATGTTTGATGCAAACCGATGGGCAGAGGCACCAGATGTGGCAGAAGCTGTCTGTAAGATTGCAGGTTTAAGCGAGGGCTGCAGTATTCTTGATGCCGGTTGCGGGCCGGGGCGTATCAGTGTTGAATTGGCTTTACAGAAGCTTGATGTTACCGGCGTTGATATAATGCCGTTTTACCTTGATGCAGCCCGTGAAAGTGCTGCAGACGAAGGTGTCTCTCTTAATCTTGTGCAGGCAGATTTACGAACCTTTACTACAGAAAAAAAATTTGACGCAGCAGTAAATCTGTATACCTCATTCGGTTATTGTGACACCATTGATGAAGACCGGCAGATACTGTCTCATATTGCAGATGCTCTGAAAGACGGTGGTTTCTTTATTCTGGAATGTCTGAGCCGGGAAATGGCGGTGCGTGATTTTACAGAAGGTGAGTGGTTTGAACGGGCCGGAAAGACAGTCCTTACTGAATTCAGTGTTGAAGGGGCATGGGAAGGTCTGCGTTCCCGCTGGATTCTTATTGATAATCAGACTGGCGAAAGAATAGATCATGTGTTTGTTCAGCGGTTGTATTCTGCAATTGAATTGAAACGGTTGATGCTGGCAAGTGGATTTTCTTCTGCAGAGATATATGGGGATTTTGATTTTTCTCCCTATAACGAAAAAGCCAGAACCATGGTCATAGTCGCTCGAAAGTAATGTCACTATCTGCGAAATACCGCAAAGGTTTCTAATCATATATTGATTATTTTCCCCTATTCCGACATACTTTTGATACTATGAAAAGCACAGCGTCTATGTCAAAAGACTTTCTGCGTGCATTAATCGGGATGATGTTTTTTACTGTTGCATTTACCGGCGTTTGCTATTTGGTTATTACCCGATGGCCTCTGGAGGAAATCACTGCAATTGTTCCTGATTCTGAAATCCAGTGCGCAGAAGTTCAAACCGTTGACGAAGCTCCTGTAGAAGATTCATTGCTTTTTACTGAGTTGGACCCGGAATTGGGTAAAGCAATGCAGGCCGCAATTTTAGAGCATGCCAGACAGAATGATATGGGGCTTCAAATGTACCGCAGTGGTGTAGGAAACAGAACAGCAGTAACATGGTTTTATACTCAAGTTACCGGTGATGCAGATGTTGCTCTGGCAATCCTTGAAAATGCTGATTCATTTGATATTCCTATTTCTCTGGCCTTTGCTTTAGCTTGGGTGGAGAGCCGTTATAAGAGTGATGCAGTTAACAGAAACAGTAACAGTTCTGTTGACCGGGGACTGTATCAATTGAATAGTAATTCATTTCCACAGCTGACAGTTGAAGAGTTCTTCCGGGTGGATGTCAGTGCCCGCTATGGACTTTCCCATTTACGGTTCTGTCTTGATTCTGCAGGAAATGAAATTGCAGCCCTTGCAATGTACAATGCAGGAACTTCCCGAGTTCGCAAGAATGGTACCCCTCAAACTACATTGAACTACGTTTCAAGCATCATGGAGTACAAAGATGGTCTTGATATGCTGTTTGAAATGCAGTTTTCTGAGGAATTCATGACCGAAGACGGACTTCGACTGGCTCTGGCAAAACAGAGCTTTAATGATCAGCTGTAATCCGTACCGAGCAGCGGCGTTCTTCCAACGTTTTTATATACAGACGCTGCTGTTCCGGAAATTCCCGTAGTTGTCCCACACCATCAAATTTTTCAACCTTCCATCCTTTAGGGAACCAAATCTTTGGAATAAAAAGTTCTGTGTCAGCATCACCACTTGCCGTAGAGCATATGGTACTGTCCCACTCAAAAGTAAAAACGGGGGAATCCGGATTGCTGGTATCAAAATGCATGCGTACAGGACGGCCTTGTGTTGCAATGGCGTAGGGCCAGCAATAACCTTTTTGGGCACGCAACTGTCTTGTTGCACCATCATAGATGCTGTTGTTTTCCTCATTCCAGCCGTCTCCAAATTCCTGAGTATTGCCGGAAGTGTAATTCCATAGTGTAACGGAGAGTAATTGGGCATCAAAGGCTGTGTATAACTGATTCAGAACATCTTCCTGATGTGCAGTGTCTTTTGAGGTAGTTCCAAGGAGTGAAAGTGATTTCAAAATACCGGTGATAAGGTTAGATTTACCAGAAAATGAGATTGGAACTGATGATATGAGGGGAGTAATTCCGGCTTTTTTTGAAGCTGCGGCTTCATCAATGGTGGAAAGTGAATCATCGTAATTAGTTTTGAAAAGCAGTGCAGAAGGTTCAAATAAAGAGAATTTCTGGACAATATGGTTCTTTATGGATTCATCAGCAACAGAAACACCGGTATAGTCGCAGTCAGTACTGTCTACTGTATCATCAACCAGAAACAGATAATGGCTGTGTTTTTTCTGCAAAGTTTCGATAAAAGATTCCTGGAAGGGTTTGAGAAAATCCTGAAAAAAACGAGTAGGTTTACCGTTTTTTACTGCAAAATAATCTGGTTTTTTAATGAGGGGAGTACCATCTTCAATATCCCAGACTCCCTGCGTTTTCCAGGGACATTCGTATCCCGGCATCCAAATGCCACCGCAGTCTTTTCCCCCGGTAAAGGTACTGGTTCGTTCAGAAGAAAGCAATGTACTTCCAGTAAAGAAGGTTGCATCAAATCCACTTGCAGCTTTCATGCATTCGAAAGGGGCTGCCGAAAGACCTTTTGTTGTGGAAATTCCATAGAATTGCCTGATATCTGGAGTTCCGATATAACCGACAGAAGTATTGGACGGTAAACTGAACCCGATAATGGCATCGCAGTCTTTCAGTCGGCGTGCTGTATGGTTCATGGCATTGATGAAATGTTCCTGCAGATAATCCTGAACTGGATCTCCGTCTATGGTAAGACCGGGTGCATAGGTATGGCCCCCATAGAAAAGTGTAAACAATGTTTGTGTAGCATATCGGCGGTAGTTTATACGCCAATCGTAACTATCATCTTTGTTTGGATCAGCGAGATACGCGCTGTGGGTATATGCAGCTCCAGCGGCATCTAATCTGGTAAGATCCATACCAAGTTTTTCAAGAACCCATGCAGGTGCACCGCACCCACCAGTCCAGCGGCTGAATGCATTCATGCATGGATCAAGAATTACATAAAAGCCATACTCTTCAGCCTTTTTGATGAGGTTTCTCAGGTAGGCAAGATAGTTTTCGTCATATTCTTCCGGACCGTCGTGTTCTACGGCTTCCCAGGTAATAATCCATCGCAATAGCGTAAAACCGCATTGCTTCAGACGCAAAAAATGAGTATCGGCTTCTTCTTCAGGAAAAGGACGACCAGTAAAGCTTACTGATTTTTTTTCGGAAAGGGATTCAGGAAGATGCGTGCGACCGTCTGGATGGACAGGGATTTTGGAATCTCCGCTGATGGTACAGCCGCGGAGTATCCGGGTTCTGCCGTGTTCATCAAAAAAAGCACCTTTGTTGACGGTCATACGTACTTCGTGTTTCATGTTCCCTCCCAGGAATGATGCAGGTTATGTAAAAAAAATAAGACCACCGGAGCCGTAAAACGGATACAGTGGTCTACCCAATTACATACGCACTATATGCAATTTATATTGCCTGAAGACAGCAATCAGATTACTCAGTTAAGATTTTGATAACCTGAGCTTTGTCTGAAGTTTTCAGAATCTGTTCACGCTTATCAGCGCTCTTGAACAGCAGACTAACTTCTGCAAGGAATTGTAAGTGCGGACCAGTTTTGTTTACCGGAGAGAGGGTCATGATGAAGATACGACATGGTTCCTGGTCCAGAGAGTCAAAGTCAACAGGGTTATCAGAAATACCGATACAAGCTACAAGATCACTAACGGTATCAGTTTTACCGTGAGGAATAGCAATACCGTGTTTCATACCGGTTGACATTTTTCTTTCGCGGTCGAGAACACATTCACGTGCTGCTTCTTTATTGCTTACTTTACCAGCAGCAATAAGAACTTCAAGCAACTCATCAATAATTTCTTCTTTGGTTGTTCCCTTCAGATGAAGGTTAACGGTTTCCGGTGTTAATACAGTTCGTAAGTTCATAGATTCAGTGTATGTTTCCTTGTTTCAAAAGTCAAGCGTAAAAAAAGGGGCCGGAAGCGTAAACTTCCGACCATTTCAGTCGCAGATGACTCGCGGGTTTCGCCGTGGCGATACTCTAAGTGAGCACGCGAGTTTCACGCATGTGAAACTCCGTTAAATAATATGCTGGCTTTTTTGCCAGCATATTATTTAATACATTCCGCCCATGTCTCCCATGCCGCCGGCAGCAGGAGCTGCAGCAGGTGGTTCAGGGATATCAGTAATGGCACATTCAGTAGTCAGCAGCAGGCTTGCAACAGAAGCGGCATTCTGCAGTGCGGTGCGGGTAACCTTTGCAGGGTCAATGATACCGGCAGCCATCATGTCTTTCCATTCCATGCTGTAAGCGTCAAAACCGATGCCTTTATCAGTGTTCTTAGCCTTATCAGCTACAACAGCACCGTCGATTCCGGCATTTTCAGCAATCTGGCGGATAGGTTCTTCCAGAGCGCGTTTAACGATTTTGAAACCAACTTTTTCGTCGTCAGTCAGGGTAGAAACATCAGCCTTGTCCAGAGCTTTAGAAGCTTCAATCAGTGCAAGTCCACCACCACATACGATACCTTCTTCAAGAGCGGCGCGGGTAGCAGCCAGGG
>JAZLJW010000314.1:0-1692 GCA_045597345.1 Treponemataceae bacterium
CGCCTTCGTCTCCGCCTGCTGCTGCATTTTCATCATAGCTGGTGTTTTCCAGCGTTCCTGATACACGCAGTCCGCGGTTTTCACCGTTTCCGTAGCTTGCGTCCATTCTGATGGAAAAGGTTACTTCTTTCGTGGATTTCGATACCGGGATAGATACAGAAAAGGACTGTGAATCGTCGGATTTTTTCATATCATATTTTTTGGGATCTGATTTATCACCGTTGCTGGCAGACACGCTTACTCTGACTTCAGGGGACCATTTGCTTTCAACAGTTCCGGAAATGGTAACAGTTCCCGGTGAACAGGTTCCTTTGATGGTGCGGTATGTGGTAAATCCGCTGGTATCATCAACGCTTTTTACACTTCCGCCGGATATGGAGTAAATGATGTTGAGCCCGTTAAAGCCGTCTCCTCCGGGATATGAGTCGGCACATGCAGGTGATACAAATAGCATGGCGAGAGCCATGATGCATATACAGCATACGAGTAATTTTTTAAATTTCATCAGTTTTTCACACCATACTATTGAAACCTAATGTAATATAAATTCACCCCATCAAATAATGATAATACCTGAGTAATAGAATAGAAGACACACCAATAAATTATACAAAACAATATTTATGCTCCTATTTGAATATACAAAACTATTAAAATTATACAAAACATCACATTACATTCATATTTCAGAAAATACAATCTGATATTCATGCAGAAGAAATGTATTCTCGCAGGAGTAGTTTTGCTTATTGCTCTCGCTGTTATTTTCACTGCAGGATGCGTTGGAGACGATACTTCGTCCGATAAAGCAACCGTCGAACTTGTGGAAATTGCAGCAGGACAGCAGGTAAATGCTCTCGGCTTAGGACAGATTGACGGGCTGATTAACTGGCAGCCCAATATCGCTGCAGCGACCGTCTCCGGTCTTGGAAAAGTAGTCAGTTACTCACAGGATTTGCCGCGTACAGATGGTAAAAACTGGCATGACCACACCTGTTGTGTCTTCGGTGCAAACGAAGCAGGTCTGAAAAACAAAGACATGGCAACAGTATTAACTGGTCTGATGATTGTTGGAAATCAGTATGTAACTGATAATCCGGAAGCATCTGCCGTTTATGCTGCAGATTGGCTGTATGGCTCTACCAACCCTACATTTGGTTCAAAGTCAGTTGATTCTGTAGAGATTCTCAAAGCATCTCTTCCAACGATTAAGTTCTTAAATGAAGTTACTGACACATGGCTTTCCAGCAATGCTGAATTTGTTCAGATTGAACGTGATTTAGGTATCATCACCAATAATCTGAAATCCACAGGCAAAGAAGAAACTGAAGCTCTGATTTACGACCTTACACCTTACAATGCAGCAAAGAAGATTATTTCTGAAAAGGGAACATTCAAAGAACCAGTATCAGGAACTATTTCCATCGGACATCTGATTAGCGACCACGGTTCAGCCCTTATTGTACTTCTGAAGAACTGGGAGTACTTTAAAGACAACTACAACACCTACCTAAAACCTGTCACCGAGAAATCAGGTCCTGTTGATAATGCAGAACTCTATGTAAACGGAAAGAAGATCTGTAACGTCAACATTGTAACCGGAACAGGCGGACCTAATCTGATGACTATGCTTCAGACAAACTCCATTCAGTACGCTATTGCCGGAACTCCGCCGTATCTTACATCTATTGA
>JAZLJW010000315.1:0-3197 GCA_045597345.1 Treponemataceae bacterium
CCGTGAAACACCATAAATCGAGGATTAACGGGATTATTGCCGGTCACACCCGGTTTACATGGATAAAAACCAGTTCAGTAAGAGGGAATTTAACAACGCTCTCTTGCGCACATAACAGATAGAATGAATATTGCGCGCATAACAGATGCGTGATTTCAGCACTTGCTTTAGCAGTGCAATAGTGCTAAAATTACATTCGGACTTCGGAGTATGGCGCAGCTTGGTAGCGCGCTTCGTTCGGGACGAAGAGGCCTGGGGTTCAAATCCCCATACTCCGACCAACGCAAGCGACAGCAACTGCTTTATCAATTAGGCAGTTGCTTTTCAATAAGGAAGTTTTTCAGCAGAGCAAAAAGCAGGGAAGCAGGAGCGCGAGAAGGCGGGAATCAGAAATAGTTTTTCAGCAGAGCAAAAAGCAGGAAAGCAGCATAGCAAAACGCAAGAACGCGAGAACGCAGAAAAGCAAAGATGCAGTAATCGGGAGAAGGAGTAATGGATAAAAAGAAACTGTTATGGTACAACCTTGCACTTATGGCGTTTACGGGTGTGTGGGGATTCGGAAATACTATTAACGGATTTGCGACGTACGGCGGAGTCAGAGCAGTGATTCCGTGGCTGATAATTTTTGCACTGTATTTCGTTCCGTATTCGCTGATGGTTGGTGAACTGGGATCTGCATTTCCAAAGGAAGGTGCGGGAGTCAGTTCCTGGATAGGGAAAACGATAGGCCCCACTGCAGCATATCTGGCCGGCTGGACATACTGGGTAGTTCATATGCCTTACATTTCACAGAAGCCGTCCAAGATAATCGTATCCTGCGGCTGGACGATATTTCAGGACAACAGGGCTCAGAACCTGCAGCCGTATGTGATTTCGCTGATATCACTGGCCATATTTGTTTTGGCCGTAGTACTGGCTCTGAAAGGAATCGGAGTCTTGAAGAAACTTTCAAATGTTGCGGGAATGGCAATGTTTGTATTATCAATGATGTATATAGTCATGATATTTGCTGCCAAGGCTGTAAAAGGAGCATCATTCGGTGACGTCAGCTGGAGCTTTGATACTTTCAAACCGGAAATAAACACACAGTTTTTCCTCAGCCTGTCAATACTGATATTCGCTGTGGGCGGCTGCGAGAAAGTATCGCCTTACGTAAATCAGATGAGAAAACCGGGCAGAGATTTTCCACTGGGTATGATTGCTTTAGCAGTAATGACAGCAGTCAGCGCGCTTCTGGGAACGGTTGCAATGGGCATGATGTTTGATTCTAACAACATTCCGGAAGACCTGATGACAAACGGCGGGTATTACGCATTTCAAATGCTGGGACAGCATTACGGAATAGGAAATTCGCTGGTGGTTATTTATGCGATATGTGAACTGATTGCGCAGATGACAGTCATAATCATATCGATTGATGCGCCGCTGAAGATTCTGCTGGACAACGCAGACAAAAGATATATCCCTGAATCACTGTTCAAAAAAAATAAGAACGGCATATACGTTAACGGCATTAAGCTTGTTGTCGTGATTGTCGGCATACTTATAATTCTTCCGGTATTCGGTATCGGTGGAATGAATGATCTGGTTAAATGGCTGGTCAAGATAAATTCAGTCTGCATGCCTCTGAGATACCTGTGGGTATTTGCAGCTTACATAGCTTTAAAGCGACTTATGCAGAGAGAAAATCTTCAGCCGGAGTACCGGTTTGTCAAAAATCCTGTTTTGGGAAAACTGGCAGGGGGCTGGTGCTTTGTAATTACTGCAGCAGCCTGCATAATGGGCATATACAGCAGTAATACATTTGAACTGATTCTGAACATTGCAATACCGATATGTCTGATCGGCATAGGATTTATACCGCCATTGATACAGAAAAGAAAGGGAAATATTCTGAAAGAATAAATCTATGTTGTTTTTTGATCTTTCCCACAGTCAAAAGTACTATCACACCGTATCGAGGATGCACTTGCATAGTTTTTAAGGTTTCTGATTCTGCTCACAATCAAAACCACAATCACCATGCCTATGGCTGATGCAAGGGTGGACCCGAAGCACAGCATTTCCGGGCCGCTGATATCAAGGAGCAGACCTCCTATAAAACTTGCCAGTACGGTTGAGGATGTGGTCATGGTGGTAAACAGAGCCTGGCCTTTGACAGCTTCACCCTTTGACATGGTGTCGTTTATGAAGTGCACCATGGCAGGATAGAAGAGTCCGAAAGCTACCAGCTGAAAACCCTGTGCAAGCAGTACAACTGTCACGGAATCGGCCAGCCATATTGCAGCCATTTTGACAGTGAAGCCGATGGCGCCGATCTTGAGCAGACTCTGGCATGAGAAACTCATTCTGATTCTGTCGAAAAGTATCAGAGGCGGGATTTCAAGGGTTGCCATAAGGCAGAGAACTATGCCCAGATCACTGCTGTCGCCGCCAACACCGTTGACAATCTGAATCATGTAATTGTTGAGAACAGAATTGCTGAAAAAGAGACCCACGACGCCTATATTCAGCAGTATGAATAGTTTATTTCGCTTTGCGAACCTGATGAGATTGATAGATTCAGGTTCGCTTTTTTTATTTTCGAAGCTGTGTTCCGATTCTAAAATGTCGTGATTTTGGGCACATTCGCTTTTGCTGCGAAGAGCTTTCTTGTACATATATCCGGTGAAGCAGATGCCGGCAACCAGCATTGCCGCAGTGAGTTCGCCGGTGATGGGAATGACATTTACGCCGTAAGTTTCAATAAGATAGCCCAGCACCACAACCAGCAGCGCGTAGCATATCGAGCCCACACTTCTGGTGAGACCGAAGTTGATATGTTCGGCGCGTGCACTGATTCTGAAGGCCAAAGAATTAATCAGAGGCTGAAGGGCCATATGTCCTGCTATCAGCAGAACGAATATGACGAAAAGAGCCGGCATACTGCCGCCGGCAAAGAAGAGCCCTGCGGTTACTGCCAGCAGGAAAATCGCCATGCCTCTGATAATGCTCACCAGTGAAAAGCGCTTTGTTCTGTCTGCAAAGTCTGCCAGAAATGGCTGGCAGAATGCCGCCAGTATATTTCCAACAGAAAAAACGACGCCGATTTCGGCGTCGGAAAAACCTCTTGCCAGCAGAAACACTGAACAGAAACTGCTGATTATACTGTAATACATCCAGAAGCATCCGTGGATGCTGCCGTATCCTGTGTTGAG
>JAZLJW010000316.1:0-22205 GCA_045597345.1 Treponemataceae bacterium
TGTTCAATAACTTCATGAACTTTATTCATACCTGCAAGTTCATCAAGATCTTTACCCAGCATTTTTGATACCAGCTGAACACGTGGCAGATCTTCAATTACATATTCTCCAACCAGTTTTCCATCACGGAGAACAGTAATACGATCACAAACTTCATATACCTGTTCCAGAAAGTGAGTAACAAAGATGATACCTACACCTTTTGCCTGTAAACTACGCATCAGTTTAAACAGCTTCTGAACTTCCTGATCATCAAGAGATGAAGTAGGTTCATCAAGAATCAGAATTTTACAATCCATATCAACTGCACGTGCAATAGCAACCATCTGCTGAACGGCAATTGAACAGCTTGAAAGCTGTTGATTTGGAAGTGCAGGAATCTGCAGATCTTCAAGAATTTTTCCAGCGCGGGTGTTCATTTCTTTCCAGTTAACACCTGCACCTTTACCACGACCGATAAACATATTTTCTGCTACAGTAAGGTTATTACACAGAGTAATTTCCTGATACACTGTAGCAATACCATTATTCTGGGCATCCTGTGGAGATTTTATAGTAATGGGTTTATCACAGTTGCCGTTTGAATCGACAACAAAAACCTCGCCTTGATCTTTTTCATATACACCGGTTAATACTTTAATCAGTGTTGATTTTCCGGCACCATTTTCTCCCATAAGAGCATGAATTTCACCTTTACGGAGAGTAAAGTCGACATCTTCCAGAGCCTTAACACCGGGGAAGAATTTACAGATGCCGCGCATTTTCAAAATAATTTCATTTGTCATGGATTACCTCCATTTCTTACATAAAATGCTTACATAAAAAACGCGGGACGCGATTCACAGTGAGTCGGTCCCGCGCAGTTTTTACTGAAGAGGTGTATGAACTAAATCAAAAGTTACCTGTTCAGTTACATTCTTTTTTTAATTATTAGATACCGTAAGCTTCTACATCAGCTTCAGTAATAGTTGCTGCATCAAAGCCTTTTTCAACCATTACGATTACTTTTTCAGCAGGAGTTTTTCCAGCTTCCAGAGTCTTAATTACATCGTCGATGTAAGAAGCCTGGAATGGGTTACACTGACCATCGTAGTTCCAGTTACCATTGAGAAGTTCTTTCAGTGCCCAAGTATTGCAGTCAAATCCCATGATTTTAACTTTTCCGTTAACACCGTGAGTAATACCAGCTTTGTCCAGAGCTGCAACAGCACCCTGAGCCATACCGTCGTTTTCTGCATAAATTACGTTGAAGTCTTTTCCTGAGTCAATTACAGACTGTACAATCTGCTGAGCAACTTCTGAGTCCCAAGTAGCGGTCTGCTGAGCAACAATTTCCCAGTTAGCAGCAGCGTTGCACTGATTAACCAGTGCACCTGAACGACCAATCTGAGCAGCTGAACCCATAGCACCCTGGATATGGATTACTTTGTATTCAGGAAGGTTAAGAGATTTCATCCAGTTAACTGCAGTTTCACCTTCTTTTGCCATATCAGATACGATAGAAGCAGCATACAGTGAAGGATCAGCATCGATAGTGCGGTCAAACAGAATTACTTTAATACCAGCTTTCTGAGCATCTTTCAGAACGGTGTCCCAACCAGAAACATCAGCAGCAGACAGCAGCAGATAATCTACTTCGTCCTGAATCATTTTCTGAGCAGCAGCAATCTGTTCATCGTTTTTAAGGCTGTAGAAGAATGAAGCTTCATATCCGTTAGCTTCACAGAATTTTTCTTTCATGTCGCGTACGTTAGCAGTACGATAACCTGATTCTGATGGGTCGTTGTTAATTACACCAACTTTGATAAGTGATGAACCAGCAGCAGCTGGAGCTTCTTTTTTACCGCCAGCAAATACCATGCTGCAAGCGAGTGCTACAACTAAAAGAGTAGCTAAGATCTTTTTCATTTTTTTCTCCTTTTTTTCCGGGTAACCGGGTTTAGATCTTATACCTGTTGTTTCAGGCACAGTTTTAAACTAAGGCCAAAAATGCAATTCGTGAATGAATTATTTTCTGAAAATTTGTTCAACTTTTCGTGATTTTTTCTGATTTTTTATAATAAATAATGAACAAAAGACAAAAAGTATAAATACTTTTGAAAAAAAGTTTAAAAATTTACGACTTTATATTTTTTTAAATCTATAACACCACTCATCATTTGAGCTTATACGTTATATTTTTTATTGGTATATCTGGTACTTTTCTCCTAAGTCCTTCAAGAATATATTTTTTATGTATTTGAAGCAGTTGCAGTCGCCCTGGATGATCTGTTTCAACAATGAGAACTTCATTTTTTACATCAATGACTCTGCTATGATCAGCTAACTGTGTACCTACTTGTACTCTGGATGTATCTTCCTGATTAAAACTTTTTATTGTCTTAACGGTATCGTACCAAGCTTTAGATACATCTCCAGCATTCTTCATTAATGAAGTATCAAGTTGATTCATCAACTGACTTATAATCGAAGAAGCCTTATATTTTTCATCTGAATCTCTCATGTTCCGATTGTCCACTTTCCATTATCAATATTGTAGATAGCAGTAGTTGATTTTCTATACCGTTCATAAGGTTCACCATTAAGAAAAGTACAGAATAATTGATCATAATCTGGTAATAACATTGTTATTCGTTGTCTTTTATCAGGATCCATTTCCAATAAAACATCATCCATCAACAATACCGGTTTTTTACCTGTTACCCTTGTATAATACGTAGCTTGTGCTATTCGGAGGACTAATGCCGTAAGTCTTCGCTGTCCAGTTGAAGCTGTTGGTATAAAAGGTCTGTTTTTTCTTATGTAAATTATTTTATCGCGATGAGGTCCTGAAAGAGTAGTTTCCATAGCTTTTTCAGCTTCTCTTCTCATCTGCAGATGAGTAAGTACCATATTCATATCAATACTCTTCCATGAAGGATCATACTGAATATGTACTCCATCTATTCCTGTTACTTTTTCATATATTTCTGCAAAAAGCTCATTAAACTGAAAAATTGTCTTTTCCCGTTTCTTTTGTATTTCAATGCCTTCCTGAACAAGCTGAATATCATAAACATCCAACATATCATACGCTTTATCTTTAAGCATCTGATTACGGCTTTTTAGTATACGTTTGTATTTTCTCAGACTGTCCAGATAGACAGCATCAAACATAGAAAGAGACTGATCTATAAAAAAACGCCGTCGTTCCGGTTCACCTACAGCAAAATCAAGATCGTCATGATTGAATAATACACAGGGAACAGTATTTATAAGATCTTTTCGGTCTTTAATGGCCTTTCCATTTTTATCTATCTTCTTTTTTCCATGATTCCAGGTTAATGCCAAAGAAGTTGTTTTACCGGATTCTTCCTGATACATGGAACGTAAAGAAAAAGCATCTGTTCCTTCTTTTGCTATCTCAGATTCGTTTTTTGTACGGAACGATGTTCCATAAGCAGAATAATAAATTGATTCCAAAAGATTACTTTTTCCCTGCCCATTTTCTCCGACAAAGAAAACTTCTTTTGAGTGCAAATTGAGAGTCTCGTTTTGTAAATTTCTGAAATTACAGACTGATAATGAAAGAAAAGGCAACTATCAATCCAACTGCATTGGCATAATGAGATGGAAGTAATCCTCTTCCGGTTCTGAACACATTGTAATAGCCTTCATGCTTTCAGTGAATTTAAATACTACCCGATCAGTGGTAATAGCTTTTAAAGGTTCTTCCACATACTGGAAGTTCAGAGCAAATAACAACTCCTCACCATCATACTGACAGGGAATTTCTTCACGAACATCACCAAATTCAGTTTCATTTGTGTATATGGTAAGAACCCCAGGATTTATCTGAAAGAAAGTCTTTAAAGATTTTCTATCTACCATCAGACCTACACGGCTCATAGCCTCCTGCAATTCATGTTTATCAACAGCAAAACTGAATTTCTGAGACTCTGGAATAATACGTTCATAATTAGGAAATTTTCCCTCAATGAGAACAGATGTAAAATAGTAATTACCGAATTTTACATAGAACGTTCTATCAAGAATAGCAATAGAAACAAACCCTTCAGATGGAGCACGTTTAAGAATAAGACTTAAAATTTTTGGAGGAACAATTGCTGATTCAAACTGATTGATTCCTTCGCATAATGGTTTTGATACATATGAAAGACGACGTCCATCTGTTGCAACAAGTATCAGATTGTCTTCCTTTTTTTCAAAATAAACACCATTCATAAAATAACGGGTCTGATCATCTGAAATAGCAAAGATAGTCTGACAGATCATTGATTTGAATGCATCGGTAGGAATATCAAAGTAATTGATATCAGTTGTTGTACTGAATTCTGGAAACTTATCAACATAAAAAGCTTTTAATTTAAAGCTTACTTTTTTTGAAATAGGTTTAATGGTGATAGTAGTTTCATCCTGTATAAATTGAATATCCCCTGAAGGAAGTTTATTAAGAATACTGATGAATTTATCACAGTGAACAGTAGTACTACCTTCTTCTTCAACATCAACTGGAATTTTTGTTTCAAAACAAATCTTAATATCTGTTGCCTTAATAAATAAGGTATTGTTTTCTGCGATAAAACAGACTGTAGAAAGAATTGACTTTACATTTTTGATTGAAATAATTTGCTGAGCAATTGCAATTTCTTTAAGCATTGCATCTCTATCAAAAGTAAACTTCATATGTATATACCTCTTTTTATTAAGCGATTAATTAACATGTCTTACTAAAATATATTTATATAAATTTTAGTAGTAATATTAATAAGGCCTGTGGATAAGTGTAAAACCCTATTAATTTTTAATTATATAAAGAAATAATATACTTATAACTCTATATATCCTTTAATATTGTTTTGCACAGGATAAGAATAATCATTATCTTTCCCATTTTTTCAACATGATTTTATCATGTTTTCCACCAGCTGTCTAAATCTGGCTTTTATAATCTCGGATACTTCTTGTTAAAAGTTGTAGTTTTTCCTCAAGTTGTGAGTCACTTTTCAACATGTTTTCCACTTTTTCAATTGAATGACCTATGGTGGAGTGATCTCTATTGAATTCTATACCAAGTTCAGTTGTTGATAATTCTGTTAGTTGTCGGGCAAGATAGATGGCAAGTTGTCTGACATATACAACCTGTTTTTTGTTGTTTTTCTTTTTCAAGTCAGCGGCAGTTAATCCGTACTCACTTGCTACAACTTTCATGATGATATCAATACCAACATTACCCACAGTTATTGGGTTTAGAATGTCCTTCAGTTTTTCCTGAGCAAGTTGCAGTGTTATTTCTTTTTTTGAAATATCAGCATACATCACCAGTTTAGTAATACAGGACTCCAAATCACGTATACTTGTATTAATATTTTTTGCAATGTATTCAATTACATCATTAGGAAGTGATTTATTTTTTTCTTCAAGTTTTTGTCTGACAATTGCTATTCTTGTTTCAAATTCTGGTAGTTGAAGATCGACTGTCAGACCACGACCAAAACGTGAACGGAGTCTGTCTTCCAATTCCTTCATTTCAGAAAGTGGACGGTCACAGGTAAATACCATATGTTTTTGACTGTTGAATAATGCTTCAAAGGTATAAAACAATTCTTCCTGAACACTGAATTTTCCCAAAAGGAAATGAATATCGTCTATGAGGAGTACATCAGCAGATCTGTAAATCGATTTAAACTTATTTATTGATTTGTTCTGGAGTGAGTTGATGAAATCATTTGTAAATACTTCAGCATTTACAAATATGATTTTTAATTTTGGATTCTGTGAGTATAAATAATTTCCTATAGCACACATAAGGTGTGTTTTTCCCAAACCAACACCGCCATAAATAAGTAATGGATTATTTTCACGACCTGGGTTTTTTGCAACAGTTAAAGCTGCGTTATAGGCAAAACTGTTATCTTCGCCTACAACAAAATTGTCAAATCTGTAGTTTTCCAGAATTTGAGGGTGTTTATGAGTTTGTGACGATGATGCAGTTATTTCTGTATTTGAAGTAGGGGCGTTTTGTACTAATGGTTGTAATACAGATGATTGTACTGTTTGAGCAGCCGAAAAAGATGGAGTCTGATGGACTGCAGTTTGTATTTGTGGTGTAACAGTTCGCTGTTCTAATCCTGGTAAAGAAGTTCCTTCCAGTGAATTAATGTCACGGATGGTGAACTGAATTGTATATGATTGACCGACTAATTCGCCTATTCTATTCTGAATTTCTTTATCAATATTTTTACGGATAATCTGATCTCTCATAAAGTTTGATGCGACTGCTACTGTAATAACAGCATCATCAGCAGAAACAAATCGAATTTTTGAAATCCAAAGGATATATTCCTGTTCGCGGCCTTCCTGAGCGTAATCAGAATACAATGATTTAAGGGCTTCATCCCATATAACTTTAAATTCAGACATTCTTCAATTATAGCTTTTCTTTACTTTTTCCCGCAATACTTCTATAATTTTTGGGATTATTTCCAAAACATTTCTCAAGGGTTTTTCATGAGCACCTCTTATTCAGCCAACAATATTCAGGTCTTAAAGGGTCTGGAAGCAGTACGCAAAAGACCTGGTATGTATATCGGTTCTACCGGTCCCAATGGATTGCATCACCTTGTATACGAAGTTGTAGATAACTCTATCGATGAAGCAATGGCAGGTGAATGTGATCACATCGTTGTAGCTTTGGAACTGGACGATGTTGTACGTGTAGAAGATAACGGCCGCGGTATTCCTGTTGATATCCATCCGACAGAAGGTATCAGTGCTCTTGAATTGGTACTGACCCGTCTGCATGCTGGTGGTAAGTTTGATAAAGGATCTTATAAAGTATCCGGTGGGTTGCACGGTGTTGGTGTTTCCTGTGTAAATGCTCTTTCAAACTGGCTTGAAGCTACTGTTCATAAAGACGGTAAACTCTACAAACAGAATTTCCAGATTGGTATTCCAACCGGTCCTGTTGAACAGGTTGGTACTACTGATAAACGTGGTACAACCATCCGCTGGAAAGCCGATGCATCTATTTTTACTGAAACTACTCAATACAGTTTTGCAGTTTTAACCGAGCGTCTTCGTGAGCTGGCTTTCCTTAATCCCGGTATTACTATTATCCTTCGTGATGAACGCCTGGAAAAACCAAAAGAATCAGTTTTCAAATTTGAAGGTGGTATCAACGAATATACTAAATTCCTCAATGAAGGAAAAAAAGTAGTTCCAGAAGAACCAATTTTTATTACCGGTGAACAAAACGACATCATTACTGATATTTCTATCCAGTACAACGATGGATTTGATTCCGACAAAATCTTCAGTTATGTCAACGATATTAATACCCGTGAAGGTGGTACCCATCTTGATGGTTTTAAATCTGCCATCACGTTTGTTCTGAACAAGGCACTTGATAACAATGACAAGCTGTTCAAGAAACTGAACCCGAAAGTTGACAGAAACAAGAAAGGCGATAAAAAAACTGATAAGGATGTAAAGGTAGAGCGCCTTACCGGTGATGATGTACGCACTGGTCTTACCGCTGTTATCTCCGTAAAAGTTCCTGAACCACAGTTTGAAGGTCAGACAAAAACAAAGCTGGGTAATACTGAAGTCCGCACTATCGTAGACTCTCTGGTAAAAGAAAAACTGACCATCTGGTTTGAGCAGAATCCGCAGATTTGTAACTCAATTCTTGAAAAAGCAGTTAATGAAGCCATGGGTCGTATCAAGGCACGTAAAGCCATTGATGCAAACCGCAAAAACGGTATTGATTCCTTTGGTCTTCCCGGAAAGCTTGCAGACTGTTCATCAAACAAACCTGAAGAATGTGAAGTATATATCGTCGAGGGTGATTCGGCTGGTGGTTCGGCTAAACAGGGCCGCAATCCAAAAACTCAGGCAATTCTCCCTTTGTGGGGAAAAATGCTGAACGTTGAAAAGGTTCATCCTGATAAGGTAATTACCAACGACAAGTTGCAGCCGGTAATTGCATCGCTGGGAACCGGTATTGGTAAGAATTTCAACATTGAAAAACTCCGGTATCACAAAATCATCATCATGGCAGATGCCGATGTCGATGGTGCACATATCTCAACTCTGCTCATGACCTTCTTCTTCCGTTTCATGCCGGAACTGATTGAAAAGGGATATGTCTATATTGCCATGCCTCCGCTGTACCGCGTTGAATACAAGAAATTCAAGAAATTTGTATTCAGTGATGAAGAACGTGATGCAGCTCTTGCTGAACTTGGAACGGACCGCGATAAGGCAACTGTTCAGCGGTACAAAGGTCTTGGTGAAATGGAATGGCAGGAACTGAAGGAAACAACCATGGCTCCTGAAAACCGCAAGATGAAACAAGTACGCATTACCGATGCCATTGAAGCTGATCATATCTTCTCGGTACTTATGGGTGATGATGTAGAACCCCGGCGTCGCTTCATTGAAGAAAACGCTGTGTATGCAACTTTGGACGTTTAACGAGTATGTCATCCCGAACTTGTTTCGGGATTTTTTCTGAAATTAGATTCTGAAACTAGTTCAGAATGACAGGATAATTAAATGATTGAAAATATTAAGTACGAAGAAACACAAACTCCAGAAGGTGGATACCTGCTGGCTGCTCCTATTGAACATGAAATGCAGCGTTCATTTATCGACTATTCCATGTCGGTAATTGTGGAACGTGCCCTTCCAGATGTCCGCGATGGTCTGAAACCTGTTCACCGCCGCATTCTTTTTGCCATGCATGAAGAAGGTCTTAAGGCCAGCGGTAAAACAAAAAAATGTGCAACCGTAGTAGGTGACGTACTTGGTAAATATCACCCGCACGGTGATGCTTCCGTTTATGATGCTCTGGTTCGTCTGGGTCAGAACTTTTCTCTGCGGTATGTACCGGTAACCAAACAGGGTAACTTTGGTGGTATCGATGGATCCCCAGCTGCAGCTTACCGTTATACTGAGGCAAAGATGTCTCAGATTGCAGAAGTTATGGTAGAGGACATCCGGAAAGATACCGTAGATTTTATCCCTAACTTTGATGACACTCATCCGGAACCAACAGTTCTGCCTGCAGCATTCCCATTCCTTCTGTGTAACGGTTCTACCGGTATTGCCGTAGGTATGGCTACCAACATGCCTCCCCATAATCTGTGTGAAGTAGGGGCAGCCATTTCTGCATACATCGATAACCATGACATTTCCATTGATGAACTGATGACCCATATTAAAGGTCCGGACTTTCCGACTGGTGGTCTGATTTTCGGTAAACGAGGAATTAAAGAAGCTTATAAAACAGGCCGCGGTAAGTTACTGCTCCGTGCCCGCTTTACTATTGAAGTTGATACTAAAGGCAAAGAAAAAATAGTTTTCACTGAAATTCCTTATCAGACCAGAACAACTGACCTGGTATCAAAAATCGGTGAACTTGCCCGCGATAAAGTTATTGAAGGCATTGACCGTGTAAACGATGGTTCCCATGGTGATGAAGTTCGTATCGAAGTTGACGTTAAACGTGGTGCCATTGCAAAAGTTGTATTGAATCAGCTTTTTGCAAAAACTGCACTGCAGTCAAGTTACGGTATCATCAACCTGGCTCTGGTTAACGGACGTCCTCAGGTTCTCAATCTGAAGCAGCTGATTAAATGCTTTGTTGATCACCGTGATGTGGTTATCACTCGCCGCACTCAGTTTGAACTGAAAAAGGCAAAGCATGATGAGCACATTCTGGAAGCAAAGATTACTGCCGTTGACTGTGTTGATGAAGTAATCGCCATTATCCGTGGCAGCCGTGATGAAACTGAAGCAAAGGCAAAACTGAGTGAACGCTTCAGTTTTGATGATGAACAGGCTCAGGCAATCGTTGACTTACGCTTAGGTGTTCTGACCAATCTGCGTATTGATGAATTGAAAAAGCAGATGGAAGAACTGAAAGCCTGGATTGCCCACCTGGAAGATCTGCTTGCTCACCACGAAAAGATTCTTGCCCTCATTAAAGAAGAAACCAATAATCTGGTAGATAAGTTCGGGGATGATCGTAAGACTGACATTGTTGCTGATGAAATTGAAGCTGTAAACATTGAAGACATGATTAAGAAAGAGAACATGGCTGTTCTCATTTCTCATCTGGGATATATCAAATGTGTACCAGCTTCATCATATAAATCTCAGGGTCGTGGTGGTAAAGGAACCAATGCAACAAAACTGGTAGAAGATGATTACGTAAAACAGGTATTCACTGCTACTACTCATGATAAGGTTCTCTTTATCTCAACTGCCGGTAAGGCATACTACGTTAAGGTTCATGAAATCCCTGAATCAAGTAAGAATGCACGCGGTACCCATATCAAACAGTTACTGATGATTTCTTCTGATGAAGAAATTGCTACCAGTGTTCCGGTTAAGGATTTTACTGATGATCAGTTCCTGTTCATGGCAACTGCCAATGGTGTTGTCAAGAAAGTACCATTAAGTGATTTTACTAATGCAAAAGCTCGTGGTATTGTTGCCATTAAACTTGATGATGGTGACAGAATCGTATCTGCAATTCTGACTGATGGTTCTAAAGAAATGCTGCTTGCTTCACGCAAAGGACAGACTCTGCGCATCACAGAAGAAGAAGTTCGCCCTATGGGCCGTGCTTCCCGTGGTGTAACCGGTATTAAGATTTCCGGTGATGATGAACTTGCTGCAGCTCTTACTGTAGAAGAAAACAAAACGGCGCTGTTCATTACTGCTAATGGTCAGGGTAAACGAGTTGAATATGATGAATTTATGAAACACGGACGTGCTACCGGCGGTCAGCGTGGATATACCATTACCGAAAAAACCGGCGAAGTTGTTGGTGTTGTTTCTGTTTCTGAAACTGATGACATTATGTGTATCACCAGCCAGGGAAAAACAATCCGAACTCCTGCTAAAGATGTTTCAAAACAGGGTAGAACTGCCATGGGGGTAGGAGTATTTGTTATTCAGGCACCTGACATGGTAATTGGAATTGATACAATCGCCCAGGAAGAAGAAACTGTAGTAGAGTAATGTTTTACGTGAAACTGCGTAATAAGTCCTAAATTACAAGCCGGCAGAAAAAAACTGCCGGTTTTTTTATGCCTTCAAAAACTTTCTATAGTCGACAAAGTTTTTTACGGACATAGCCTTTACAATACATGAATATTTTCTATGTTATTTCTTAGAATGAATATAGAAGAACTGTCTAACCTGGTAGATTTCCAAACATTAGATACACTATTTACTGTTGAATATCAGTCAAATATTGAGAATGTTCCTTTGTACATCAGTAGGAAAAATACATATGAAGAGGGCATTCCATAAAGATGTGTATCATTTAATCAGGCTGTTAAACTTGTTAAAAATAAGAAATTGTTTTTTACAGCAGGAGGTCCAACCTATAAGTCTAGTTGGGATGTAGCTATACAACTAAATTCACTGCTTGATGTAAAGAATTGTTATATACCAAGGATGGTATACTACAAAGCTAAAAAAGTTGGTACGAAAATCTTCATGATTAGTTGAAACACAAGGATAGAAAGGTTATGGGAAAATAATAGTCTGATAATCGTTAATCCTTTTGTTGAACCTAAGAATAATGACAATGAAAGAAATGATTGATGGCTTTTTTCAGATACAGAGTTACGAGAGTATTCAGTGAAATATCCTTAATCACAATTTACTTATTGGGATGATTCAACAAAAGAAGAAGCTTATAGATTTAGTAATCTTTTTGGATTGGAAAAATTGTAATTATATAAAATAACTTTCAATTTGATTATCTTTGCTCTATGTAGCGTTTTTTTTTGCTTTCATTTCAATTATACACTATATATAGTGTTTAATTTTGTTAATATCTTATTATGTTTCACGTGAAACATTTTTTATTTAGGCTATGTCCGTAAAAAGTGTTGCTGAATACTACTCTGCAACAAGAGTGTAGCGAAATGTTGCAAATCGAGAGAATTGCCAGTACAGGCAAAAATTGTTGAAGCCCGGCGTCCATTCGTTCAGCATGGACTTTGTATAGTTTCTACGGCGTGATTCACCAATAGCTACGTTATCGAGCGGTTTTGAATGTACTGGCAATCCGGTAGATTTGTGGTGTTATGATGAGACCCTGAAACAAACGTCGTACTAAGCTTGCCGAAGTATTCAGGGTGACAATTAGCATCACTTTCTACGGATATAGTCTTTATTTATAGGAGATAGTACTAGTATGGGAACCTTTGTTTATTATACTCAGATGATGAACGATGGAGGTCTTATAGAAATTTTCTTGGCTAATGAGAATGAAGTTAAGTATCCAACAATTCACGGAATCAATTTTTTTTCTGATTCTGAGATCCAGGATTTTTTACATACCTATAGAAAAACAGGCTTCATTAGTAGCTCTATGGATACTGAAATAATTACGGAATGCAAAAGACTAGGTAAAAAAATTTGCTAACTGTAGTGTGCTTACCAATAAGTTCTGTCATGCTGAACTCGATTCAGCATCTGTATAATGCATAGATTCCGAAACAATTTTAAAAAGACACTATGTGTTATATTTTTTGGAATAGTCTACTTCTTTTAATTCCACAAATCTGCCGGATTGATAATGCATTTGGAACTACTCGATTACATCGTTTTTGTAGGTTTGTTTCACGTGAAACATTTGTAACAGGATTCTTTTTACAATTCAGTGAGTATAAAGGAGAATAAATAATGACATCTTTAGAAGAACTAGATTCAATGTATGTTTTTGAGTATCGTGAAAAAGCTCTTTGTTCACCTGTTTATATAAGAATGCGAAATACCTATGAACAGGGAAATCCAAATAGATGGGTGACATTTGAGGAAGCTATAAATATCGTAAAAGAAAAGCGTTTGTGTTTTTCAGCAGAAGGATCTGCGTTTATGTCTAGCTGGAATTTAGCTGTTGATCTTAATTCAATGCTCGGATTAGAAAACTGTACACATCCCAGAATGGTGTATTTCAAAGCAAAAAAGGATAATGCTGAAATTTCTGAAGATGTATATAACCATATTTCAAAAAAGACTCTTGATGATTGGTATGAATCTCTATATCAAAAATAATTATGAATATTCCTGGTATAGTTAGGTTTTATCTATTGATATATACAATGTTTCACGTGAAACAATTTGTTTAAGTACAATTATCCAAGAAAGTTATTGTCTGTAAATATTTTTACACACTTAGCCAATTTTCTTAGTAGAGGAGAAGATAAAGTGATTAATTTGAATAAATTAAATGACTGGTATGAAATCAGTTATAATCCATTGGAAGGGTATGAGTATCTGTACGTTCAACATAAAAATGACGAAATGAACGTGGATAACTTATTTTAAGTCCTTTGAAACGCTTTCTATTACAGTAGGACTTACCATAGCAAAACGAAATAGAACATTCTTTCGTAATGGAAGTTCATTAGATTCTAATCCTGAAATAGATACAGTATGTGCAGAACTTAATGCTATAATATCTTGATTCGTATATATTTTGTTTCACGTGAAACAGTAAATAAAAAGTGAGGAAAGTATGATAAAAGCAATTATTATAGATTTAGATCAAACACTGTTGACTACCGACAAAAAAATATCTGATAGAACAGTTAAGGTAATGCAGCAAGCAAATAAAGATGAAATAAAAATTCTTTTTGCAACAGCCAGACCCCGAAGATCAACAGTGGAATATGAAGCAGTTATTCAACCAGATGCAATAACAACATTAAATGGAGCAAGAACATATTCAGATAAGTTAGATTCAATAGATGTTCCAATAGACCAGAATTCAGTACGGACAATATTGCAGCGTTTAGTGCAGATTCCTGGTTGCGTTATATCTTTAGAAATACCAGCCGGTATAATTTGTAATAAGATGATACCGGAATGGAACACCACAGTAGTAGATTGTTTTCCGGAATTACCCTCGGATTGTGATGCTGTTTACAAAATAATTGTAACAAACGAGTTTGTAGATTTGAAACAATATATGGAAAAAGTTCTTACCCCCGATGTGTATTACACCATGTCATCAGGTTGTTTTTTCCAGATTATGAACCGGAATGCCACAAAATCAGATGGAGTAAAAACGATGCTGGATACCCTTGGCATTAATAAGGAAGATGCAGTGTATTTTGGAGATGATCATGATGACATTGGTCCTATTCAGTGGTGTGGCAGGGGAATTGCCATGCAGAATGCTATTCCGGAAGTTCTAGCTGTGGCAGATGAAGTAACAGAATCAAATGATGCTGACGGTGTTGCTATATGGGTTGAAAAGTATCTGCAAGAAATGCAGGATAAAATGGAACTTTGATTATGGAATTTAATAGTATAAATCTGTTTAATGGTTTACAGCTTATAGTAATTTTGGTCCCAAACCTATTGTATGCTATAAAACAGCAGAAAGAAGATATGCAGAAAAACACTAGGAAAACCCCTGGATTTATTGTGATAGGAGAAGAAATTGGGCGATATTGCTGCATGTTTTTTCTCATTTTTCCGGTATTAGTATGGAAGTTTTCTTTTGCAGGTAGAACCGAACAGATATTGTATTATGCTGTATGTGGACTGTTGTTGGCATTCTATCTGCTATTTTGGATTCTCTATTTTCATAACCAGAATATATGGAAAGGTTTTGCATTAGCGTTCATACCTTCTGTGCTGTTTCTATTTGTCGGAATTATTCTGAATCATGTATTACTGACTGTATCAGCTATAGTATTTGGCATATTCCATATTTGGATAACGCTATTGACTCATGTTTCACGTGAAACAAAATAGCTGCAAAAATTAAACCATGGCTTTATTGTTTGGGGTTTAATTTTTTGCTAGAGTGTGACTTCGTTTTAGATGAAGGAGTGAAAAATGGATTTTGAAAAATTGGAAAAACTGGCGTGGAAGTACATGGGAAAGAAAAAATCCCATCTTGAACGGGAAATAGGAGCTGCTTTTTATCATTGTAAAAGAGTCAGCAACTCGGTATTGGAATTACGGAAATCACTGTTCCCTGAAGATTGTTCCATGGATGACGTACTTCGCTGCGCCGGATTGTTTCATGATATTGGGAAAGGAATAGAACCACACAGTCATAGTGGAGCAGTACTGGTCCGGGATTTGTTGAAAGATGAACTTTCTGCAGAAGAACTTTCATTGGTATGTCAGCTCATTGAGGCACATGGAGATAGAAAACCAGATTCTGATTGTCATACCTGGTACGAAAAACTGCTGCAGGATGCCGATATGCTTGATCATTATGGGGGCCAGGGAATCTGGCTGACTTGTGTGTACCGGGCTTTTACAAACTGCGGCAGTATGGCAGACGTTGTAGAGTACCAGCAGAGCGAAGGTCATAAAGAAGCAGTAAATGCAAAAGAACTGCTGAACTACGACTATTCCAAAAAAATCATGCAGGATAAGATTGATTTTGAAAAAATGGTCGTAGATCGTTTTGCGGTAGAATCTCAGGGAAAGTTTGTATTAAAACCGTAAGATATATACCTTGGAGTTTCGTTCCGGTGTCCAGTGGGATTTCCGTTCAACGGGAATTGCATCAATATCTGCTGGAACAAAACCAAACTGTTCAAACCAGTCTGATGTCTTGGTGGTCAGAATGAATACCTGAGAAAGTCCCTGGTCTCTGGCACGGTCAATCAGATAGTTAATCATCTTTGGCCCGATGCCCAGGGATGAGAATTTCTCTGAAACTGCAACTGCTGCAATTTCTGCCTGAGTGTCATCAGATTCATAGTGATGAAGTGCGGCGCAGGCTTTAATACCACCATCAACTTCATACACAATATAATCCTGCCAGGTAGCAAGAAGCTGGGTACGGCTTCTTGGTAACAGATTTCCTTTTTCTACGAATGGCTGCATCAGACTGAGAACAGACGGAATATCTTCTGCGGTCATGTTTCTGATGCCACCATAGTTAGAGGTATATATCATAGTACCGGATCCGTTGTCAGAGAAAATCTCTGTCAGCAGTGAACCATTGGTTTGTCCGTTTACAATATGGGCACGATTAACACCATTCTGGCATGCGGCTACACACTGCCGGATTAGCGACATGGTTTCTTCTGTTACTTCAGATTCAGAAGTATTCTGCAGAACATATGCAGCTTCATCCAGATCCAGAGAAGGGATGGAACCGTCATCAGTCAGGATGACAGACGATGGCACACTGAAAGAATCTGCCGTAACACTTTTTCCGGCAGTCAGGAAAAACAGCTTCTGTGCTTTAAGCATGGAAGCAATTTCCGTAGCCAGCCGCACTGAAGAAATGTTGTAGGGTTTTCCCTGACCGGACCAGCCGATGCAGGGGAAAATAGGAATATGTTTCTGTTCCAGAATGGTTTCAAGAGAATCCAGATTGATCTTATCGATGTCGCCGGCTGTACAGTAATCAATGCCATCAATGACACCAAGGCCACGGGCCCGCACCCAGTTACCGATGACGGCGGTCAGTTGTTCCTGGGCCAGATGAGTCATAACGGTATTGCTGACATCAAAGGTGGCCATCTTTACCAGGTTCAGTGCGGACTCGGGAACAATACGAACGTGGTTGTGGGTTGTCCATGAAATATTCTCATTCTGCAGAATGGTATCAATCCGTTTCTTTGAGCCCGGAACGATAACTACTTTCAGTCCGGCTGCGTGCAGCATGGCAATGTCTCGGATGTGACTTGAGAATACGGGGGAGTCAATTAAGTCATCATCAATGTGGATGACAATGATTGCCTGATTGAACTGGTTCAGGTAACGGAGAACATCACGTACCTGATCAGCTTTTTCATGGATTTCCTGAGGTTTCATACATAAAAAAGTATAGTGGGATTTTTACACCTTGGTAAAGCAGACAAAAGCATTACTGCTGGTTCTGTTTTGAAAAAACGCAGCCGCAGTAGTCCTGACGGTACAATCCGTATTCTTTTGAAAGCTCCAGCGACCGAAGGTAGCCGTTTTTTTTCTTGAAATCAGCATACAGATAGGTGCAGACGTCATTACCTGATGTCCGGGCTTTTTCTTCCAGTTCTGCACCAATCGAATTGATTTTTTCTGTATCCTTGTGGGGGCTGATACTCAAAGTGGTTGTGAAGTAATCGAATTTCTGACTGCAGGCATAGTCGTAAGCTTTCGCCATGCGGAATGCATAACATCGCCGGCATCGTTCTCCCCGTTCCGGTTCCGTCTGTAATTCCGGTTCGCTTTCTGTTTTCACCGCATCAAAGTAATCGGCTACATCATAGGTGGTTTCGACCAGGGTCGGGGATACAGCAAATTTTCTGATGAAGGTTTTCAGTTCTTCCAGCCGGCGGGTGTATTCCTGCTCGGGATGAATATTGGGATTGTAATAGTAAATGGTGATGTCAAAATAAGAAGATAGATATTCAAGTACATAGGAACTGCAGGGTGCACAGCAGGCATGGAGTAACAGTTTTGGTTTATTATTCGGTAGAGGTATACCGTCATGTATAGTATTCAATTGTTCCAAATGCAATGAATAATATGTCTTTTTCATAGTTAAATCACATTGTATAATATACTTTCTGAGGAAAGTCTACGCGTCTTATTGCATGTGGTCAAACAGATAGTGTATACTTTTATATAGTTAATTTGACATACTTTGCCATTTTGTCATAAAAAGTGGGGTTATTCCGTGGAGAAAACATTACCGAAGATTCTGAGAGAAATGACTCTTCAGTATCCAAAGATTGCTGCTCAGTATTCCAAAGATGAAAAGAAAATATTCCAACCAATCTCATATAGAGAATTATATGAAATTGCCTTGAATTTTGCCGGTGGCTTATTGAACATGGGTATTGTCAGGGGTGAACATATAGGTCTTATTTCTGACAATCGAATGGAATGGGAACAGGCCGATATGGGTCTTTTGGCTATAGGTGCTGTTGATGTACCCCGTGGTTGTGATGCTACAGAAAATGATTTGCGGTTTATTCTGGCTACTGCAGAGTGTAAAGTTGTTATTGGTGAAAACCCTCGTCAGCTGGAAAAGATTCTTGGTCTTAAGGATAACCTTCCTCTTCTGAATAAACTGATTTGTTTTGAAAACTACAGTGATGAACTGAAAGATAAGGCAGCTGATCTGGGTGTTACTTTGTACACATTCAAACAAATTGTTGAAGAAGGGGCTGTCTGGAATGAAGCTCATCCTGGTGTAGTAGAAACTGAACTTGATAAGGGTCAGGAAAATGATCTTGCTACATTGATTTTTACCTCTGGAACTACTGGTGAGCCTAAAGGTGTAATGTTGACCCACGGAAACTTTATTGCTCAGCTACCGGATCTGCAGAACCGCATTTATGTTCATCCTGGTGAAAGAATTATCTGTGTATTGCCTGTATGGCATGCCTTCCAGCGCGCCTGTGAATATGTAATCCTCAGTCAGGGTGGTGCACTCTGCTACTCAAAACCAGTGGGATCTGTTCTGCTGAAAGACCTTGAAGCTCTGAATCCACATATTATGCCGGCAGTTCCCCGCGTATACGAAGCACTGTATGACGGAATCAATAAAGCTATGCGTAAAACCGGCGGAATCGTATACAACCTGTTCCGCTTCTTTACTGCAGTAGCTTTGCTGCAGTGCCGTATGAGCCGCCGCATGTTCAGAAAAACAGCCCGTTTCAAGAATGATCATATCATCCTTACCTGGATCGTACTGTTTATTCCCTGGCTGTTACTTACTCCATTGAAAGCTTTAGGAAGCAAGCTGGTGTTCAGTAAGGTACGTGCAAAACTGGGAACCAATTTCCGTGCTGGTGTTTCTGGCGGTGGAGCTCTTCCTCCTGCAATTGATGAGTTCTTCTGGGCTGCAGGGGTTAATGTTGTTGAAGGTTATGGTCTTACTGAAACTTCTCCAGTAGTTGCCGTTCGTCCGGTAGATGCGCCTATCTTTGGAACGGTAGGAAAACCTCTTGAAGGTGTAGAAGTACGTATTGTTGGTGAAAACGGTGAAGTTCTGCCAAACGGAAAGAAAGGCGTTGTACATGTTCGTGGTCCTATCGTTATGCAGGGGTATTACAACAAACCGGAACTGACCAAAAAAGCCATTGATGAAGATGGATGGTTTGATACTGGTGATATCGGTATGAAGACTCTTACCGGTGAAGTTGTAATTCGTGGCCGTATGAAAGATACCATCGTTCTTCGTGGTGGTGAAAATATTGAACCACTGCCAATAGAAATGAAGCTGGCTGAATCACGGTATGTGGCACAGAGCATTGTAGTAGGACAAGATGAAAGATATCTATCTGCATTGATTGTGCCAGCAGAAGATGAGATTAAGATTTATGCCCGAGATAATTATGTTGCATATGATACCTATGAAGACCTTCTGAAAAAGCCGGAGATTATCAAATTCTTTAAGAATGAAGTACAGTCACTGGTAAGCAGCAAGACAGGGTTCAAACCATTTGAGATTATCAATGAGATTACCCTGCTTGCAAAACCTTTTGAAGTAGGACGTGAGCTTTCTCCTAAACAGGAAATGATGCGTTACAAGATTTTCGAACTGTACGAAAAAGAAATTAAAGCAATGTACGGGGATAAATAACAAGAGTTTGAAAATCTGATGAAATCTGCCGGGAATTTAATCCAGGCGGATTTTTTTTGCATTAGATTTTCTGTCTGTTTGTGGGTGTCCAAGGGCCGGATGTTCATTCGGAATTGAAACCAAGTCACCTGATTTATATTTGTTTTCGGGTGCTTGTAAGAGAGTCAGTCCAAGTTGGGAACAACTATAACGTGCTGTGGAGTGGTCATATAAAGTAATTGCATCTGAAACAACCCGAACTTCAGTAGTTTTGGTTTCTTGTGGTATATCGTCTTTTGGGGTATTTGAAACAAGGCAGAAAGAAAGAGATGCCCGGTCTTTTGGAAGACCTGATTTTTCACTAAGTTTATGAAGACGGGCTGGAGCGTTTTTTTCTGTATCAAGAACAAAATGACACCATTTGCCTCCTTTCTTTCCTTCCATAGGACATTCATCCGAATGAGGGCAGGGAGAAAGAATGGTCATATGTTTACGGAGAAATGCAGACCTCATCAAGGAAACAAATCTGGCAGCTCTAGGGATACCGGGTTCAATCAACAGAATTGTTGACTGTTCATCAGCATAGGACAGCAATAAATCACAATCCTTTTTTGTAATTTCTTCAAGTGGTTTGGAAGAATTCCAGTACTGTTCATTGAACATATTTGCACAGGTGATGAGGTGTGCTTTTTTACGGATTGCAGTTCCCGATTCGCCTTTTACACGAACAATGTGCCAGGGTTTCTGTTCAGGTGATGAAGGTGCTGTCTTGGATACCACTTTTAAAAACAGTTCTTCCCCTAAGGATAAAGCATTTTGTGAAATATCAAGACAGTAGCAGGTGATTTCCTTAGTACGAAGCTCAGGGCGTGCAAGCCAAAGTGCAATAGGGACGGTAAGGGGACCGGAACCAATATCTAAAATAACAGAATTGTCAGTCAGATGTGAAAATACAGAAGAAGGGAATCCGGTAAGAAGAGGTGTAATTCTGACAAGATTCCACCAGGTAAAATAACGAACATATGCAGAAAGCTGACGGGTTTCATTCATGTATCCGATTCTTCGGGAACTTCGCTCATCAGTAAGTGAATGCGACAGTTCTTTAATTACATCGGGCAACTGTTGAAGTTGTTTCGCATTGAGAGGTTGTATATCCTGTACTAAAGCATCAAACGAATTAAGAATCTCCTGTGATTCTTTTGAAAGTCGGGCAAAAAGAGGGGTAGTCACAGGGGATTTTAGCGTGCGGGAAAAAGTATTGTTTTTCCGATTTGATAAAGAGTTCTTTGTTTGAGTATTAATTGGTATTTTCATTTGTCTTATGTAGTTTCCGGTAAATGTCGATTAACGTACCACGTATTTCATTTAACTGCTGCATAGCATCAGCTGTTTTAGAATTTACATCAAGATCAGAAATCAGCTGGTTTCGTGCGCCCTCAATGGTATATTTCTTTTCGTAAATCAAATATTTAAGACGCATAATTTGTTGAAGATCGCGGGTAGAATAGACTCTACGACCTGATAAATCTTTCTTGGGAGTAATAGAAGGAACCACTTCTTCCCAATAGCGTAAAACATGAGCTTTTATACCAGTGAGCGATTCAACCTCGCCAATGCTGAATTGTGCCATTATTTATGTTCCCGGTCCCGGTCTTCCCATTTCTGGCGGCTGGCTTTCAGCTCCAGAAGAACAGGGATTTTATCGTATCCTAAATCTGCGCGAATCTTATTTTTCAGATATGCCAGATAGGTAGGCTGTACGACTTCAGGCCGTGTAGCAAAAAGCAGAAACTGAACAGGATTTGTACTGGTCTGAGTCATGTACCGGATTTTGAATCGGGCACTGCGGCTGGCTGGCGGCGGGTAAGCGGCTACCCAGTCTTTGAGTGCAGTATTCAGAGAAGCGGTGTCAATTTTACGGGTCAGCTGATTGTAGATTTCCATAGAAGTATTCAGCAGTTGCTTGATACCGGTGTTTTCCTTGGCGGAGATTGCTACAACCGGAACATATTCCATGTGACCAAACATAACTTTGATATTACGTTCGGCATCTTTGAAGACATGTTTTTCCTGAACCTGAGTATCCCATTTGTTCAGGCAGAAAATCATTCCACGACCACGTTCATAGGCCAGCGAAATCAGCTTTTTATCCTGTTCGGTAAGGCCTTCATTAGCATCCATCATGTAAAAGACAATGTCACAACGATCCAAAGTTTTAATGGCACGAGTAACCGAAAAGTATTCTACGTCTTCGGTAACTTTAGCTTTGCGACGGATACCGGCGGTATCAAGAACCTGAAACTGGCGGTTTTTGAAAGTAAAAAATCCTTCAACAACATCGCGGGTGGTGCCGGCATAATCAGACACGATGGAAGCTTCAGAATTGGTCAGAAGATTAGAAAGGGTAGATTTACCGGTGTTCGGTTTACCCATGATGGCAATTTTGATGGGGTGTTCTTCTTCGCCTTCTTCAACCCGGGAAAAATCCAACCGGCTGATAAGTGTTTCATACAATTCCGGAATATGGTCTCCATGCTCGGCAGAGATGAACATCAGTTCTTCAAAACCGTACTGGTAGAAGTTATAGGCATCTTCTTCATTACGGCCGCCTTCTGTTTTGTTGACAGCTGCAATGAGCTTT
>JAZLJW010000317.1:0-3372 GCA_045597345.1 Treponemataceae bacterium
TTCAAGACAGCTTCTGCAGTAACCCCACTGAACAGTGAAAAGAGAAAACTTAATCCCCAGGATCCTGTTACAGCAACGATTTGGGTAATCAGTGGCCATTTCCAGGCACTTTGAATAAGCGTACCCCAGGGGTATGCCAGAAATCCGGTGGATTTTCCCCATTCATGCAATGTCCATGCAGCAGCAAACCAAAGAACACGTCTGGAACTGGAAAACGATGCAATACCACTCTGTTCCTCCAGACAGCGTTTTTTTTGACCGGTTATGTAAAAGGGGAACCAAAGAGCCAGTCCGATTATTCCCCCGGCGACAAAATAACAGAGAGCAGTCAGACCAAGGGTGAATAACGCAAAATCCTTGAAGAATGCCAGCCAGAAGCTTGAAAGCAGGTGCGTAAGAGAAAATTGAACTGCTCCGCAGAAAAACGCTTGTCTGGGATTTACAACAAGAGAAAATGCAATATACAGCGGGACCAAAGAAAATAATCCGATGAAAGGTGATCCGAAAGGAAGAATTTCGTTAGGAATTCCTAGTGATAACAGTACAGCGGATAAAGCTGCATAAAAAAAAACTTGAAAATTCAGTCTCATTAAGATACTATTTTATAAGAAAGTATTCAAAAAAGAAATACTTGAGGTGGGGAAATCATGAAAATGGAGCAAGATGTTCAGTCTGCCGGTTTGGCAGAATGTCTCGATATTCACCTTGCTGAATATGACCAGCGTCCTGACGTGGTTGTGTCAGCTCCGGGGAGATTTCACCTCGTTGGCGAACATACCTGGTATTTCAAGGATACGACTCTTTCCATGGCAGTGAATCTACCGGTATATCTTCTTGCATCCGTTCGTAATGACAATGTCGTCAGGTTTTATTTCCCTCAACTTAAAGAACGGAAACGCTGTAACCTTGCTACCCTGAAGTACCGGCGTGAAGACCGGTGGGCAAATTCTCTTAAAGCTGTTATTTCCGCCTTTCAGGAAACGGTACCAGTAAATCAGGGCATGAATATCACCGTTTATTCTGAGGTACTGCCATCTGCTGGTTTTGGTGTTACTACTGCAATGAAAGTTGCAGCCGCTTTGGCATATAAAGCCTTATTTGCCCCAACCACAACGGAAGACGAACTTCTGGAAATTATAGAAATCGCAAATCGGGAATATCTGAGTGTAGGGAATTATCTTGCTGACATACAGGTATGTCTTTTTGGCTCAGAAAATGGTTGCCTTCTTACCGATCATTGGAAAAATACCCATATTGCCGTTCCGTTTCCTTTTTCTGAGTGGTCAGTTCTTCTTACCGATGCACGGGTGCAGCGCATATCGCTCTGGAACGAAGACTCCATAAGAACTCCGGAAAACTTAGTACGGCTGGCAGAACTGAAGACCCGTAAAGGTGATAACTTTGTCTATGAAGAGAACGAAGTTGAAATAAAGGAAGTTCTTGAAGATCTTTCTGAAGATAACCGGCGACGGCTCTATTGCCTCATGAAGGAACATAAATGGGTCTATGAAGCTACGGAAGGGCTTAAGAATGCACATTTTGGGCAATTTGCCCATGCAATAAACAAATCTCAGGAATACATGCGGGATTTATATTCCATTTCCTGTCCGGAAATAGACTGGCTTGCCAAAAGAGTTACCGAGATTGACCAGAATCTTGATTCCCGTAGTGGAACAGCATGTGCCCGTATTACCGGAAAAGGTTTTGGGCGCTGTCTGTATACCATTCTCAAAACTGATGACATTGACCAGTATGTCGGCAAACTGCAGGAATATGAACGGATTTTTGGCTATCGTCCGGTGCTGTATCAGGTAAAACCTTCTGCTGGTGCTCATATTATCGAATCATTCTGAATTGGAATTTGGAGAAACTGATGGCTGATACATTTTCGGAAGGTATATCGTTATACCGGATGCGGAATTATAAAGACGCGCTTGCTGTTTTCTTGTCTGCTTCTCCCCATGCAGAATCTGCAGATGGTGGTTCTGGAATATCGGAACTTGATATAGCCTATTACGTTGGACTTTGTTATGCGCGGCTTAATCGGTATGATGAGGCATTGCTGTATCTGGAACAGGTCGTTACTGCAGAACAGGACGAAAAACGTGTCTGTCAGTGCCGTCTGACGCTTGCGGTGATTTATTCAAAAACAGAACGAACCCGTCTGGCCCGGTATGAGCTTGAAGCTTTAGTAGAAAGTGGATATCAAACCATCCAGACGTTAAACGCCCTTGCTTATACTTCCTGGGTTGAAGGAAAACGAGAGGAAGCTCTGGATTTATACCGGCGGGCTCTGGAGATAGATGAAAATAATGCAACTGCCTTGAATGGTTTGGGGTATTGTCTGGCCAGCATGAATCAGGAACTTACAAAAGCGCTTTTTTACTGCAAAAAAGCGCTTGATCAGAATCCGGATTCTGCAGCATACCTTGATTCATTGGCATGGGTGTATTTCAAAATGGGCTTGACTAAAGAAGCTCTGTCGTTTGTAAAACGAGCTAAAGAAAAAGATAGCACTTCACGGGAAATTGAAGAGCATCTGGCAGAAATAACCGCTGGTACTGATGAATTGTTCTGAGGATATAAGAAAAAATGGGTGTTACGCAAAAAAGGCGATGTAAAATCATTATATTTTTGCTCTGCATTTTGGCCGGTGTTTCCGGTATACATGGGCAAACACTGGCAGACAGAGGATTTGCTGAAGAAGAATTCAGAAATGGTGTTCAGGCATATTACCGCGGGGCATATAATGATGCGGTCCTGCAATTTGAAAAGGCTTTGACCTATCTTCCCGAAGAAAACCTTATTCTTGAATGGTTGGGGAAAGCATATTATCGTGCCGGACTTGAAGGTGAAGCTCTGGCACAGTGGACCCTGGCACAGGAAAACGGGTATGGCGGCGCCCTTTTGGAAAGCACAATTGAAATTATTCAGAACAGACGTGCCATTATGAGTCAGACGGTATCCGAAAAACGGTACGTTGAGATGGGAAATTATCCACAGGTTAAGGATGGAGTATTGTATTTTTCCTGGCCAAGTTCCATCATGGCAAACCCTGACGGATCATTCTGGCTGACAGCTTTTGGTTCTGATGAATTACTGCATTATGATACTAATGGCCATATTCTTGAACGGAGCAATGGTCCTGTCAATGGATTTGACCGGCCTATGGATATACTCAGATTGAAAAACGGTACGGTTGTTATTTCAGAGTACGCAGGAGACCGTATTTCGTTTCTTGATGAAAACTGCCGGTATCGTTCTTCGTTTGGATCTACCGGTCGGGGAGACGGTCAGCTGCTGGGACCTCAATACCTTGCCAAAGATAACTCAGAAAATATTTTTGTAACTGATTTTGGTAATGGACGGGTT
>JAZLJW010000318.1:0-17256 GCA_045597345.1 Treponemataceae bacterium
TCAAACTGAATGACAAAGCCGGTATTACCGCTACTCCTCTTGATATCGTAGAAAACAAAAAGAATCTGAAGTTCACCGAAATTGAAGCTGCTTCTCTGCCACGTGTTCTTGCTGACGTAGACGCTGCCGTAATCAACGGTAACTATGCAATTCCAGCCGGACTTTCTGCTGCAAAAGATGGTCTTTTTGTTGAAGGTGCTGATTCTCCCTACGTAAACATCATCACCGTAAAAGCCGGTAACGAAAAAGATCCACGCATCGTAGCACTGGTAGAAGCCCTGAAGAGCGAAGAAATCAAAAAATACATTACCGCTACCTATCCAAATGGAGAAGTAGTACTTGTGTTCTAAACATCCTGTTTAGAACACAAGTGTGAGTTTTTTACTCCGCAAAAAACTCACGAGTATCGGGCCGCCGTCCATGGCGGCCTGAGCAGTTATCTATCAAGCCGCCGTCAATGGCGGCCTGAGCAGTTATCTATCAAGCCGCCGACCATGGCGGTCTGAGCAATTATCTATCAAGCCGCCGTCCATGGCGGCTTTTTTTCAGATTAGTACTGATATCCATCTTGAAAAAGCTGATGAAAATACGGGAAGGAAGGCAGAGACTGGCAAAAACTGTTACAGGCCGGTTCTGTAGTTACCTTGCCGGCCTGTACCTGTAGCGAAGCCACGCGAGCGGTTTTGCAAGACTCTGCCTGACTGGTAGTATTTCCATCTGGGATTTTTCTCTAGCAATTTATTCGATAATTAATTATACTATTCTCCAAAGCAACATATCTCTGCTTGTGCAGAGTTACACAAATACATCATTAGGAGCGTCCTATGGTTTATACGGCAGAAGTGGAACACATGTGTCCATTGGCAAAAGCCGCCTATCACGGACCTGCACCAATTCCTGAAGAAGGAAAATGGGTACAGGTTAAAGAAAACAAAGATATTTCTGGTTTCACCCACGGTATCGGTTGGTGTGCACCACAGCAGGGTGCATGTAAACTGTCCCTCAACGTAAAAGAAGGTATCATCGAAGAAGCACTGGTTGAAACAATCGGTTGTTCCGGTATGACCCACTCAGCAGCTATGGCTTCTGAAATCCTCATCGGTAAAACCCTTCTTGAAGCCCTGAACACTGACCTTGTATGTGACGCAATCAACACCGCTATGCGCGAACTGTTCCTGCAGATCGTATACGGCCGCTCACAGTCTGCTTACTCAGAAGGCGGTCTGAAAGTTGGTGCTTCTCTGGAAGACTTGGGTAAAAACCTGCGTTCACAGGTTGGTACCATGTTTGCTACCCGCAAAACCGGTCCACGCTACCTGGAAATGACTGAAGGTTATGTAGAACAGTGTGCAGTTGATAAAGACGGCGCAATCATCGGTTACAAATGTGTAAACGTAGGTAAACTGATGGATGCTCTTAAAGCCGGTAAATCAGCTGAAGATGCACTCAAAGCAGCACGCACCCAGTATGGTCGTGTAACTGAAGATCAGGGCGTTGTTAAATTCATCGACCCACGCAAAGAATAAGTCGTAAAAATCATTTCATGATTTTTACTTATGCAGTTTCGCATTGCAAAACTGCAAGCTTATCGAGTTTTAAAATATCCGCATAACAAGCGGTGAGGATAGTATTACTATGGCATTATTTGAAGACTACGCTGGCCGTATCCCACAGGTTAACAAAGCACTGAAAGAATACGGATTCAAAGAAGGCGAAGACGGCCTGAACGAAGCTCGCGATCTGTGTAAAGCACGCGGCTTTGATCCATATGAAATCTGTGAATCAACTCAGCAGATTTGTTTTGAAGATGCAAAATGGGCTTACGTACTGGGCTCAGCAATTGCAATTAAAGAAGCAGAAAAAACCGGCGACAAAACCGGTTCTACTGCTGCTGCCAACATTGGTAAAGGTCTGCAGGCATTCTGTATTCCTGGTTCTGTAGCTGATGACCGCAAAGTAGGTCTTGGTCACGGTAACCTGGGTGCTCGTCTGCTGTCAGAAGAAACCCAGTGTTTCGCATTCCTGGCTGGACACGAATCATTCGCTGCAGCTGAAGGTGCAATCAAAATTGCTGCTAACGCTAACAAAGTTCGCAAGAACAAGCTGCGCGTTATCCTGAACGGTCTTGGAAAAGATGCTGCTCAGATTATCAGCCGCATCAATGGTTTTACTTACGTACAGACCAAATTTGACTACTTCAACGGTGAAGGAACTGACAAAGCTCTGACCGTTGTAAAAGAAGTTCCATACGGAAACAACCCTGACCGCCTCATCGTAAAATGTTACGGTTCAGACGACGTTCGCGAAGGTGTTGCAATCATGTGGCACGAAAACGTAGACGTTTCAATCACTGGTAACTCTACCAACCCAACCCGTTTCCAGCACCCTGTTGCAGGTACCTACAAAAAAGAACGCCTGCTGGCTGGTAAAGAATACTTCTCAGTAGCTTCTGGTGGTGGTACCGGTCGTACCCTGCACCCAGATAACATGGCTGCTGGTCCTGCTTCTTACGGTTTCACTGATACTCTGGGACGCATGCACTCAGACGCTCAGTTTGCAGGTAGCTCTTCAGTACCAGCTCACGTAGAAATGATGGGCTTCATGGGTATGGGTAACAACCCAATGGTAGGCTGTACAGTTGCTTGTGCAGTAGCTGTAGCAGGTAGCTTCTAATCTGTAGCTAATCAGCTTGAAAAAGGTCGTCAGAAATGACGGCCTTTTTTTTAGTGATTGTGCAGCCGGAGGCGGGTTTACGGAGTAAACCCGGTAAGTATCTCAGTTCTCATCTGAAATGCTATTGACATAGCATTCAAAAATAATCTCATAGTAATTCTGTTCTACCTTCTTATGAAGAGATGTTATAAGGCTCTTTTATACATTTCGCAACTTTTTTTCCGGGAAACCAAACTCTTGTATCTGTATTGTAAAGACATAAAAGTTCAACCAGCAAATCTATGAATAGTCAAAAAGGATTAGACGCCGTTTTCAAAGAAGCGGAGGTTTCTATTCCACTGCGAACAATTGAACTTTGGTAAAGGTTTGTACTGCAACTGTAAAGCACTGATTGGAAGGTAACCAATTCAAAAAACGCCGGCAGAAAAGCTGATGCTGCCAACGAACCTTGTTTTAAAACTAACATTCTGGAGGCGTGGTAAAAACACGTCCATGTATTTTCAGCACGAGCATCTTGCTCCGCAATCAGCGATATCGCACATCCTGTGCGATCACTGCCGCGAAGGCTTTAATGGAGGTAGACCATGAATACTCTGAAACTATTACAAGAAGAAGCAAATCATACATTCACCGAAAATGGTGCTGTAACCCTTTCTTCAACGCAGTCTGATTGTCTTGATCTGTTTGCACTTGGTGGTGCCCTCCGTGATGCAGATGATAAACGTGTTCAGAAACTCTTTATGAAAGCTTATGCTGAAAATCCTGATATAGCTTTGAAGATTCTCTTTTATCTTCGCGATGTTCGTGGCGGCATCGGAGAAAGGAAAACCTTCAGAACAATGCTCAAGATTCTGGCTCAGAACCATAAAGAATCAGTCGTAAAGAATATCGGTTACATTGCAGAATTCGGTCGATATGATGATCTGCTGTGTCTTCTGGAAACACCGGTAAAAGCTGAAGTTACCGCTGCCATTAAGGAACTGCTTATGGCAGACGCCAAAGCTTTGGAAGAGGGTAGGGACGTTTCTTTGCTGGCAAAATGGCTTCCTTCTATAAATGCAAGCAATACATCAGTAGTGAAAACAGCAAAATCACTGGCTACCTCAATGGGTATGAACTGTGCTCAGTACAGAAAACTGCTCTCTGCGCTCCGGGCAAAGATCAGAATCATTGAAAATAACCTTCGTACAAAAGACTACACTTTTGATTATGGAAAACAGCCTTCAAAAGCTCTGTTCAAATACCGCAAAGCTTTTCTGCGTAACGATGAAGAGCGGTACAAGGCCTTTTTGTCTAAAGTTGAAAATGGTGAAATGTTTCTGAAAACAGGAACCCTGTATCCCTATGATGTCATTTCTCCAATTTTCAGAGCCGGAGGATGGAATATCTCGGGTGTTACTCTTTCCGCAGATCAGCGTCGTGTGATGGATACAACCTGGAAGAATCTGGAAAACTTTGCAGGGGATAAGAATGCCCTCGTTGTGTGTGATGTTTCCGGTTCTATGTTTGGAAGTGGAAGTCCTTCTCCAATTGAGGTTGCTGTTTCACTGGCGATTTATTTCGCTGAGAAAAACACAGGACTGTTTAGAAATCACTTTATTACATTCTCAGACGAACCTGAACTTTTGGAAATAAAAGGTACAGATATTGTTGACAAAGTGAAATATGTAAGCAATGCTCGATGGGGTATGTCAACAAATATTGAAGCCGTATTCAATCTTGTCTTAAAAACTGCAATTAAGAATAAGATGAGTCAGGAAGATTTGCTTGAAAATATCTATATTATTTCCGATATGGAATTTAATTGTTGTACCGAAAGTGCAGATTTGACTAACTTTCAGCAGGCAAAACGCAGATATGAAGCGGCAGGATATACACTTCCAAATCTGGTGTTCTGGAATGTGCAGAGCCGGCAGGATAATCTGCCTGTTTCAAAGAATGAACAGGGTGTAATTCTGGTGAGTGGTGCAAGTCCGAGAGTTTTCGCCATGCTCAAGGACGATAAACTTTCTCCGTATGGGTTTATGCTTTCTGTAATCGGTAATGAACGTTACGCCAAAATCGTAGCGTAAGGAGTAAATAAAGGCACATACAGCAAAATCAAGCAATAGACTTTTAATCTATGTCGCTGAGACAGTGCCTTGTTATATAAAAGAACAAACAGCAAAATGTATGGCTTACAAAGAACTGATAAAGAACTTTTCCAAAATCCGCAGTTACCTCAAAGAATTCTTCGTGTATGGGTATAACTCCCGCGGGAACGTGGGTAAAAAATCGGACCGCTCCTATGATGACGAAAAACGGCGGATATCCAGCTGGCTGGGCGATTACGTTGAAGAATCTCATGGAACAGATGGAAAGACCACGGCTCTTTGCATCGATGTCAGGAATGTAAGCTTCAACCCATTATACCGTGCCTGGAAATCAGCCAGCTTTACGGACAAGGACATCACCCTCCACTTTATCCTGATGGATGTACTCAGGGAATATCCCGCTTTAACCTTATCGGAAATCATATCGCACATTGATGCCGGATACCTTTCTCAGTTTTCAAAGCCCATGGAATTTGATGAGTCCACGGTCCGCAAGAAGCTTGCAGAATACGAACAGCAAGGAATAATCGAAATCACCAAAGACCGGAATAAATCGGTATATGCCTTGAAGAACAATACTGATTTGATGAATCATTCCCGGGATGCCCTTACGAAAACTCTCGATTTTGCTTCGGAAATCCTTCCTGCAGGTATCGTTGGATCCTCATTGCTGGATAAACTGGCAGATCACGATAACTTCTTTTCATTCAAACACCGGTATATCACTCAGTCCATGGATACTGAAATCATGGTTTCAATTTTCCAGGCAATGCGAAAGAAGCGGTGGATTCAGATTCTCAGCTACAATGAACGGAGAAGCACAAAACCGGATTCCAGGGGGACACAGGCAAAACTTGTTCCATTGAAAATCATTTCCTCCAGTCAGTCTGGGCGGCAGTATCTGATAGCCCATGTACGGAAACAGAAAAAGTGTAAGGTGTTCCGTCTGGACAATATCCTCGAGGTAAAGGAACTTGAGGTTTGCATCAACTACGACCAGTTAAAAAGCGAATACAAGGAAGCTGAGAAACATTTATGGGGTGCCAGCTTCGGTAGCTTCAACCAGCTTCAAACCGTTGAGTTTACGGTAAAGATACGTGAGGACGAAGAACATATCTATCAGCGCCTGCTTCGGGAAAAACGATGCGGGACCGTTGAACGTCTTTCCTCTGAAGAAGCAAGATTCTTTGCAGAGGTATGGGATGTTCATGAAATGATTCCCTGGATCCGTACTTTCATCATGCGTATTACGGAGCTGCATATATCGGATGAAGATCTGGAACAGTCTTTCTGGCGTGATGTATATGACATGCGGAATCTGTACAAGGACTACTTATGATTTTTAACGAAATATACGGTACCTACTACAACACCATGGCAAAGATTCTCGAGAAGGCGCTGGATGGCAGACTAACTGCGGATGGATTGTATGAATGCATCATGGAAAATGCCTATGCTGAAAGTGTCGTGCCCATTACTGAAGCCATTGAAAAAGAAAAATGGCAGCTTTTGAAGTTCAACCGTGAAGAGAACCTGTTTTCTTCTGTCGTAAAACATACTCCGGAACTGCCGCTGACTACACTGCAGCTGCAGTATCTGAAGGCAGTTCTTAACGACAGAAGAATCAGGCTTTTTTATCTGGATTTTGACTATTTTGAAAAGCAGCTTGCTGATGTGGAGCCTCTCTGGCAGCCGGGAGATTACCAGGTATTTGATGCCTATGCCGATGGTGATGATTTTGAAGATTCCAATTACAAGAAGCGGTTCCGTATGATTGTTGAAGCGAAGGAAAACGGACTTACACTGGAATTTACGCTTCGTAACCGGCATGGTAAGGAATTCAGGGTAACAGGTATTCCGGAAAAACTTGAGTACTCAGAAAAAGATGATAAATTCCGCATTGTTCTGGCGGGCCGAAGCGAAACCCATGTCATTAATTTGGGGCGGATTATTTCTTTACGGTTTGCTGATAATCCGCAGAAGAAATCATATTCTGAATTAGGTGAGTACGATACTGATACGATTGTTCTGGAGATTACGGATGAACGAAATGCGCTGGAAAGAGTCAGCATGCATTTTGCAAACCTCAAAAAGAAGATCACGAAGCTTGATGACAACAGATACCGCATGGAACTGGAATTTAACCGGGAGGACGAAACGGAGATGGTTATCCGTCTGTTACAGTTCGGCCCGGTCATTAAGGTTCTGGAACCCAATTACGTTGTTGGTGAAATCATGCGCCGGCTTGGAATGCAACTCAGGCTGATAGGGTAGGGGACCGTTTTTCGCAATAATTTTTCCGCGATTGTGAATCTGGCTTTCAGCATAATGAACACACATAAGGAGGTTTTATATGTTAGAAGTAACAGGTTCATACAACACAGCAAAAGTGTATACCGAATCAGTTGATGAAAAATCACTGCAGCAGATCCAGACACTGTGTAACCAGGAATTTACAGAAGGCAGTAAAATCCGCCTTATGCCCGATGTTCACGCGGGTGCCGGTTGTACCATCGGTACTACTATGACCATCAGAGATAAAATCGTACCTAATCTTGTGGGCGTTGATATCGGCTGTGGTATGGAAACACTGATGATTCACAAAGACAGTGATGCATCCCGGAATTTCAACCCTGCCGTTCTTGATTCCATTATCCGGAAGAACATCCCCTGCGGCTTTGATATCCGTAAGTTTCCCCACAAGTACGTGGACGAAGTTGAATGGTCCAGCATCAAGGGGAAATATACCAAAAACCGGGCACGCTTGAGTCTGGGAACTTTGGGAGGGGGCAACCACTTTATTGAAGCTGACCGTGATGAAGACGGGAATCTGTATATCGTTGTACACTCCGGAAGCCGTCATGCAGGATTAGAGATTGCTGAGTATTATCAGGAAATGGCCTGGAAGCAGCTGAATGGCAATACAAAGGCTGAGATAGAGGCAATGATTTCAGAGTTGAAAGCGCAAGGCAGACAATCAGAAATCGCTTCGGTATATGCTGAAATGACTACGCAGATAAAAACTGCCATCCCGAAAGACCTTGCTTATGTAGAAGGATACCTGTTTGATGACTACATCAATGATATGCGGATTATGCAGCATTTTGCCCGTCTGAACCGTAAAGCCATGATTGATGTCATTTCCATCGGTTTGCATCTGAAAGAGGAAGAAATCGTTGATCAGTTCACGACGATTCATAACTACATCGATACGGAGAACATGATTCTGCGGAAAGGTGCCGTCAGTGCGCAGAAGGGGGAAAAACTCCTGATTCCAATCAACATGCGTGATGGATCACTGGTTTGTATCGGTAAGGGAAACGAAGACTGGAACTGTTCCGCTCCTCATGGTGCTGGTCGTATAATGAGCCGTACAAAAGCAAAGCAGCAGCTGAGTCTGGAAGAATTCAAGGCAGAAATGTCTGGAATTTATTCTACTACGGTCTCTCTGGATACGCTGGATGAGGCACCTATGGCGTATAAAACCATGGATGATATCGTGTCGAATATCGGTCCTACTGCAGATATCGTGAATATCATCAAACCGATTTATAATTTCAAGGCAGCAGATTAGAAAGGGAACAACATGAGAGACTACAACAGTATCATTGCCCAGAAGCTTCTGGATATTGAGAGGGCAGAGAAGGTCCGGATTATTTATGCCTGCGAAAGCGGCAGCCGGGCCTGGGGTTTTGCATCGCCTGACAGCGACTACGATGTGCGGTTTATCTATGTCCGTAGTCAGCAGGACTATCTTCGTCTTGATGAAGTCCGTGATGTAATTGAATGGCAGCTTGATGATGAACTTGATATCAATGGGTGGGATTTGAAAAAGGCTCTTAAACTGATACATGCAGGAAACCAGAACGTATTTGAATGGGCAAATTCTCCTATGGTGTACCGGACCACTGAGCAATGGGAAGGATTGAAGGCTTCTCTGGACAGGTACTTTAACCCACAGAAAGCGATATATCATTATTTGTCGATGGCTAAACATCAGGGATATCGCTATGTGTTTGGAGATGGCCAGTTGATCTCCCAGAAAAAATATCTGTATGTTTCCCGTGCCATACTGTCAGCAAAAAGGATTATTGCCGATAAGACCATACCGTGCATTGAGTTTAATTCTCTTCTTGCGTGTTGTAATGATCCTGTTGTAAAAGCGGAACTGCAGCAGATTGTCAAAACTAAAATGACGGCCCCTGAATCAGTTACTGGAAAGCGGATATCGGCACTGGACGCATGGTTGGATAGAAACATTGAAGAGATAGAACAACAGGTTCAGAATATAGCTGAGACCAACCAGGCTACATGGGAGAACCTTAACGCAACGTTTATCAGAATAGTGACATGGGGCTGTAAATCAGCAAGCTAAGGAGCCTGAAAATAACAACTATTACCGAACAAGATTTTTTCCTGGGATACCCTCCGGAAAAGGTGTATATAACAAGTGACCTTCATCTGTACCACAAGAACATAATTACATATTGCAACAGACCTTTTGATGATTATTTGAAAATGACAGAGTTTCTTCTCAAAAAATTTGATGAATTACCAGAGGATTGTCTGATCTGGAATCTTGGAGACGTGTATTTAAATGGGAATCTCGAACAATCTCAGATTATGAATGATGTAATGCGAATGAAAAAGAATCGCCGTATGTGTTTGATTCTTGGAAATCATGACATCAGGGCAAATAAAAAGCCTTTCAGCAATCATATCGATTTTTTCAAATATCTTGGATTTGATGAAGTGTATAAAGGTCCGCTACAGATGGGGAACAGTATTTTCTCTCATGAACCTGTTTTCATCAGTAAAACGGATGACTTCATAAATTTTCATGGTCATACCCATGACAAAAATGTCAAAGAAGATTTCTTTTTGAGTGAATACAATACATGCTTTCCGCATCAAAAAGTGAATCCTTCAAAATACAAAAATGTTTGTATGGATGCCAATGAGTTCAACATTCTGAAGTATTGCGATTTATGACGGCAGCCTTCTGCTGATTAAAGGTTTTTCTCCAGAAATGAGCTGACAACCGGCATGTCGGAAGGCTCCATAAAAGGGTGTTCGCTTTCCAGTGACAGAGTAATTTTTGCCCCGAACTGGTCTGCAAACTGCCGCATGATGTCATACGTCTGCATGTTGTCCTTTCCACCGATGAGAATGCTGGTAGGGTAGGGCCATGTGGTGGTTGGGTGATTCTGGATATATTGATAATAATCCCATCTGAGCGGATCTACCGGTGTTGGTATTTCGCCGGCGGCCTGCAGTTTCTCTTCTGTTACGTCAAACCAGATGAACATCTGATGAACCAGATAGTTCATATCCAGAATGGGTGACATGAAGACAACGTTATTGAGCGGAAACCGTGTTTCATCAATAAAGGCATGAAGACTGAAGTAGGCTCCCAGGCTGGTAGCTGCAAGACATACGTTTTTCCAACGGCGGAATGCAAAATCTGCCATATCGGTTACATCGCGGACACCGTTCCAGACATCACAGCGGTAGGTGGTGTTATTTTTCCGCTCTCCGTGTTCAGGCAGGTCAAAGCTGAGAATCTGATACCCTTTTGCTATGGCTTTTTCGGCAATAAAACGGGCGTCTTCCTTGCAGGACATTTTCCCGTGGACTACAAGATATACTGATTCTGAAGGTTCTCCCCAGATAAGGGCTGGTATGCCGTTTACTTCAATCCGTTCGGTTTTCATGATTTTGTAAGTATATCGGTTCCGTCAGGTAATAAAAAGTGGCGAAAATGTAAAAATCCCATAGCACAAAACAGGCGTTTCTGATATAGTCAACAACGCCTGGTGGCCATAGTGGAGAGGTAATACCCGTTCCCATTCCGAACACGGAAGTCAAGCTCTCTTACGCCGATGATACTGCCCTTGCGGTGGGAAAGTAGGTAGCCGCCAGGCTTTTTTTGTTTTAAATCAACTGTTAATTTTATGAAATTCTTTGTGGATAAAATGGGTGTTGGAAACGTTATGACGCCGCAAGTTTTGCTTTGCAAAACTTGCTAAGGTGCGGAACGCACCGTCCTGCGGTTCCCTCCGCCTTGCCATAGCGAAAAATCCAGGCTCACAAGGCAGTCTTCATAAACGTAACGGCAGCCGCACGAAGCGAAGCTTCGTGGTAAGGTGGCAGATCCACCGGCGTCTACAGGCTACCTATCAGGTTGCTCTAAGGCTTACTGATAACCATTGATATCCGGCAACCTGCTAAGGTGCGAAGCACCGTCGGGAGCCGCCAGGCTTTTTTTTGTTCGCGTGGCTTTTCCGCTCTGGCTGCATAGCGGCCACTTGCCACAAGTTTTGCGTAGCAAAACTTGATAGGTGCGGAACGCACCGTCCTCTGGTTCCCTCCGCCTTGCCATAACGAAAAATCCAGGCTCACAAGACAGTCTTCAAACGTAACGGCAGCCGCACGTAGCGCAGCTTCGTGGTAAGGTGGCAGATCCACCGTCCTACAGTTGTACTGAAAAATCCACCTGCTACGATACGTAGCGGAAAAAAACATCATTGTAAACAACAGTTTCTGTTAAAAAACAACCCCTGAAACTATTCTAAAGACATGAACCGGGGTACAGATCATGTCTGCCTTGTTCCAAAAAATACGTTTTAGAGGTTTCACCATGTACACATTCAAACCCGTAAAGTTTTATGTCATTACTCTGGTCTGCACCTGGGTATTCTGGATTTCAGCTGCCGTTTTAAGCCACATACCCGGAGAATCCTGGTATGGAGTTGCCATGGCTTTCATGTTTCTCGGGCTTATCGTTCCCTGCGTTGTGGCATTCTGCTTTGTAAAAAAATCGGGCAGTAAAGCATTGAAAGATGACTATAAAGAAAAAATCTTCGGCTTTTTCAGAATAAACATCTGGAATGTGATTGCAGCCATGATCATTTTTACACTGGTCATCTTCGCTTCGATTCTGGTATCGCTCCTGTTTGGTGAAAGCACAGATCAGTTTGCCTTTGCTGAAGACTTCAGTTTTTCTATCGGCGGAGTGCCAACTCTGTTCCTCATCGTTCTTACAGCACTTTTTGAAGAGCTTGGGTGGCGTGGTTATGCAGAAGATTCCATTGCCCAGTATCATTCCTGGTTTGTTGAATCAGTAATTTTTGGAGTCCTGTGGGGAGCCTGGCATATCCCGCTGTTTTTCATTCAGGGTACCTATCAGGAGATGATTTTTCAGATGAACCCCTGGTACATGGTCAATTTTTTTGTGGGGACCATGCCTTTGGGATTCGTCATTACCTGGGTATATGTAAAGAGCAACCGGAGCATCTTTGCCTGCAGCTTGTTTCATTTTATCGTGAACTTTCTGCAGGAGCAGATAAACATGACGCAGAATACAAAATGCATCGAAACGGGTATATTGTTTGTGGTAGCTGGTATCATTGTTCTTTGTAATAAAGACACCTTTTTTGAAACCCGCCACGTGGGAAACATCCTTGGAGAATGAAACATGATTATTTGAAGAACCTATCGGTGTACTGGCGAAGAAAAAACGCTGGATATCGTCGCTATTGGCGGAGCCCGGCATGGAAACTATAGTTCCGGCCTCCGACAATTTTTCCTTCTCCAGTCCGCCTACCGGTTCTTCAAATATCATATATTGCGACGATGCATCAGGCGGTACTTACGTCACCTGGTTTGGAGTGAAAATGAATTTTGCAGATAAATTAAAAGAATTACGGAAATCAAAGAATATGAGTCAGGAGATGCTGGCGGAAAAACTGTATGTTTCGCGGCAGGCAATAACCAAGTGGGAAAACGGCACTGGTCTTCCTGATATTGCCAATATCATTGCCATTTCGGCGTTGTTCAATGAATCTCTTGATTCATTGCTCAGCGAAGAAAAAAGCCTCATGTCCCGCCAGGAATTTCTGTATCAGAGCATAACCCAGTACGATCTGGAATGTGCCAAAGAAATGGAGTTCCATTTTGGTTCTGCCCACGAAGTTATTATTGAGCGGACTGCCAGCGAGAAAATAGAGGTGGTTCTTTCTTCCAACAAGTTGAATTATCTGGATCAGCAGGTAAAGGTAAAAATTGAGGAAAACAGAAAACGGATGGATGTAAGAATCAGGCATTCCGATGACCTGACAGATCTGGCAGCAAAACGTGATCTGTTTGTCATATTCCGTATTCCTCAGAAATTCGTGGCTCATCTGGAAATTGACGGGCAGACGGAAAACCTGAAGGTTCGTGATATCAGCCTGGATAATCTGGAGTTTGGCGGAAAACTGAAGAACGGCATCATTACCAATGTTTCTGGTCATATCGAAATGGACTGTAATGGTGATGCCGTGTATGAAGTCAGCTCATTCAAGGGGAAACTGGATATTAACCAGTGGAAATCTATCTCTGTCGTTACTGTAAAGAACTGCACCTTTGAATGTCGCCGCATTGGAAAAAACGTGCGTTTTCTGAATCAGGATAATCAGTGTATGGATGTTCCCAACTGGAAAAAACTGAAGGATGATGAAAAAACGGAAAGCGGGGCAGATTTTATTCTTGAATGCGCCGGCTGGAAAAGCGAACTGAAAGTTATTTCTGATAAATGAAATCGGATTTCGGGTATATAGGTATGGCTGTGATATTTGCGGTATACCAGGCTGGGTTCATGAAGGAAAAACTCCAAATCCCAAGGCTGATGGCGGTTGCGGAAGTATTGATGAACAGTATGAAGTTCAGGATCATGAGTGGGTTTTGGCCAATGAACTGTGGGGAACAGACGTTCCTGATTTCATTGAAGAATCCCAATATGATGATCTTGAAATTACCGATTAACCCCTGAACTGATTGATTCCCGTTACCGGGTTTTCAGTGATATGCAGGGGACAGCGTCTGCCAGTTCTTTAAATGACAGGTAGGTGCGGGCCCTGCAGTCGTTGTCATCATAGAAGGTGTAATTGTTCTGCGACGATTCTCGGGCATCACCCCATGCATCACAGGGATGGTTGAACTGCCTGCAGATACTGATGAACTTGCTGGCATCTTTTTCTCCCGGTGTTTCTGCAACGTTGTTCAGACTTTTAAAACACTGTCTGCCTGGGTGATAGACGCACCAGCGCTTGGTACTCTTGGTGGTAAGCTTTCGTTTCCGCAGTTCCGGGTGATAGTGGATGCAGGCAATGTACGCCCGGTGCCAGTTACACAAAAAGGACGTTTCTTTTGGCCCCGGGTTCGGTGGTACGGCAAGTTCTGTTTTGAGTACTTTGTATGTCAGTGAAACGGCAGCTTTTTCCGGTTTTTTGGTGTTTTCGATAGTAACGTAATAATAATAAGAGTCCAGCTGATCAAAAATAGAAAGGTAATCAGAAAAATCGGCAAAGGCCTGGTCATCCCAGTTGAATTTCTTTCCGTTGATTTTTGACACTTTTCCCAGTTCCAGAAACTCTTCTACCGTCCGGTGCGAAACCGAAAATTTCTCTGCCACATCCCGAATCGTCATACTATGCATAGTATCCCGGAACGCTGAACTGCGCAACGAATATGTTGTTTGACTGAATGTATCTTTGGATTATATGAGATATATCATTGTGAAAGTTTAAAGAACGCATTTGAAGATATAGACCGTCTTGTTGCTGAAAAACAGCAGCAGATTGCCTGAGGTTCGGGACAATCTGCACTATTAATGAGATATAGCCCGTCAAAAACTTGTTAAGTTAAAAACACACTGTTATAACTGAATACTATAAAGTACAGTTTGACCTGTTCATGGGTGAAACAAATTCATGGCGCACAACCTTCTGGCTGTATTCCAACGGCATGCCCGTGTGTACCAGAAGTTTTAATATGGATTACAAAGACTTGACCGGAAAAGATGTTGATACTTCAAGTGATGCAGCCTATGACGAATTCCTTGACACCGTAGATTTATATAACTCACTTTTCAGTCGTGGTGAACCTGTTGTAACCGTAAAGGTTGATTACCATGTAGAAGCAGTAAGTGAGCAGAATTCAAAGTATCGGTTTGTTATAGATAAAGTACACGTTATTGATACAGTAACTGGAGCTGAAAAGAGTTCCTTTAGCATGAAAGATTCTGTTGTGAACTACGAAAGTAAGCCAAGTTACGCAATTAATGTAGGATTGCTTAATGTATCTCTGGTTGATTCAATCATAGCAAGACAGGTTGAAGAAGAAAAAAAGCTTGCAGCGATTCAGGCTGAAGAAGAGAAAAAACTTGCTGCGATACAAGCAGAAGAAGAAAAAAGGCTTGCTACAATTCAATCATATAGGTATGCAATACTAGCCTTACAAGAAGATATGATTACCCTACCTGGTAAAAATTTGAAAATGTTGAAAACAGAAGTTACTCAGGCACTATATATGGCAGTAATGGGAGATAATCCCAGCTATCACAAAGGAGATACACAGCCGGTAGAACAGGTAAGCTGGTATGAGACAATTTATTTCTGTAACAAATTGAGTACGATGACAGGATTGAATCCGGTGTATGCCGTAGATGATGAGACTGATTTCACAAAATGGAAGTATAATGAGGATGGTAACATAAACGGTACCGTAACTCAGAACACCAGTGCCAACGGTTACCGGTTACCTACGGAAGCAGAATGGGTGTATGCAGCAAAAGGCGGACAGAACTATACGTATGCAGGTAGCAACAAACTTGCTGAAGTGGGCTGGTATGGGAAAAATTCTAAAGGCAGGATACATCCAGTAGGGACAAAGAAATCGAATGGATTCGGTCTGTACGATATGTCTGGAAATGTATGGGAGTGGTGTTGGGGTGCTAGCGGCGAACGCCTCTATTACTGGGGCGGCAGCTATGGCAGCACCGAATTCGCTTGCGAGGTGGACAACAGGCTCCACGGTAACGCTGACTACCAGAGCAGCAACCTGGGCTTCCGTATTGTCTGTTCCCCTTCCAAGTAACAGGCAGGCATAAGCAGCAGTACTGCCCATGCAGGCGTCAAGCCAAATGGGCAATACTGCCGCTACCGAGATTTCTGGGCGATTACATATAAACCCGCATTTCTTTCAGCTTTTGCTGCCTGTTTATATGTAATTTTCCAGCGTCCATGGCTGAGGATTACATAGTTTTAGCCCATAGATGGCGGGTTTATATGTAATTTCGTTCCTAAAATACTGAAAATTCGCGGCACTTTACATATAAACGGCCGTAAACATCAACGTTTGCTGGCAGTTTATATGTAATCTCAACGAAATTGCCTTAAATCCGGTCTTACTTCTTTGCAAGCTGTGCTTCAAGTTCTGCAATGCGGGCTGCCTGAGATTTCAGTTGTTCATCTTTTGCTTTCAGTGCAGCTTCGTCAAGTTTGCGCTGCTTTTCCATACCGCGAAGTTCTGCCTGATCTAACATGGTACCCATAACTGAACCTCCTGATAGGCCACCGCGGCAGCGGTCGCACATGGATGTGTGAAATCGCAGCTTGCGGAGCACGTGATGTTTTTTATCACCTATTCTTTGCCTTTGCTTCTTCTAACTGTGCCTTCAGTAACATAATTTCATTAACTTTCGCTTTCAGTTCAGCTTCATCCAGTTTGCGCTGCTTTTCCATACCGCGTTTTTCACCACGAGCCTCTCCACGAGCTTCGCCGCGAAGTTCTGCCTGATCTAACATGGTACCCATAACTGAACCTCCTATTGAGCCTCCGCAGCAGCGGGCGCACATGGTTGTGCGAAATCGCAGCTTGCGAAGCAAGATGCTTGTGAAAAAAATACAGGGATGTATTTTTTTTCACACTCCTTCATCATCGCCTTTCATCTGGCACACGCGGTCTTTCAGTGGAGAAGTGCTCATGGCGCTGCTTTTGGTGCAGTGAAAGTCTTTCATCAGCTGCCCCACCGGGTCTTCTCCTGACCACTCGCCGTTTACATAAAGTATATGCAGTTGGTCGTGAAATGGCAAATATCTGTCGCCGCACAGGACAAACCGTTCCACCGGATACAGGGCCTGGTTTTCATGCCAGATATCATGTTCTGTAATAAAAATGATATACGTTTCAGGCAGGTTTTCTCCGAACAGTCCTGCATTCTTCACATTTGCATCCAGTACAGAACTGTTGCGGCGGGCCCGTTTAGGTAATGCACCGCTACTGGCGCGTTGTACTTCAATGTTGTACTGCTTTCCTGCATCATCAACTGCCATGATATCAAGCCGCACTGACTGGCCATGCAGGTTGGGCAGTTCCTTCTGGCCTTCTGCTTTCAGCACCTTAAGATCTTTGTTGAGCAATATCTTCAGAATATACTCAACACATTCGTTCTGACCCGCCAGACATGCTGTCATGAACACATCGTCAAAGAGACACATATCTTCCAGTGGCTTGCCATACTTTTCCTCTTCCATGAGAACCTCAAATAACTAAAATCTGCAGTGCTCAATATTGAATATCGCTGCGTTATAGTTATTTGCCCGTGAGAGAAAAAAAATTGCAGTTTTGCCCAAAAAATCCAAAAAAAAATACCTGTCATCAGCCGGAT
>JAZLJW010000319.1:0-28644 GCA_045597345.1 Treponemataceae bacterium
CTGTGGGAGAAATAACGAAAGTTATCCTGGATTAGTAGTATATTTTCAGTTTTAAATCTTTTTTTGCAGTTTTTTTTAGGCTATGTCCGTAAAAAGTGTTGCTTATTGTCACCCTGAACTGGTTTCAGGGTCTCATCATAACTCCACAAATCTACCGGAGTGTGCGCTGCCCGCAGGAATAGTCCTACAGAGCTCTAATCTCTGACAGTGTCATGTTTGTGTAGATTTTGGCTGTCTCGCAAGTGGATTGGGTTGACTCTTCAAGCTTTGGCGTAACAGAAACTTCCATCAGTTTTAAAAGCGTATCCACCGCACGAGTGTCAGTAAGAAGATTTTCGGTTCTTTCCAGTAACCGGAAAAAAATAGATTGTGCTTTTTTAGGAGAATGGTACTTTATAAAAATACAAATCTGCTCATCAATACTGTTTGTGTATTGAATATCTACGATACCCTGAGCCATATAAAGGGAAATGTCGATGGTATCATAGTCCTCCCCATAGTCATCATAGTAGTCGTAATCAGCTTGATAATCATAATCATCGCCGCTGATAACCGTACCATTCTTGAATTCTCTCAACCAATAATTATAAATGGCGTCCTCATAATTTCCGGCAAACGCCTCGGAAACACACAAAAGTGCAGCAACTAAACCAATTAATTTTTTCATGCAAATCTCCTTCTGACTCAGCTGCAATTAATCCGTACATTTTTTAGTATATCTATTGTATTGTAGTATACAACACTATTGCTGAAAAAAACTCACCGTAAAATTTCCATTATTTTTCTAAAATAATCATCAAGTTTTTTCATACATCATGATAAGGTTTATCAATCAACTGATGCGACAGTAGTCGCGGAGTTTTTGGGGAGATTATTATATATGAAGAGATGTATTACTGTGTTGCTGCTCTGTCTGCTTGCTGTCCCATTATTTGCAGCACCCTGGGCTCGTGAATACCACAAAGAAATGAAGACATTTGTAAGCATTCTTAAAGAAGACATGGAAAACGTGGACTATGATAACAGACCGAATACCATCTGGGTAGAAATTACGGTTGAATCCATGACAAATACGTATGACCGTAACGAAGCATATGTACTTATGCAGAAAACCCTTCAGGAACTGATGGATGAAGAAGAATTTAAGTTTGCTAATGAAACAGTAAAACCATATCAGCGTTTACAGCAGCATAAGGAGTATAGATTCACGCAGCTTATTGCTGAATACGAATTGAACCGCTGATTAAATATGATTCGAAAAAAAAGGCGATAATGCAACTTGCACCCGTTGACATAAGTTATGATTTTTCGTACTATATCATCACTTGCCCGGATGGTGGAATTGGTAGACACGCTAGTTTCAGGTACTAGAGCTCGCAAGGGTGTGCAAGTTCAAGTCTTGTTCCGGGCAAATGAAAGACCAGTGATTAACTCGCTGGTCTTTTTTGTTTTTAAACCTGTGGTGCTGAGGATAATGGGCATTCCCACTCGCTACCGCCTGTAGCGGTGGCCGCTCGGGTCGGGCTATCCAGGGTTCCGGCTTTCGCCTCCAGCCTCCTCACTCGCATCCGCTCGCTCCGGTGGCCGCTCCGCGCCCTTCCTATCCCTAATGCGTAGGAAGTTAGCAGGCGGAGGGGATGTGAGGTGGCGTTTGTGTGTGGTGTGTGTGAAGGTGGGGCTGATTTCCCCGTTTTCGCCAAAAATGCTGACTAACTACTGAAAATCGAGACTTGGTCAGTAAATTTTCACGTTAATTCAGTCGATTAACCTCAAAAACTACCGGATTACTCCCCTAATCGCCTGGAAAGTGGCAGTTTTCCCCAGAAAATAACGTGAATTTGCCAAAAACCGGGGAAAATTTGCTGACCAATGACCAAAAAACGGTGTTTAGTCAGTAAAAACAGCTTTCAAAAACTTTTTCTAAGAATTGGAAGGGGTACCCACCTACATACACGGTATCGCATAGTCCGCATTACCGGATCTGGTTTATGAGTTTCATTTTGCCTGTCGAGGTATCTGTGGACTAATGTGAAGGTGACTCTAATACATTTATTTCTTCAAAGATGTAATAAAGTTCTTTTAAGTTTTTATCGTTTATCCGGAATTGACTTCTTGCCTTAGAAATTTGTTTACCATCGATTTCTTTCACATTAACTGCAGGGTCATATTTTACTAGCCCGCTTGATGGGGTATCCAGACGATTATATAATTCCTGTTTCAGATACCCGAGCTTATAAGCAGTTTGGAAATTCTGTAATAGTACCTTTATTCAGTTCATTGGCTGAATACATGAAACCGTTTGTTATAGAAATTTGATAACAGATAATTTTTAATGGATACCTTAACCCCATCTCAGCGACATCACAATATGTCCAGAATCCGTGGTACGAACACCAAGCCGGAAAAAGTCATACGTTCTGAATTGTTCAGGATGGGGTTCCGGTTCCGTAAGAACGATAAAAAACTGCCTGGTAAGCCGGATATTGTATTTCCGAAATACCGGGCAGTCGTCTTTATAAACGGCTGTTTCTGGCACGGACATGAAAACTGCCGGTATTATGTGGTCCCGAAATCAAACACTGAATTCTGGGTAAACAAAATCACGGTAAATAAGGCCCGCGACAAGGCAAACTATGAAAAACTGCAGCAGGCTGGCTGGAGGGTTGGTGTCCTGTGGGAATGTTCACTGCGGGGTAAATCCGCAGCTGCAAAAATCCCGGATAAAGCCGGCGAAATCGCCAACTGGCTGCAGGAACAGTTTGACCTCCCGTTTACCGAATTTTGATTGCAGTAGTATGTAATTTCCAATGTTGATGGATAACCGCTTTCAGTTGTATGGATGTATTTGTACATGACGGTACATACTGATTACCTTACGGTATCTGCAGATTCTTAACATCAATAGTGGGTACAATGTTCTTTACTTTTCGGGGTGGAATAAAGCCCAAGGCGTATAGGGGATAGGTATCAAATCCATTCCCACTGCCTACATTGGAATCTGCAATTTTAACGGCAGGGTGACTTCCGTACTTTTTGGGGTTTGCCAGAACAAATTTCATGCTTGTTGCCCTGTTATTGGAAGATTTACATTCGATAATACCAACGGTGCCGTTAGTTTCATGCAGAAAATCAAGTTCCGGGGAGCCGCTTGGTGCATGGAAATAATATAAGTCCATATCATTTTTTGCAAAACTTGCGGCAACCATATTTTCAGCAATTGCCCCCTTATAGGCCCCTAAATCACCAGAAAGAATTTTGGCAGGAACCTCTTCCCCTAATTGTGAAATGAGAAGTCCTGTATCAATGTAGAAGACTTTAAACTCTGTTGAAATCTTTGCAGCTGCTAATGGATAGACCAGTTCTCTTGTATTAAATGACCGTATTACAAGTCCTACATCTTCAAGATATTGCAGCCCGTCTGCTTTCTCCGGGGAATGACCTTTTACTTCAACAAGACTGTACTGGAACTTTTTATACTCCTTTGCTAACTGTGCCGGAAGAGAATTCAGACAGGCTTCTGAACGCAGTTTCAGTACTTCATTTATTGAGTCATTGCCGTTTTTATCTTTGTATCGACCAAAGTCATCACGAATGGACTGCAGAATCCTTTTTTGGATGTCCCGAACCTGGTTTAAATCATGGGTTTCAAAAAAGGTCAGTACAACTTCCGGCATTCCCCCGACGATCAAGAATTGCAGATAAAGATTTCTGATACTTTCATGAACGGTCTGTTCTATCACTGTTTTGTTTGACAGAGATTCTGATACGTATGCGAACACTTTTTCATCCATTCCGGTATTTGTCAGAAATTCCTTGAAGGTCAGGGGATACATAGTCAGCTGTTCTTCGTATCCGACGGGAACCCCACGGGTATATGGGGTTCTGAATCCTTTTACACCAAGAAAACTTCCTGTGCAGATAACATCAAACCGTCCGTCTGTATCCCAGTACTTAAGAGAACTTCTGGCATTTGTGCAGTCTTGAATTTCATCAAGGATTAACAGCGTTTTACCAGGAATAAAGCGGGCTGTAGGAACAGTGGCCGTTATGGAAAGAATCATCTGGTCAACATCAAAGTTACCATCAAAGGCTTTATGAACAGACGTGTTAGCCCTAAGATCAAGATATACGACGTTTTCGTAAAAGGCTTCACCAAACTTCCGGGCAATATAGGTTTTCCCAATCTGCCGTAAACCTCGTATGATAAGTGGGCGGTGTTTTCTGTTTTTCCAATCAATCAGTTCATTCCAGATATCTCTTTGTAACATGTAGAACCCTCTTATCTGAATATACCATGTCATTGTCATTTTTCAAAGGATTTTTAGTCATATCTTTGTCATTTTTCAAAGGATTTTGATTTACACTTTTGTCATTTTTCAAAGGATGGCGATTTCGTATAGAAAACGGAAAAAAAATGTGTCCGTTGACTGATTCAACAGGTATATTTAATAGTGACCGCGTAGAATTGCTTTTATCGGATTGTTCTGGATTCTTCTTACGCGGATACTACTTTAATTGGGAGAAGACAATGAAACGTGTCTATGATTTTCTGAAAGATGCCGGAACGTATTATCTGGCAACTGTAGAAGGCGACCAGCCTCGTGTACGCCCATTCGGTACCATTCTGGTATATGAAGACAAACTGTACATTCAGACCGGCAAGGTAAAGAATGTTTCAAAACAGCTGGCTGCCAACGGTAAGGCCGAAATCTGTGCATTCAAGGATGGTAAATGGATCCGCGTTGCCGGTACTCTGGTAAACGATGACCGTGTGGAAGTAAAACAGGCCATGCTCAATGACTATCCAAGCCTGCAGGCTTCGTACAAAGCTGATGATGACAACACCCAGGTTCTGTACTTTAAGGATGCTGTTGCAACCATCAGCTCATTTACCGGCGCTCCAGAAGTTATCAAACTGTAATGCTGTATCACTCACCCCTGGGCCCGTTATCCATTACGGTTCGGGACGGGGGCATCTGTGGTCTGGCATTTTCGCCATCAGAAATGGATGCCTGCGGCGAGACACGCAACGGAATCGAGTCGCAGGTTCCTGATAGGGCAGAGGGTGCAGACAAGGCTGTGTATGATGCCGCTGCACGCTGGCTGACTACCTATTTTGCCGGATCTGCTCCAGACTTTCTCCCTCCACTTACTCTTTCGGGTACGGTGTTTCAAAAGCGTGTCTGGCAGGCTCTTTTAACTGTTCCCTATGGAAAAACAGCTACCTACGGACAGATTGCACGGAACCTGGACTGCCGCAGTGCCCAGGCTGTAGGTCAGGCAATCCACGATAACTCCATCGCCATCATCATCCCCTGTCACCGCATTATCGGCTCAGACGGCAGCCTTACCGGGTATGCTGCAGGTCTCCCCGTAAAGGCTGCATTGTTGCAGCATGAAGGTTCATTACTGTTGTAGTTTCCACTACATATCTATGGGGCCGTTAACCTTCCTTAACTCAACTGCTTCCATCAAATCAGCTGTTCTGATGGTATATACCCCGTCCATATCTGCTATGGTGCGTGCAACCCGGATAATGCTGTGTATGGCACGACTGGAAAAATCTTCCTGCATTACTGCTTTATTCAACAGTCTCCGACATTCATCATTCAATTTACAGTAGTAGTCGATTTCTGACGGACTTAAATCGGCATTTTTCTTATGCTGCCTTCTGCGCTGAATTCCCACGGCCCTTGCAATGTCTTTTCTCAGGTATTCAGTGCTGACTGCTTCAGACTGCCGCTCTTCAGCGGTCATTGCTGAAGTTTCCTGTATGGCACTGACCCTAAGGTCAATACGGTCCAGTAATGGTCCACTGAATTTTTTCCAGTAGGATTCAACACTTCTGGCACTGCAGACACAGATTTTATCTGTACTGCCAAAATTACCGCAGGGACAAGGGTTCGTGGCAATAAGCAGTTGAAAATTCGCAGGAAACGTTGTATGTCTTCCGGCTCGACTTAATGTAATGCTTCTTCCTTCAAGGGGAACCCGCAGAGTCTGCAAAACACTGGTTCTGAATTCTGCCGCTTCATCCAGAAACAACACTCCGCCATGAGCCAGAGAAACTTCACCCGGCATGCAGTGGGGGCCTCCTCCCACCATACCTTCCAGCGAGGAACTTTGATGCGGACTTCTGAATGGAGGTTGCTCGATGAGCGAAGTGTTCTCCGGTAGAAAACCTGCCAGACTGTAAATTCGGGTTACCTGCCGTTGTTCCTCTTTGGTCATATAGGGCAGCAACTGTCCAAACCGCTGCATCGCCAGTGTTTTTCCACATCCGGGTGGACCATAGCAGAGAATGTTATGTCCTCCGGCTGCAGCAATCTGCAGAGCTCTGATAAGTTTTTTCTGACCTGCAACCGCACGAAAATCCAGATTTTTATCAATAGGTGCAAAAAGTACCGGTTCAACATCTGTTGTGAGTATTGGGCTCTGTCTGTCTGTTGAATCATCATTTTGAGATTGCAGTTTTTGTATGGCAAGACAGGCATCGCGGGCTTCCTGCAGCGTTTCCACGGAAAAAACTCTTATGGAGCCGAGACTCTGTGCTTCAGCAGCATTTTCTTTTGCGACAATACACCAGGTAATACCGTTTTCTACTGCAGTACTTACTGCTGCGTTAACACCTCGAACAGGGCGTACTCTACCGCTTAACTCAAGTTCTCCCATTACAAGTACGCCACAGCCGGCAGTAACGGAGTCGGTCTGAGTATTACTTTTGTCTTGAGCATCAAGAACGGCAAGAGCAATGGCCAGATCAAAACCGGCACCCTCTTTTTTTACATCTGCCGGACTGAGTGAAATTAGCACACGTTCCGGGGGGAATTCAAAACCGCTGTTACGGATGGCAGCTCGCATCCGTTCCCGGGCTTCTCTTACTGCATTATCTGCAAGACCAACAACATCTATGGCAGGAATCCCCCGCCGCAAGTCTACTTCCACTGTCACCAGGGATCCTTCATAGCCAAAGGGTGAAAAACTGGTTATGTACATTCTTACCTCCGTTGTGTACATAGGTTTATTGACCCTGAAATGAAAAAAAATGCGCAGTTATTTGAAGTAAACCGATTTATTGACGAAAAAAAGGTATTTTTTTATAGTTATGCACATGAAAGTAACAATAAAAGAACTGGCAGAGCGGGCAGGTGTTTCTAAAACGGCTGTTTCTTTTGCATTTAATAATCCCAGCCGAATTTCAAAAGAAACCTACAACCGCATTATGACTATTGCCAATGAAATCGGTTACTTTCCTGATCCTGTTGCCCGAATTCTTGCAACTAAAACAACGCAGACTGTGGGAATACTTTTCCCTCAGCCTGTAGCAGAAATTCTCACAAACCCTTATATTGCCGAAATTGTTCGTGGTGCAGGGGCTGTCTGTGATAAAGAGGGCTTTTCTCTGGCGTTGCTGTCTCCGGTAAAGGGAATTATCAATCATACCATTCAGAATGCTGCAGTTGACGGCATGATAATTCTTGGTGTTGATAAAAACAGTGACGTTCATTCCACATTCAAACAGCGGAATATGCCGTATGTAACTATCGATGCCGGTGAGACAGATGGATTTGTCAATGTTGGTGTTGATGATGGAGTTCTGGCAGAAAAACTGATGGATATTCTGCTTGATAACGGACATCGTCATATTACTGTGTGCCCGCTGAACCCTATTGCCGTTGAATTAAGTGAAGATACTTCAAATCTGGAACATACTACTACCAGTGATGTGCGTCGCCGGGGGATTGCCCGCAGCATAGAAAAACATGGTCTTAAAGAAAATGACTCAGTATTTCTTGAATTCACAACCATAGGTACCAACTCGGAAGAATGTTACGAGCGGGCAAAAGTATTTTTTCAGGAAAATACAGAGTCTACAGCGGTATTCTGTATGGCCGATGTTCAGGCGTTAGGTTTTTATAAAGCATCCCGCGATTTAGACCTGGTAATCCCTGACAGCCTTTCTATTGTTTCTTTTGATGACCTTCCCATGATGGATGTAGTAAGTCCAGGTGTGACAACCGCACATCAGAGCGCCTATGATAAAGGCTGCACTGCTGCAAAACTGCTTTTCAGTCAAATCGCCGGTGAAAAACCAGAGAGTGTGCTGCTTGATAGTTTTATTGTTGAACGCGGATCAGTTGGATTGCCGCGTTAACCGCGGTTCCAGCTCTTCTTTCCAAAAGCGGTCTGCAATTTCTTTCATGCCGGCTGTATGCCCCAGTTTTCTGTCACTGCGGATATGTTCTCCATGAAAATCGCTTCCTGCTGTGACAAAAAATCCCAGTTTCCTTGCATATTCTTCAAGCCGTATAGCTTCGCCAACGCGAACGCCGGAATGCCATGCTTCAAGCCCTTCTATGCCGGAAAGCTGCAGGTCTGTCAGTGTTTCTTCCATTTTGCCCCAGCTTACGTACAGTGAAAGGGGATGTGCCAGTACAGGAACGCCACCGCTGTCCTGAATGGCAAAAATGGCATCATGAAGATCTGCAGCAGTACGTTCCACGTAGTACGGTCGTCCTTTTCCAAGGTATTTATCAAAGGCTTGCTGCCGGTGCCGGCAGATTTTCTTCTCAATCAGGTACTCAGCGACATGAGGCCTTCCAATGCAGGTTGCGTTCCCATTTCTTTCTACCAGTTCCTCATAGCTGACAGGAAAGCCATCATCACACATTTTCTGCATGATTTCTTTATTCCGAACGATACGACCTTCCTGAAGATTTGTGGTAATGGTAAGAAGGCTGGAGGATTCTTTTTTTAGTCCAAGTCCCAGCAGATGAAATTCTCCTCTTGGCCAGTCGATATTCAATTCAATACCCCGGACAAACTGAATGCCAAGTTCATGGGCTTTTTCTTCACCTTCTGATAATCCGGCAGTAGTATCATGATCAGTTAAGGCTAAAACGCTGATATGTTTCTGGTATGCAAGTTCGATAAGCTGTGATGGGGTTAAGTTTCCGTCTGAAGCAGTGGAATGAGTGTGCAAATCAATCATATGAATATAGGTTAGCACATTCTGTGTTCTTGTGCTAAACTATTATAAGCGAAAACTATATTGTGAGGGGCTTTCTATGCCACGGGTTATACCATTCACTAAAGGTTCCATTATTTATTTTACCGGTGACCATGATGAGCGTATTTTTATTCTTCAGAAAGGTGCCGTTACTTTAAACAGTATTGATATTGAAACTGGTGCCCGTATATCGGAATCAATCACTCAGGGTGGATTTTTTGGTGTTAAATCTGCTTTTGGTCATTATCCCAGAGAAGAAGAAGCCCGTGTTGTTGCTGACAGTGTTACCATCTGCATGACTGTTCCGGAATTTGAGCAGATGTTCAGTCATAATAAAGCATTGATAATGAACATGCTGCGTGTTTTCTCAAAACAGTTGCGGGCAATTCACACAAAGACTGAATCGGTACTGAACAGTTCGTCGAAAGTAAGTCAGCATGACGGAATGCTGTCTGTTGCCCAAGCTTTTTTTGATGACGAAAAATATAGTTCCTGTTGCGATGTTCTGGTTCGACTGCTGAAGCGGTTTCCCAATGCACCTAATAAAACCCAGGCTGCAAAATTGTTGCAGGATGCGAAACACCGAAAAGAGCTGCTTTCAGACCGCATATCTCATACTGAGGTGCAGCCGATACTGAACGTATCAAACCCAAATTTACTCAAGCAGTTTGAATTACCTGCTTTTGCACGGTTTGGAAAAGAGTATGAGCCGGGTCAGGTTATTATCTCTGAATTTGAACCGGGGGATTGCTTTTATCTTATTCAGGCAGGCCAGGTTCAGCTGGTTAAAACGGTGAATGGTTCGAACAAAAACCTTGATATTCTTTTGCCTTCTGAAATCTTTGGAGAAATGGCAATTCTTGATAATACGCCCCGTTCTGCAACGTGTGTAGCCGTAGATAAAGTAAAGTGTCTGGAATTTACTAAAGAGAATTTTGAACAGTTGATTACCGGTAATCCTCAGATGGCGTTGATTCTGTTGAAATTGTTCTGCAAACGTATTTATGACCAGAAACGGAGATTTAAGATTCTTACTATACAGGATAAATCTGCCCGTGTTGGCGAAGTTCTTGTGATGTTTGATGAATTGAACCCGGTACAGAATCCTGGCGAACGGAGCCGACGGTTTAACTTGACGGTTCAGGATATCTCGCACTGGACTGGTTTGCCTTTAGAAGACGTAAAAGAAGAAATGGACCGGTTTGTGGATAAACACAAAATTGAAGTCTATGACAGCTATATCATCGTGCAGAACATGGTAGACATGAAGCGCATGGTTGATACCCGGTCTGCTCAGCGTCAGGGATGATAATCCAGTTCCTGCATTGACGCAGCGGCACTTTTTATGTAATCTCTAATAACCTGCCAATTTAGCTCATCTGGTAGAGCAACGCACTCGTAACGCGTAGGTGCTCGGTTCAAGTCCGGGAATTGGCTCATTCACCCTGGAAAACTCCAGGGTTTTTTATTTTAGGCTCTGTCCGCAAAAAGTGTTGCTGAATGCTACAAAGCAACGAGAATTGAACAGAAATACCACAAATCGAGAGGAGGGACAGTACAGGCAAAAATTGTTGAAGCCCGGCGTTCATGCGGCAGCATGAACTATAAATAGTTTCTACGCCGGGATTCACCAATAGCGACGGTCGGTTGTGTTGCAAAGCAACACAACCTTACTGAGTTTTGCTGAGGCAAAACTCAACAGTTGTAACGTTATTCACAGCGTTTTTGCATGTACTGGCAATCCGGTAGATTTGTGGAATTATGATGGTGCCCTGAAAAGAGGCACAGGAGGTGCCGATTGGAAGGGCCGGTTCAAGTCCGGGAATTGGCTTTTTAATCCCTTTTTTCGTAATCTTTTCTTAACACGTACAAAGTTCCACGTGGTATTCTTACCATGTATGCTAGTATCTTTAGATCAGAAACCATTGCGCGTTCTTGTTGCTGATGACAGCGCATCAATCAGAACATTACTGTCTCATACATTGGAAAAATGGGGCTATGACGTTACCGTTTGTTCAACGGGAACCGAAGTATGGAATTACGTACGCCGTGGAATTCAATTCAATATCATGATTCTCGATTGGATTATGCCCGGTATGTCTGGTGTAGAATTGTGCCAGAAAATCCGTAGTCTGAATACTGATGGATACTGTTACATTATTCTCCTTACTGGAAACAGTACAACAAATGACATTATTGAAGGGTTGAATTCCGGTGCCGATGATTATCTGGTAAAACCACTTTCTCTTGCAGAATTAAAAGCCCGTGTAACGGTTGGAAACCGTATGTTTCAGTATGAACATGATCTGCGGAATAAAGAACAGGATGTTCGTATCAGTTGTTATAAGACTTTGACCGAGCTGGCAGAAGCCCGTGACTATGAAACGGGTACCCATCTGACCCGTATAGCATCTCTTTCCCGGCGGCTTGCTGAAGAAGCAGGCTGTAAACCGGAATTTTGCCGGGAGCTGGAATTTTTTGCTCCGATGCATGATATCGGTAAGGTTGGTATTCCAGATGGTATTCTTCATTTGCCCCGTAAATTAACTCCAGTGGAATTTGAGATAATGAAGACCCATGCAGATATTGGCTATCAGATTCTCAAAGACAAAGAAACTCTTGAAACTGCAGCCGAAATTGCCTGGACACACCATGAACGATGGAATGGATCTGGGTATCCACGGGGAATAAAGGGTGAAAATATTCCTTTGAGTGGCAGAATAGTATCAATCGTTGATGTGTATGATGCATTGCGTTCGGTTCGTCCCTATAAAACCCGCTTTAGCCATGAAGATTCAACAGAATGGATAGAATCTCAATCAGGTATAGCGTTTGACCCGGATTTAATCGATGCATTCAAGCGCTGCAAAGATGACTTGTGCAGAATTTTTGACAGTCAGTACAGTGAAGAAGCTGCAGAAATGCTGATTCGCTCAGAATCTACCGATCGTACGTTATAACAGACTGATTCTTTTATCCTTTTGGGTAACATGGTATACTCGGGTCTATGGTTATTACAATCACACCTCAGGTGTATACTGAATTATCCGGCAGAATACAGTCGGTTCTGAAAGAAAATCTTGGAAAAATCGTTACTGCAGTGGTAACAATGACCATTTTTACCACATTCATAGGGATATTTACACTGCTGCCGGCAATGGTACTCACTGGGTCTTCTTCGGCACTGTTTCAGTTGGTTTCAGTGTTGCTCTCTGCCGCCGCTATGGTTCTTTCCATCATGCTTATGTATGGTATGTTTGTTATGTTGGGACGGTTTTACTGTCAGGAGCAGGCGGTCATTGGTCATCTCCTTTGGGGATTCCGTGATGCGGGACGTCTTATTTCTCTGACTGTGCTGGTTTTCGTTACGATATTCCTTCTTATCATTGCAGAAGTTTTTGTTTTTGCATTGGTAGAGGGCCTTTTCAGTATAGATGCCACACGGTATTTTCTTTTTGCTGTAATACCGGTACTGCTTGTATCCTTCTGCATTTTTTTCCCTTGGGCATTTGTTTTCCCACTTTTGTATCATAATCCCCATAATTGCAGTCTGCGGTGGTGTATTAATCAGAGTAAGCATCTGCTGAACGGTAATAAATGGGAATTACTGAAATTCCTGCTGCATACCAGCTGGTTGCTGTTTGTACTTTATATTGCATCTTCTTGTGTTGTTGTTGCTCTGAATCTGTCTGGGGAACTTTCTCCGATTATCAGCCAGCCAGTAGGCATGGTTGCAGTTGTCATACGGTATATGCTGTATGTAAAAATACTGCTTTCTCTTAATGCTTTTTATTATTATGCAACCGAAACCGGTCCTCATGCTGCAATACCAATGGCTGAGGAAAATGAAACAGTATTTTTGGAGTCGTCATGCGAGTCTGCATCGGATACACCAGCGCAGAACTGATGGTAAAGGGGAGCCGCTTTCTTGCAGAAGTGATTCCCGTAGAAAGTCAGACACAGGCCCGTGATACCTTAAAAGCCCAAAAACTGAAATACGCTGATGCTACCCACGTATGCCATGCCTTTATCTGCGGTCTTGGTGCCGAAGTCATGGGCATGAGTGATGACGGAGAACCAAGCGGCACTGCAGGACGCCCTATGCTTGATGTGGTTAAAGGCCGCGGTGTAACAAACCTGCTGGTGACGGTTACCCGCTGGTTTGGCGGAACTCTTCTGGGAACAGGAGGCCTTGTCAAAGCCTATGGCGACAGCACCAGACTGGTTCTTGAGGCAGCCGAAGCTGCCGGCCTTTTTGAAGAATACGTTGAGCGCAGTGATTTTTCATTCCACTGCAGTTACGAACTGTTTGACCGGGTAAAGCAGCTTCTGGGGAACTTTACGGTTACTGAAGTGACAGAAGAATATGGTACCGATATTGCTATCTCCGGGCGCATTGTATCGACCGAACTTCCTGACCTGGCACTGGCCTTGAAGAACCTTTCCTCCGGTAAAATCAACCTGTGACACAAAGTCCTTCCGGCCTTTTTGTCGCGGACTCGTACAGTGGAGGGATAGTTGTGTCAGAGAGTCCGGGAGGTGTTTTTCGGAAAGACAAAAAGACTCTGAGCTTGGCACGATAGTTTCCTTGCCTGCTCAGCGTCTAGCGAGCTAGCGAGCGGTTTTGTCTTTTCGAAAAATGCCGGTAGGACTATCTGGCACAAGAGTATGCTCTGCTTTATTGAAATTGTGGGCCGTAAAATGGTATTGTGATACCTATGAAAACACAATTGATTAAGGACATCTTAGTGTCCGAACCGGACGGCCGCACGGTTACAGTATGCGGTTGGGTGCGCACAAAACGCGATTCCAAAAACTTATGCTTTATTCAGGTGAACGACGGCTCTTGCTTCGCCACTATCCAGTTAACTTTCGACCGCGAAAATACCAATTGTAATTCAGCAGATATTGAAAACCAGCTCAATAAAGTTACTACCGGCGCTTCTGTTTGCGCTACCGGTAAACTGATTCCTTCTCCTGCATCTGGCCAGGCAGTAGAAGTATCACTTGAAACAATTGAAGTTCTGGGTGAATCACCTTCAGATTATCCTCTGCAGAAAAAAGGTCACAGCGTTGAATTCCTTCGCGAAATTGCCCATCTGCGTCCACGTACCAACATGATTGGTGCCGTTGCCCGTGTGCGCAACCAGATGGCTTTTGCCGTTCACAGTTTCTTTCAGGAACGTGGATTCCAGTATTTCAACGCACCACTCATTACCTGCAGTGACTGCGAAGGCGCCGGAGAAATGTTCCAGGTAACTACTCTGGATCTTGAACGCGTTGCAAAAAGCGGTGTAGTAGATTACAGCAAAGACTTCTTCGGTAAAAAAGCAAGCCTGACTGTTTCAGGCCAGCTGGAAGCAGAAACCTATGCCACTGCTCTGGGCCGCGTATACACCTTCGGGCCTACCTTCCGTGCAGAAAACTCAAACACCCCACGTCACCTGTCTGAGTTCTGGATGATTGAACCTGAAATGGCATTCTACACTCTTGAAGATGACATGGACCTGGCAGAAGACTTTGTTAAGTACCTGTTGAACTGGGCACTGACCAAATGCCGCGAAGACCTGGAGTTCTTTGATGCCCGCATTCAGAAAGGTCTCATTGAGACCTTGACCCACGTTGCCACCAGCGACTTTGCACGCGTTACCTATACTGACGCCATTAAAGTTCTGGAAGAAAACAACGACAAGTTTGAATACAAAGCATTCTGGGGCTGCGACCTGCAGACTGAACACGAACGCTACCTGACCGAACAGGTATATAAACGCCCGGTAATGGTGTACAACTACCCGAAAGAAATCAAGGCATTCTACATGAAGGCCAACGATGACGGCAAAACCGTAGGCGCCGTAGACGTTCTGGTTCCCGGCATCGGTGAACTGATCGGTGGTTCTGAACGTGAAGCCGACTACGACAAACTGAAGAACCGCATTGTGGAACTGGGCATGAACCCTGAAGACTACTGGTGGTACCTGGATCTGCGCAAGTACGGTTCCGTTCCTCACTCAGGATTCGGTCTTGGTTTTGAACGCCTGATCCGCTACGTAACCGGTATGCAGAATATCCGTGAGGTTATTCCTTACCCACGTGCTCCTAAACAGGCAGACTTCTAATGAGTAAACGGCCGTCTAAAAAGCGGTCACATAAAAAATCCCGGCTTTTCCTCTGGATAGTCGGGATTTTTGTTTGTGCTGCTGTTCTTTGGTATGTAAATCCAACACTCTTTGCCGAGGCCATCAATACTGTTTCGGAAAATCTTGGTCTGCCGGTATATGTGGAAGTTCCACAGGCTGAACCGCCTGCATCTTCCGGATCTCATTTTTCCTCGGTTCAGTCTCTCCCTGTTGCTCTTGAGATTCCACTTTGTGAAGGCACTGATGGTGACGACGATTTTGGTGCAGCCGCACATGATTTGCATCAAATCCGCAAGTTCGCAGGATATACCATCTGTTACCGGGAAAACTACGAACAGCCGGAATGGGCTGCCTACACATTGACTCCGGAAAAACTGACGAAACATACCAGCCGTGGTGATAATTTCCGGCCGGATCCTGAAATTTCTACTGGTTCTGCAGAATTGTCAGACTATCGTGGTTCCGGGTATGACCGTGGTCACCTGGCACCTGCTGCTGATATGGCATACAGTGAAGAAGCCATGAGTGATTCGTTTTATCTGAGCAATATGTCACCGCAGGTTGGCTCTTTTAACCGGGGAATCTGGTCTAAAGCAGAAGCGTATGTCCGCAGTACTGCCGGCAAGTATGACACTACGTATGTTGTAACCGGTCCGATACTGAATAAACCTGCTGATGAGTATGGCTCTATTGGTGTAAATGAAATACGTATTCCTGAGTACTACTACAAGGTAGCGCTGTTCGTAAAGGGGACTGGCTCTGAAACCCAGAAAATAGACACCTGGGCAGTACTTATCCCCAATGCGAAGCTGTCAGACCCGTTGGAATCATTTCTTGTTTCAATTGATCAGATTGAGGAGCTGACAGGTCTCGACTTGTTTTATCTGCTGGATGATGAGATTGAAACAATGCTTGAATCATCAATCAATGCTTCTGTCCAATCGCCTGCAGAATGACTGGGAGTAAGGACGGCAATATAATTTCTTTTGCCGTCCGGTGTATGATAAAAATACCCCAGCTGCCGGTGAATTTCCTGATATGCAGCTTCCTGTGTTCGCGAAATATTGGACTGCATAATCTTGTTTCTTGTTTCTTTTATCAGCCCGATACTGTTATCTGACAACTCTGGTATAACCTGAAACGGCTGCCATAAATCCACCCAGTTGCTTAACGCAGTAACGACGGTGGTCAGGTAGTTTTGGTATGCAGGAGTACTGGTAAGGGTTAAGAATCCTCCCTGATGAATAAACCAGTCTGGATAATTGTCATTGAATAGGGTGATACAGATAGTCTGCCCGGATTCCCGGAGATTTCTGCACTGTTCTATGTAGGTATTCAAAATGTCCTGATTAATTTGGCCGGAATTTGGCTCAATAGTATTCCACAACAGGTGAATGTAGCGGATATCATCCTGATTCAATGCAATGTGAGAAATGTATTCTGCTGGTGAAAACGTCTTATCTGACTGCATACTTTAAGTATATCCCTTGCAGGGGATTTAGCGCAAATTCCCTAACGGTTATAACGCGTGCCAGGTAACAGCAGCTTCTGCAGTGTTTTCTGCTGCTTCTATGAGCAGATATCCTGGTTTGCTGTCAGCTTTTGGAAAGGTGATGGAACCAGGATTACAGACAGTGTAGTGATGATCTTGTATGGTTATTGTTTCATTGACAGGAATATGAGTATGTCCTGAAAGGATGATGGTCCTGTCGGGTAGAGTTTCAGCGAGAGATTCGGCAGTATGCAGATGGCCGTGGTGAATAAAGACCCGCTGGCAGTTGGGCAGAACGATGGTTGTGTAGGGAGTCAGACAGGGAAATGTTATGAGCATCTGGTCAACTTCGCTGTCACAGTTACCTCTGACGGCCACAATGGATGAAGAAAGTGAGTTCAAAAGATTTGCAACCTTCTGCGGAGCATAATCGGAAGGTACCGGGTTACGGGGACCATGATTCAGGTAATCTCCACAAATGACGAGGATATCTGCCTTTTCGGTCGTAAAAGCAGAAACAGCACGTTCAAGGGCTCCTATAGAGCCATGTATGTCAGATATAGCAAACAGTTTCATGCAGGTATTGTAGCATACTCTTCGCATTTGGTGCAGTTTAGTTGAATTTTTCGCATAAAAAGCATATTCTCAGTATCACTGAGGTGTTTTCTTATGTTTAAACCTGAACTCATCAACACCATGAAAGGCTATAAGGGAAAGGATTTTGTAAACGACCTTATTGCCGGTGTAATTGTTGGTATTGTTGCCCTTCCATTGGCCATTGCCTTTGCCATTGCCAGCGGCGTAAGTCCTGAACGCGGTCTGTTTACCGCCATTGTTGCCGGTTTCTGTATCAGTGCCCTGGGTGGTACCCGTGTACAGATTGGTGGTCCTACCGGTGCATTCACCGTTATCGTATTCGGCATTGTTGCCCAGTATGGCTACAATGGTCTGGTTATCGCAACTCTTATGGCTGGCGTACTTCTCATCCTGCTGGGTGTTTTCAAAATGGGCGGGCTTGTAAAGTTTATTCCATACACAATCGTAACCGGTTTTACCGCCGGTATTGCCGTTACCATTGCTACCGGACAGATTGGAGATTTCTTTGGCCTTACCGCTACCAATGTTCCTGCAAACTTTACCGGCAAACTGGCTGCATTCTGGGCTGCCCGCGGAACCATCAACGTGTACAGCTTCCTGGTTGCCCTCATCAGTCTTATCGTGATTTTCGTATGGCCAAAAATCAACAAAAAAATTCCTGGATCCCTGGTTGTTATCGTACTTGCTACCGTCATCACCGTTATCCTTGATAAAACCTGTGGTCTTAAGCTGGCTACCATCGGAAGCCGTTATGGTTCTATTCCATCAAGCCTACCAAAACCGGTGTTCCCGCAGTTCTCTCTTGATACCGTAATTCAGCTGTTTCCTTCTGCTATTTCCATTGCCGTTCTGGGTGCCATTGAATCCCTGCTTTCAGCTGTTGTTGCTGACGGTATGATTGGTGCGAAACATGACAGCAACACTGAGCTTATTGCAGAAGGTATTGCCAACATTGCAAGTCCGCTGTTCGGCGGTATTCCTGCTACCGGTGCTATTGCCCGTACTGCTACCAATGTTAAGAACGGTGGACGTACTCCTGTTGCCGGTATTACTCATGCAGTAACCCTGCTTTTGATTATGCTGGTTCTGGGCCGTTACGTAGTGTATATTCCTATGGCGGCTCTTGCTGCTGTTCTGATGAACGTTGCCTGGAACATGGCTGGTTTCCCTGCCGTAAAAGCACTGCTTAAAGGTCAGAAATCGGATATTACCGTTCTGGCTGTTACTTTCATCATTACCGTATTCATCGACCTGACTGTTGCCATTGAAGTTGGTCTTGGCTTTGCCGCTTTCTTCTTCATCAAGAAAATGATTGATGTATCAGAAGTTCAGACCAACAGCAAATCGATTGTTGGCGGTATCAGTGGAAACGGTGATGTGGAAACCATCGAGCTTCCAAAAGATGTTCTGGTATATGAAATTGATGGCCCTCTGTTCTTTGGTACTGTACGTAAGTTTGAGTTGGCTGTTGAACAGGCTGGCGTAAGTTACAAGGCTCTGATTCTGCGTATGCGCAATACTCTGTACCTTGATGCCGGTGGTCTCCGTGCTCTGGAACAGCTGAAAGCTGCCTGCGACCGTAAAGGCGTTACCATCATTATTTCCGGTATTCATACCCAGCCGTATATGCTGATGCAGAAGACCGGTACTCTGGACGTTCTTGGAAAAGAAAACGTTTTTGACAACATCAACGCTGCCCTGGAACGTGCAAAGGAAGTTTCTTCCGGCAAATAGCATAGAATCCGTAATCCATGGTACAATAAGGTATTATGGATTACGAAAAAGCAGAGCAAATCGAGCATAAGGACCGGTGGGGTGACCGTAAGGATGCCTGGCTGGTCCGCAAAATCGACGGCATGCATGTCATCATGCCGTTTATGTATAAAAACAGAACAGATAACGAAGCCTTCATCATGGAGACCTTCGATTTAACAAATGTTCTTGCCTACCTTGAAAAAAAGAATGCTGAAAACCAGCATCCCGAACTTCCCTACAAAATATTTCATTTTGTTGTTGCAGCCATGATTAAAACGGCATGGAACCGGCCGCTGTTGAATCGCTTTGTCCGTGGAAAGCGCTACTGGGACCGTAAAGAAGTTTCTGCAGCTTTTACCGTTAAGAAAATTCTGGCAGACCACGCAGATGAAGTAATAGCCTATCTGCCCTATGGTCCGGAAACAACTCTTGATACCGTTCACGAGACCATTCTGAAAAAAGTAACCAGTGTTCGTTCTGGTGGTGCCAATATTGTTGATACCATGAACTTTGTTGCAGCCATGCCTCACTGGCTGGTTGGATTCATCATGTGGGTAGTGGAACGCCTTGATTTTCACGGTCATGTTCCTGCCGGCATCATGAAGGGAGATCCCAGTTACGCAACATTCTTCATTACCAATCTTGGTTCCATCAAATTGAAGGCAGGATATCATCACTTAAGTAACCGCGGTTCCAACAGTATTTTCGTAGTCATTGGTGAAATGAAAGAACGTCCGTTCTACGATGAAAACGGCAATGTTGACATGCGCATGACCATTCAGCTGGGCTTAACTCTTGATGAACGCATTGCTGACGGTGTGTATTTCTCAAATTCAGTAAAAGTGCTGAAACATATTTTTGAACACCCTGAACTGGTGGATCGCCCGGCTGATGAAAAAGTAGTTGTGGAAACTAAAAAGAAAAAGGATTAATTAAAATGAGTACATTTGATGGCGGATCCATGGTAAAAACACCATGGTATAGTTCTTACGGCAAGGTGCAGCCACATCTTGAATATTCTGATCTTTCCATGGTTGATGAGGTTTTTCTGCAGGCAGAAAAATATGCAGAATACACCGCTTATTCATTCATGGGTTCAAGTGCCACTTATAGCAAACTGGCAGCGCAGATTACACGTTGTGCAAAAGCACTCACGGCTTTGGGTATTAAAGCCGGCGATAAAGTAACAGTATGTCTTCCTAACTGCCCGCAGGCTGTACAGCTTTTTTACGCCATCAATATGATTGGCGGTGTTGCCTGCATGATTCATCCGCTCTCAAGTGAACAGGAAATTGCGTTCTACCTGAATGATTCAAACAGCGTTGCAGCTATTACCATCGACCAGTTTTACGGCAAGTTTGCGGCAATACGCAGTCAGGTGCATATTCAGAACCTGATTATTGCTTCTATCCGTGATGCACTGAATCCGGTTATGAAAATTGGCTATGACCTGACTCAGGGCCGTCAGATTCCAAAAATTCCTGCTGATGCTTCTGTTGTTACCTGGAAGCAGTTTATGAAAGGGGGCGACCGTTATACCGGTGCTGTAGGAGAGAAGCGCACTGCTTCTGATCCTGCTGTCATGCTGTATAGTGGTGGTACTACCGGCGTTTCCAAAGGGATTCTCTTAAGCAACGGTAACTTTAACGCACTGGGTGCCCAGCTGGCAGAAATGGCTCAGACTTTTAAAGCCGGACAGAAAATGCTGGCAGTTATGCCTATGTTCCACGGTTTTGGTCTTGGTGTTTCAATTCATTCCATGCTGGTAAACGGTGCTGAATGTATTCTGGTTCCCCGTTTTACACCTGCCAGCTATGCAGACCTGATCCGCAAAAAACGCCCCAACTACATTGCCGGTGTTCCCAGTCTGTATGAAGCACTGCTCCGCATGAATCTGCTTGATGGCGCCGACTTAAGCTGCCTGCTGGGTATTTTCAGCGGCGGTGACAGTCTGAGCATTGAGCTTAAAAAACGATTTGATGCATTCCTTGCTGAACACAACTGTAAAGTAAAAGTCCGGGAAGGATTCGGTACTACCGAGTGTGTTACTGCCAGCTGTCTGACTCCTATTGATAAGGAAAAGGAAGGTTCCATCGGCATTCCGCTGCCGGATACTTACTACAAGATTGTTAAGCCGGGCACTCAGGAAGAACTTCCCTACGGTGAAGAAGGCGAAATCTGTCTGGCAGGTCCTACAGTCATGATGGAATATGTGAACCATCCGGAAGAAACGGCTCAGACCAAGCAGCGCCATGCTGACGGTCTTGACTGGATTCATACCGGGGATCTGGGAACCATGGATGAAGAAGGCTTTATCTACTTTAAGCAGCGCTTAAAGAGAATGATTGTTACCAATGGTTATAACGTATATCCCAGCCAGCTGGAAAACATTCTTGATGCCCATGAAGCCGTGCATATGAGCTGTATTATCGGAGTAAAGGATCCGGTAAAGATCCAGAAGGTTAAGGCATTTGTCATGCTGAAGCCGGGAATTGAACCCAGCGAAGAAATCAAGGCATCGATTATTGAGCACTGTAAGAAGAATATTGCAAAATATGCCATGCCTTATGATATTGAGTTCCGTTCTGAACTGCCTAAGACTCTGGTAGGAAAAGTTGCCTACCGTGTTCTTGAGGAAGAAGAGTCAGCAAAGCAGAAGGCGTGAAAGTTACTGATAGAATGTCATGCTGAACTTGATTCAGCATCTATGAGATTCCGAAACAAGTTCGGAATGACAGAGTTTGCATTCGGGATGATGGATAAAGACTATCGGCCGCCGTCCATGGTGGCTTGGCTGGATAGTAAAAAAAAGCCCGCGTTCCAGATGGTACGCGGGCTTTGTCTTTTACATAGGGGACTTCGACAAGCTCAGTCACCCTGGCTACGAGTTGCGCCAGCCGTATCGCCATGGATGGCGATACATAAATCCGCGAGTTGCGTCAGCAACTCGGTAAGTAAGTTTGGCACGCGGCCAAACTTACGACTCAGATTCCTACAAAGTGGGTAGCAACCTTGTCTTTTACGTAGGCGATGAATTCGTCTACTTTCATGGTCTGCTGTGGGCGTCCGTCGCGGAAGCGTACTGCAACAGTACCTTCGTTCATTTCACGTTCACCAACAACCAGCATGTACGGAATCTTCATCATCTGTGCATTACGGATTTTTGCATTCATACGGTCATTGCCCATATCGGCTTTAACGCGGATGTCTGCATCTTCCAGTTTTTTCAGCAGATCTGTACAGTAACCTTCAACGTTTGCAGCAACAGGAATGATGGTAGCCTGCTGGTACTGCAGCCAGGTTGGCAGGGCACCGGCAAAGTTTTCAATCATGATACCGATAAAGCGTTCCAGTGAACCAAGAACGGCACGGTGCAGCATGATCGGGTGATGTTTAGCGTTGTCTTCACCAACATATTCAGCATTCAGGCGTTCACCAGAAGGCAGCTGATAGTCAACCTGAATGGTACCGCACTGCCACTGGCGTCCCAGAGCATCGGTAATCTGGAATTCCAGTTTTGGTCCGTAGAAGGCACCTTCACCAGGCTGAATTTCGTATGCAAGACCAGCTTTTACACAGGCATCTGCAAGAGCAGCTTCTGCACGGTCCCAGTCTTCATCAGAACCTACGCGTTTTTCAGGACGGGTAGAGAACTTAACGGCAATACGTTCTTCAGTAAAACCAAAGTCTTTGTACATGTCCTTCAGCAGGGCACAGAACTTGGCAACTTCTGCAGGAATCTGGTCTTCTGTACACAGAATATGACCATCGTCCTGTACGAAACCGCGTACACGCATAATACCGTGCAGTGCACCGGAAGCTTCGTTACGGGTACATGAACCGAATTCAGCAAAGCGCATTGGAAGGTCTTTGTAAGAGCGCAGACGGCTCTTGAAGATTTCCAGGTGGCCAGGACAGTTCATTGGTTTCAGAGCAAACAGGCGTTTTTCACTTTCGGTGATGAACATGTTTTCCTGATATTTAGCCCAGTGTCCAGAACGTTCCCACAGAGTGCGCGGCATAACGAACGGAGTATTAACTTCTACGTAGCCGTCTTTGCGGATCTTTTCACGAACATAGTCGCGGATAATATTGTAAATGGTCCATCCGTTTGGATGCCAGAAAATTTCACCAGGGTTTTCTTCATCAATGTGGAACAGGTCAAGGTCACGGCCAATTTTGCGGTGATCACGTTTTTCAGCCTCTGCCAGCATGTTCAGGTAATCTTTCAGGTCGTTTGGTTTTTCCCAAGCCGTTCCGTAAATACGGGTCAGCATAGGACGGGTTGCGTCCCCGCGCCAGTACGCACCTGCAGTACGCATCAGTTTGAATGCCTGAGCGTTGATTTCTTTGGTGTTTGCAACATGAGGACCGCGACACAGGTCAGTGTAGCCATCCTGAGTATAGATAGAGATTGTCTCGCCTTCTGGAAGATCGTTGATCAGTTCAATCTTGTAGGGCTGATCCTTGAACATTTCCAGAGCCTGTGCTTTGGAAACTTCTTCGCGGATGAAATCGTGATTGCCGTTGAGAATGCGGCGCATCTCTTTTTCAATTTCCGGAAGGTCTTCTTCTTTGATAGGACGGGTCAGATCAAAGTCGTAGTAGAAACCGTTGTCAATTGAAGGACCAATTGCAACTTTTGAGCCGGGAAACAGTTTGAGAACTGCTTCTGCCATGACGTGCGCCGTACTGTGACGCAACAGGTCAAGTTTTTCATTATTTGCCATAAAATATTCCTTTGCTCGCGGATACACTGCCGCGGAAGCCTTTGTAGTTTACAAAATTTTTAGTATATTTACTATATGAGTAAGACAAATGAAGCAAGCGGAAACGGTGTCGTAGTTCAGCGGCGCAATAAGATTAAAAGACCGTCCGACTGTCAGATTATTCTGTTCAACGATGATTTTACAACCAAAGATTTTGTGGTCTGGCTTCTTATAACGCTTTTTTCCAAAACTGAAACTGAATCTATAGTATTAATGGAAACTGTTCATAAAAAAGGTTCTGCTGTAGTTGGAACATACTCTCCGGATATTGCAAACAGTTTACGGAATGTTGCCGTAGAAACTGCACGGAAAAACAATTTTCCATTACGAATTGAGGTAAAACAGGCATGATTTTAGATAAAAACCTGCAGTCAATTTTTCAGACTGCATTTGATTTTGCAGAAGCCAACAATCATCTTTTTGTCACTCCGGAACACATCCTTTGTGTGGGTTTGGTGGACGATACGGTAAAAGACCTTCTTGATATGATGAATGTTTCTGTCATGCAAGTAGGTATGGCACTGACCGAATATCTGGAAACAAAGATTCCTACCACCATTGCCGTGTCCGAAGAAGACAAGAAAACTGATGAAAAAAAATCAGACAAACTTGGCCCGTTTCAGTCTGAACAGCTGACATCACTCTTTGACCTGATGAGTGAACATGCAGCAGGGGCTGAAAAAGAGTTTATTGACATAACGGATTTCCTTATCAGCATAATGGGCATAAAAGACTGCTATGCAGCATGGACATTGCAGAAACAGGGCGTAACCCAGCTGAAAATGATGGAAGCCATCAGCGAACTGAACTATCCACGTTCTGCAGATAGCGATGACGACAACGGTGATGGCCCCAGCGGCGAAGAAATTGAGCAGATGCTTGATATGCTTCCTCCGGATTTGAGCGACGAAGAAATTGAAGAAGCCATGGCTGCCTTTGGTGTTGATAAAAACAATGCCCGACGGAAATCGCCATTGGAAAAATGGGCTCACAACCTTACTGAAATGGCAGAAAACAAGGAACTGGATACGGTAGTCGGCCGTGATGAAGAAATTGAGCGGACTCTGCAGGTTCTGTGCCGCCGTACCAAAAACAATCCGCTGCATGTAGGAGATGCCGGTGTCGGTAAAACTGCCATTGCCAATGGTATTGCCCAGCGTATTGTAAAGGGTGATGTCCCGGACAAACTGAAAGATTTTCAGGTATACAGCCTTGATATGACAGCTCTTATGGCAGGAACCCGGTATCGGGGAGACTTTGAAGAAAGAATCGAGAAACTGACAAAAGAGCTTTTAAAGCTGAAAAACGTTATTCTTTATATCGATGAAATTCATACGGTAATCGGAGCCGGCTCTTCAACTATCGGTAACAGCGGCCCCGATGCATCAAATCTTCTGAAACCGTTCCTGACCCATAAGAATTTCCGCTGTATGGGAGCAACAACCTATGAAGAATTCAAGAAGTCTATTGAAAAAGATGCTGCCTTACTGCGTCGTTTCCAGAAAATCGACATCAACGAACCGGGCCGTGAAGATACCATCAAGATTCTTAAAGGTCTGAAGAACTTTTACGAAGAGCATCATAACGTTACTTTTACCAAAGAGGCTATTGTTGCTGCCGTAGACTTATCTACTCAGGCCATGAGTGACCGCCGTTTGCCGGATAAAGCCATTGATGTGCTTGATGAAGCCGGTGCTATGGTAACCATTAACCGCTGGAAAGGTGCAAAAAAGCAGAAAGAAGCAGAAGTTTCTGCAGATCCGGTAGTTATTGATGTACCAACTATTGAAGAAGTTGTGGCAAAGCTGGCAAAAGTTCCGGTTCACACCGTAAAGATTGATGAACGGGAACAGCTTCGTACGTTGGAAGAAACCATTAAAAAACGGGTATTCGGTCAGGATGAAGCAGTCCGCCTTGTTACTCAGAGTGTTAAAAGAAGCCGTGCCGGTTTCCGGTCGGCAGAAAAGCCCAGTGGGGTGTTCCTGTTTGCAGGTCCCACCGGTGTCGGTAAAACTGAGTTGGCACGGGCCCTTGCAGATACTCTTGGCCTTGAGCTGATCCGTTTTGACATGAGTGAATATCAGGAAAAGCATACGGTCAGCCGTCTGGTAGGTTCACCGCCAGGGTACGTAGGATACGAAGAGGGTGGTCTTTTGACTGATGCAATCAGGAAACAGCCTCATGCCGTACTGCTGCTTGATGAGATTGAAAAGGCTCATCATGATATTTACAACGTGCTGCTACAGATTATGGATTACGCTCAGCTTACTGACAGTCAGGGGCGGAAAGCCGATTTTCACAACGTTTTCATCATTATGACCAGTAATGCCGGTGGTGCAAATCTGGAAAAGCCTCTTATCGGATTTGGAGACCGTAACCAGACCTCAAGTGTTATTGATGAAGCGGTTAAAAATACGTTTACTCCGGAATTCCGGAACCGTCTTGATGCCGTTGTGCCCTTTGGTCATCTGGCACGAGAGCGCATTGACGATATCGTCAATAAAGAAATCCGTCTGTTGAATGAACGTCTGGCTGACAGAAAAGTAAAAATCAAGCTGACTAAGAAATGCGTGTCATATCTGGCAGAACTGGGGTACAGCAAGGAATATGGTGCCCGTAATATTGCCCGTGTAGTTGATTCTAAGATTTCAACACCGTTGGTTGATGAAGTTCTTTTTGGTCAGCTGAGTGGTGGCGGAACTGTTACTTGTGATGCTGTTACTGATAAAGACGGTAAAACTACTGTTGCATTCAAGTTTAAGGAACCAAAAAACGCTGCAAAGGACACTCCTGATTCTGCTTCCGATGAGAAATCAGGCAGCAGTTCACCACGAAAACCTCACGTTCCAGCCTGATGCGGTACTATGAATTTCCGGATCCGGAAGAGTCAGAAGACGGCATTGTGGCATGGGGTGGTGACCTGAGCGTTGAAATGCTGTTTTCTGCTTATGTGCAGGGTATTTTCCCCTGGTACAACGAGGATGATCCGCTGTTATGGTGGTGTCCGGATCCTCGGTTTGTGCTTTTGCCGGAAGAACTGCACGTTCCTGACCGGCTCCGTCGCTTCATGAAAAGCAATGCAAAAAGCGAGCACCCTTTTACCTATACTATGGATCAGTGCTTTTTGCAGGTTATACAGAACTGTGCCGGCCAGTATCGGGAAGATCAGGATGGCACCTGGATTCACCCGGAAATGATTGCTGCTTATACAGAGCTTCATCGGCAGGGTATTGCCCACAGTTTTGAAGTGTGGCAGGACGGTGTACTGGCAGGTGGATTTTACGGCGTTCTTATCGGCAGCGTTTTCTGCGGCGAAAGTATGTTTACTACCATTGCTGAATCTACAAAATGCGGCTTTGTTCACTTTGTAGAAAACTTTCAGAAATGCGGGGGCAAATTAATAGACAGCCAGGTGTATACCGACAACATCGCCCGGTACGGTGGAAAGAACATCAGCCGTACTGCCTTCCTGCGCATGGAAAAAGAATGGCTGCCCCAGGAACTGGTAGTTGATCTTCGCGAATGCTATCAGTAATAACTGTTGCTAATTGTCACCCTGAACTGGTTTCAGGGTCTCATAATACCTTCAACAATTTTTGCCTGTACTTTCAATCCTCCCGATTTGCGGCATTTCGCTACATTCTTATTACTGAGTAGCATTCAGCAACACTTTTTACGGATATTGCCTTACGTTTTTGTTATTTGTTCCTACTGTAGTAGGGTACGAGGTAACAGAAAATGAAACAGATGACACTGACACTTACTGATGGATTTAAGCTGAGGAACCTGCTGAAAAAGAAAATTTCTGAGTTGGCAACTGAATTACGGTTCATGCCGGTAACCTATGATAAAGAAACCGGTAACTCTTCCATTGAGGCATTCTCAAAAAAGTACGGGTCTGTTATGGAAGGAACGCTGTTTCTGCTGGAATTGCAGAAAACTCTGGGCAATTTGAATATTGCCATTGATGATGCAAATACCGTTGTCCGCCCATTGCTGGATACCATTGAAGTGTTGAAAAACAATGAACGGGTATTGGACTCTATTGTAAGCCGCTGCACATCTGCAAATCTGGTTGAAAAGAATTTCAACAGCGTTACCGGTGTATACGATATTACCGAATACCACCTGGTAGTAAGCAGTGACGATCTTGAAAAAGCCGCTGCACTGCAGAAAAACTGCCGTAGGGAAATTCTTGAGACAGAGCAGCAGATTTCCCAGTTAAATGGCAGTACCAGTTATCCATTTGAATTATCAGAAAAAATATATGACTACGTATACGAACTGTAATTCTGCAGGGTGATTTCCTGCATACTGAAAAAGGATTCTTGATAGAACAGACAGTATATTTCCCGGTATAGGTATCCTCTTAAAATTACGGGCTGCAACATTGTCAAAACGAGTACGGGTGCAGGAACTCCTGTAAAAAAATTCCAGCACCGTTTCTTCCAGGTCCGTGTGTCAAAAATGAAAAAAAAGCAGTTCTGTATAGCAGACTGCAAAAGTGTAAACAGTAACACTTATTTTTTTAGATCATGCGGAAAAAATATACCAGAAAAATGAAACCGGGGAATATGCGTTTTGACTTTTGATTAGTATCAAAAGTCATTACAGCTGTCTGTTCTATCTTTTTTGTATTCTGTTCGTACGCAAAGTTTTATTAAAAAACGAATTTCATCTTAGATATTTGTCAAATATCCACAAAAGGAAAGAGAAATAATACTTAGCACGATTGCAAAAAAACAAAGTATTTTTTTCATTTACTCGTTATCTCCCGATAAAACCAATAAAGAACATTCAATATTCCTATAATTGCTGATTTGGGAACTATTGAGAAATTATGAAAATAAAGAAATCCCTGCGTAATTGCGATAAATAATAAAA
>JAZLJW010000320.1:0-13297 GCA_045597345.1 Treponemataceae bacterium
TGAAGTGCACCCCTAAAGTTGGACAAAAAAAGTTCAATTTTAGGAGGTGCATTTTTTTAATGTCCAAATACTCAGAAGAGTTAAAACTAAAAATAGTTAAGGAACATGAGGAAACTCACATTGGCGCCACACTGCTTCAGAAAAAATATGGAATTCATCATAGTCAGATCAAACAGTGGATAGCACAATACGAATTAACTGGAAGTTTTACAAAACCAACAAGGCATTTCAGCGGAGAATTTAAGTTGAAAGTGCTAAACTATCAGCAAGAGCATCATCTTTCAGACCCTGCAACAGCCTTGCATTTTGGAATTACAAATCAGGGAACAATCTGTGCATGGCGAAAGAAATATATTACCGGTGGTACAGAAGCTCTGTTTCAGAAACAAGGCAGGCGTTCAAAAATGCCAAAGAAAAGCTTAATCCCAAACAAACCGAGAGAAGAATGGACTAAAGATGAGGAACTGGCATATCTTCGAATGGAGAACGCATTCCTAAAAAAATATCTGGCCTTAGTTCAGGAAGACGAGAAACAGCAGCAGGAGAAAGAGGAAGAATAATCTCAGCTGTAGGGGAACTAAGGTCAGAATTCACTGTTTCAGATTTAACAAAGCTTACAGGATTTCCGAGAAGTTCATTTTATTATTCAGAAACTCATCCTAAGCAGGTTAAGCACAAAAAAGAGCGGGAACTCGTCCAGCAGATTTATCATGCAAACAAAGGCCGTTACGGCTACAGAAGAATTACCCTAGAGTTCAGGAACAGAGGCTTTACAACAAATCACAAGGTAATTCAGAAACTGATGCATGAAGAACATATTGTCTGCAAAGTCCGTCAGCATAAATACAACTCTTACAAGGGACAGGTTGGCAAAATTGCTCCGAATCTTCTGAAACGGGATTTTACTACAACAAAATCCAATGAAAAATGGGTAACTGATGTCACTCAGTTCAATCTTTTTGGAACGAAATTATATCTGTCTCCCATTCTGGATCTGCATGACCAGTCATTAATCAGCTGGAACATTTCAGAAAGTCCGAATTATGCCCAGACCGTTGATATGCTCGAAAAGGCTTTTGCAAAGATTCCTGATGGTACTAACCTGATTCTCCATTCTGACCAGGGGTGGCAATACCAGATGTATGATTATCAACGCAGGCTGAAAGAAAAAGGAATCAGGCAAAGCATGTCCAGAAAAGGAAATTGTCTTGATAATTCTGTCATGGAAAACTTTTTCGGATTGTTAAAGTCAGAACTTCTGTATTTACAGGAATTTAAGTCGGTTGACCATTTCAAGAGTGAATTGATTGAATACTTGTCCTGGTACAATGAAAAAAGAATCAAGGTAAAATTAAAAGGACTGACCCCTATACAGTTTAGGAATCAGTCCTTAAAATCAGCCTAGTTAAAGTGTCCAATTTCTGGGGTGCACTTCAGATATCAGAAGCTTTTTTTCTATACCGGCGATGAGACTTGAACTCATACGAAGTCGCCCTCAGCAGATTTTGAGTCTGCCGTGTCTACCATTCCACCACGCCGGCGTAAATACTTTATTACTGTAACAAAAAATACTCGTATTTGCAAGCCAGTACTTTCATCCTGTCTATTCGCCACCTTCAACTTCGTTCAGAAGTGCCGTGTACAACGTCATCAGGTCTTTATTGGAATGCCGCAAGCTGGCGGCAATCCGGCGGGCAATACGATACATAACGTTGTAACCAAGCACCGGCTCTGCATCACACAGTGTCTTAAAAGCCTTTCCGTCAAGATGCAGAACCTTTCCATCTGACAAGGCAATAACTGACGCTGAACGGGTATCCCGGTCAACCAGGGCGACTTCCCCAAAGAATACATTCTGATCTGCCGAAAGGTTCACAACAGCAAACTGCTCATTCCGGGGAGTTTTCCGCTTAACCTGCACTGTGCCCTCGTACAGAATATACAGCGAATCCCCCTCCTCCCCTTCAGTAATGATGGCATCTCCCGTTGAAAAATGCTGTTCTTCCAGAATAGCGGCCACTTTCTTCAGGATTTCACGATGGGTACAGTCAGCCGGATCAAAGTCTGAAAAGATTTCCAGTCTGGCAATTTTCTCCAGTAATTCTTCAGTATATTCCATAGCTTAGTTCTCTCCGTTGGTAACATCCCTGGTGCTTCTCTGAATAAAAATTGCCTTTGCATTATCAGGGATACAATACTCATCCGGTGGTGCAAAATTCGGCAGATTACTCTTTAAGGTCTTTACCTTCTGCAGATTAGCAACAATCTTTTCCATATCGGGATTTTTCTGGGCTTCTGCCAGCGCCTCCCGCCGCCGCTGATAAAAGTTACCCGTATTTTCCAGAAGTCCTATCAGAATGCCCGTTTCTTGTACTTCATTCCTGTAGGTACCATAGGAACCACCTGCATATTTCCGGGGAATATCTTTTAAGGTTATGCCGGCTTCCGCTTCTTCAGAAATCAGGGCACTTAAGATATGACTCATTCCTTTGCCGCTGGAAGCCTGCACCAGAAGATTCCGTTCGTACTCAGACGACAGAATGATTTCATCAGCATGTGCCAGAGAAAGATGTTTTTCAAATTTTGAATCCAGTATTTCAGCAACGCAATACAATTTGGGATTCAGATTTTTTATGGTAATAACACCAAGAACGGTTCTTGAATCAGTTTCCAAAGGAGAAAAATCATTCGAAGTATCAGCCAGAATCAAAGCCCTGTCCGCTGTCTTGATCTGCGCTTTTATCAATGCGTCTTCATCAGTAAAATCGCCATGCAGATAATTTATTCCCCTGAATTTTTCGTTTTCCTTGATTTTATCCATCTGCTCCTGACTGGCAGTATTCAACAGGACTATTTTTTCAACAGGGATTTCCGGATTGGCAACGATAATCTGTTCCAGTATTTTTTCAAAATTATTTTTATAACCGCAGATAATAAAGTGATGATTCATTCTGGACATTTTCAAAAGCCCCCTGTCTTTTTTCTGTTGTCTGTCAAACAAAAACGATGCAAACTTTCCTGAAAGAGCACCAAATAAGGCAACACCCGCAATAAGCAGGACGCTGGCAGCAATCCGCCCTGAAACAGATTCCGGTGTAATATCTCCATACCCTACCGTTGTAATGGTAACCAGTGTATACCAGAAGGCATCAAACAACGTATTGATTGAAGAATTGGTATGCTGTTCTGCCACAAAAATAAGCAGCATCATAAGAGCCAGCACAAGGGCAAAAATAATGCCGATTAATACCGAGGTCGACGAAAACGTTTCTGATATCCAGGATGATAGTTTGCGTTTTTGCATACCTCTATTATACGACAAAAAAAGTGAAAGAGAAATTTTGCATACATCCGGAAAATGATATACTTGCTTCTATGTTTGAAATTGAATTGAAAGCCTGGATCCGAAATTTTGATGCAGTTCTTGCTGCCACCGGATCCATTGCTGAATATGTAGAAACCATTACAAAACGTGACCAGTATTACCGGCTGACTAAAACCAATGACTCCTACATGACCGTGCGTATCAGGGATGAGCAGATTGATTCCGGCAAGGAATTTCCTGTATCCCGTACCACCGTCACCTATAAGAAAAAGGAATCCCGATTTACGGCAGAAGGGGTACCCTTTGAAGTAAACGAAGAACATGAATTTACCGTAAGCAATAGAGAGGAATTTGAACTGGTTCTCAGGGATTCAGGTTATGTGCCGTCACACAGTAAGCTCAAAATTGCCCGGGGATTCCAGTATGACAGGTTTCATATAGAACTTTGTACGATACAGGGTTTAGGCGATTTTATTGAAATTGAAACCATGAGCGGAACCGATGATCCGGCAGTTGTCAGCCAGCTTCAGAAACAGCTGGAAGAACTGATTGAGCAGTGCGGCGGCAACAAATCTGATATTGAAAGACGCTACTACAGCGACCTTCTTGCAGAAAAAGCCAGTCACACAGTACAATAATCAACACGTGTTGAATCACTTCAGGAGAAAAAATATGACATTTACAGACGTTTACGGTACAGATACCGCACTTGCCCTGCAGGCAAAAGAACGGTTTGCCACCCTTTCAGCCGCCTTTGAAAAACGGTACGGCATCAGTGCCACAGATCAATCCCTGCGCTATTTTACCAGTGCCGGCAGAACGGAAATCGGCGGAAATCATACTGACCATAACTGGGGTAAGGTTCTTGCCGCAAGTATCGAACTTGACTGCATCGGCGTTGTAGCTCCGGCTGAAGGCACCATTACCATTGTGGATCTGGTATATAACGAAGATTTTGAAATCAACGTAAACGACAGCACCCGTCATCCTGAAGAAAAAGGATCCATTGCACTTCTGCGCGGTATAGTTCAGGCATTCAAAGACCGGGGACACAACGTTGGTGGTTTTAAAGCTGCATTCTCAAGTACAGTAATTGCTGCAGCCGGCGTTAGTTCCAGCGCCAGTTTTGAAATGATGCTGTGTCAGATTCTCAACTGTCTGTACAACAATGGCGAACTTTCTGTTCCAGAACGTGCTATGTGTGGCCAGTTTGCTGAGAACAAATACTGGGACAAAGCATCAGGCCTGCTTGATCAGATGGCTTGTGCTACCGGCGGTATGGTTGCCATGGACTTTGGTAATCCGGCTACGCCTGTTGTTGAACCTATTCCATTTGATTTTGGTGCACAGGGCTACAGCATGATGATTGTAAATACCGGTAAAGGTCACGCAGATCTTTCCGCTGAGTATTCTTCAATACCGGTTGAAATGAAAAAAGTGGCTGCCCAGTTCGGAAAAGAAACCCTTCGTGGCCTGACCTTTGCTGATATAGCCGGAAAGCTGCCGGAACTTCGTGCCACCTGTGGTGACCGTGCCGTTATGCGTGCATTCCATTTCCTTGAAGAGAATGACCGCGTAGATGCTGAATCAGCAGCATTACGTAACAATGACTTTGGAACATTCCTGTCTTTGATTACCGAAAGCGGAAACAGCAGCTGGAAGTGGCTGCAGAACATCTGTGTTCCGGGTATTGCAGAAGAACAACCTATTGCCATCTGCCTGGCTTTGACCGAACACTTTATCAAGACAAAGGGATTAAAAGCTGCCTGCCGTGTTCATGGCGGTGGGTTTGCCGGCGTTATTCAGGCATTTATTCCAAATGAAGCTGTAGAGGAATACACCTGCATGATGGAAAAAGCGCTGGGTTGGGAAAAAGCTTCTGGAACCAGAAGTCCGGTATTCCGTATGGGAATCCGCTCTGCCGGCTCTGAAGAAATTACTTTCTAAACCGCACGTATCCCCTGACTGCCAGTTTCAGACCAGCTATGGAAATACGGGAAGGAAGGCGAGGACTGGCAAAAACTGTTGCAGTCCGGTTCGATAGTTTCCTGTACGGCCTGCACCTGTAGCGACGCTAGCTAGCGGTTTTGACAGTCATCACCTGACTGGCAGTATTTTCATATATCTTATGGATATTTCAGTCAGGAGATCCAGACAGTACATTTTTGATATCTTTGTACGAGAAGCCCAGACGCAGTAATGAACGTTCCAGGGCTTCTTCTTTTTTACCCTGACGACGCAATTTATCGACAGCCCGTTCCAGAATCTGAGTTTCGTCTTTTTCATCGAAAAAAGCATCCAACGCTTCATTGGCGATGTGGCGGTCGACACCACGGCTAGTCAGTTCACCCAACAGGCGGGACCGACCCTCTGCCCGGGTGATACTTCGGTTTCGCAAAAAACTTTCAGCAAAGCGTCGATCACTAAGCCAGTTTTTACTTTCAAGATAATCACAGGCTTTTGCTATTGCCGTTTCATCATGGCCTTTATCGCGCAGCTTTCGTGAAAGTCCAAAACGGCTGTGTTCACTCCGATTCAGATATTCCAGTGCCTTTCGTTCTGCAGCAAAAGCTAGTCCTGCCTGAACAAGGTCATTATACACTTCTACAGAATACTCAGACTGCACCTCAAGTAACGCATGTTCAGGAAAATTCAGATATTCAAACCGTACATAAAAGGGAGGCATCGTGAGAAAAGTAAGTTGCGCCACATCGGGGGCTGTTTCTTTAATGGCAGTAAGAGTGTACATGAAAACAGTATAGCAAAAAAAAAGCCGTCCGCGGCAAGCGAACAGCTTTTTGAACATTCGGTTCTGAAAAAAACGCAGCGATTAGCGTTTTGAGAACTGGAATCTGCGGCGAGCACCACGCTGACCGTACTTTTTACGTTCAACCATGCGGCTATCGCGGGTAAGATATCCATTAGCGTGCAGTGCAGGCTGGTTAGATTCGCTAACCTGACACAGTGCGCGGGCAATACCATGGAGACAAGCACCAGCCTGTCCATTCAGTCCACCACCCTGTACGTTAATCAGAATGTCATATTTAGAATCTGAAGCAGTAATCATCAGAGGCTGTTTTACAGTCTGAACCTGTTCTGCAGTTGCAAAGTAATCTGCAATGTCTTTACCGTTTACGGTAATTTTTCCGTTACCTTCGCGAATGAATACGCGAGCAGTTGCTGTCTTACGACGACCGGTTCCGATACCAATATTTTTGATCATGATATACCCCTATTACAGCTCAATTTTCTGAGGATTCTGTGCTGCCTGTGGAATATCAGCACCAGCGTTAATCTTAACGTTCTTGAGAAGTTTGCGACCCAGACGGTTGTGTGGGAGCATACCTTTAATAGCCAGCATCAGAGGTTCTTCAGGATGGCGTTCCAGTTTTTTCTCGAAAGAATAAGCTTTCATACCGCCAACATAACCGGTGTGGTGGTAGTAGATTTTGTCAGTTTCTTTGTTACCGGTAACGATAACTTTGTCTGCATTGATGATTACTACGTAGTCACCCATTTCCTGGTTAGGAGTGAAGGTTACTTTTTCTTTACCACGAACAAGAGCAGCAGCTTTTGCAGCTACGCGACCCAGTGGCTGGTTAGCAGCATCGATAACATACCAGTTACGAACTGCATCCTTTTCGTTCACAAAAATAGTTTTCATGTAGATACCTTAAAGTATAAAAATCTTTTTCAGTCTTACTGACCTTGCATCTGGCGTTGGGACTGCTTTACTGTACCTAGGTGAGCAAACCATAAAACAGGCACGTAAAGAGCAGATATACGGGAGTCTTACAGTACCATTTTTAAAGGGTTTGCGTCAACTGCTATTTTGATTCCTGAGCCAGAGAAGCAGCTTCTTCTTTTTTGGCTTCGCGTTTATCTTTGATATCAGCAATACCGATAAATACAGCCACCAGACCAATAAAGGCTGATAAAACGGGAAGGAATCCTTTTAAAAACAGAATCACATCAGCGCCCCAATTCAGACAGCCCGGCAGACAGGCAATTACGGTAAAAGCAAAAAAAACGATGCCTATAATCATTGATACCATGAATAGTATCCTCCCTATTAATCTTATATTTTAAAGATACTGAGAATCTGAGTTGTGGTCAATTTTTATGATATAATCAGACCTATGAATTACCGCTCATTTCCAAAAATCCCCGATGTTCAGGTTTCTGCCCTGGGCTTTGGGTTCATGCGTCTGCCAACCTGTGCAGACGGTTCCGTTGATGTTGAAGCAACCCGCTCACTTGTAAAGACTGCCTATGAAAACGGCATCAACTATTATGATACTGCCTGGGTCTACCATGGTGGTGAATCAGAAAAAGTACTTGGACGCATTCTGGAAGAAGAAGGACTGCGTGACAAAGTATATGTAGCAACCAAAATGCCCTGCTGGGATATTAAAGTATACGATGATTTTGAACGTATTCTTGATGCCCAGCTGGAAAAACTGCGCACTGATCACATTGATTTCTATCTGATGCATGCCATGCACAAAGCCCGATGGGAAGAAATGATGGAAAAAGGTGCCATCAAATTCCTGGAAAAAGCCAAAGCTGATGGCAAAATCCGCCATATCGGCTTCAGTTTCCATGACAGCATTGATGCATTCAAGTTCATCGTTGACAGCTATGCCGGTTGGGAGTTCTGCCAGATTCAGTACAATTATCTTGACGATGACGGTGAAAAGACCCGTGCAAATCCCGGTAAACAGGCTCTGGAATATGCTGCAGCCCACGAAATCGGTGTTGTCATCATGGAACCACTGCGCGGTGGTATGCTGGCAAATCCTCCAAAGGGTATTACTGATATCTTTAAGGATGCACCGGTTCCCCGCCTGCCTGCAGAATGGGGTCTGAAATTCATCTGGGAACGTCAGGAAGTTACCTGCGTACTTTCCGGTATGAACGAAATGACTCAGGTGCTGTCTAACTGTGCCTTTGCGTCAAACAGCCATCCCAACAGCATGCCGGCTAAAGAAATGGATGTTGTCATGCAGGCCAAAAAGTGGTTTGAGGACCGAATCAAGGTTCCCTGCACCGGTTGTTCCTACTGTATGCCATGTCCTAAAGGTGTTGATATTCCAGCCGTATTCCGGGAATACAACGGTATGAGCATGCGCGGTGCCTACGAAACCACCGACCGTGCCCTGAGCACCGGTTACGCCAATATGGTAAAAGGTGGTCATGGTCAGGATAAATGCGTACGCTGCGGCCTGTGCATGAAGCACTGTCCACAGGGCATTCAGATTCCGGACCGTCTGAAAGAAGCCGACACCGCCATGACTGTCTGAATAGACATACTATTCACTTAAAACATACGCATTAATTGTCATTTCTAATCGTGGTGATGAAAAATCGAGAGGTGGGATGGGGACTGAAAAAAATTGTTGAAACCCGGCGTTCATGCGGTCAGCATGAACAAACGATAGTTTCCTTGCCGGGTTTCACCAATAGCGACGCTAGCTAGCGTTTTTTTCAGTCACCAGCACGCCGGTAGATTTTTCAAGTATTGCTGATACATTGTCAATTAATGCGTACCTTTTTCATTCCACACATTTGTCCTCTTTTTAGTACGATTTTTATTGACATCCGCCCCGCAATACACCATGTTACAAGATGAAACCATGTATTGTGGCAACGTATGTTTTTCGCCTCAGGAGGGCAACAGATACCAGTGAAAGGAAGCACCGTAACAATTCAGAATGTGTCAAAAAACTTTGGCACGTTTCACGCTCTAGATAACGTGAACTTTACTATTAACAAGGGCGAATTTTTCTCGCTTCTTGGACCATCCGGATGCGGTAAAACAACGCTTCTGCGGATTATTGCAGGATTTGAATTCCCGGATGACGGTGTTGTTCTCTTCGATGACAAAAACGTAATTCCTCTGGAAGCAAACAAACGGCCTTCCAACACCGTATTCCAGAATTACGCGCTGTTCCCTCATCTTTCCGTATATGAAAACGTTGCATTTCCGCTGCGCTTAAAGAAAATGGACAAGCAGGTTATCGACGACAAAGTTCGTGAATACCTGCACCTGGTTCAGCTTGATGCCCATGTAGACAAAAAACCGAATCAGCTTTCCGGCGGCCAGAGACAGCGTGTTGCCATTGCCCGCGCCCTCATTAACGAGCCATCGGTACTTCTTCTGGACGAGCCACTGTCTGCCTTGGACGCCAAACTGCGCCAGAACCTGCTTATCGACCTTGATACCCTCCACGACAAAATCGGCATTACCTTTATCTACGTTACCCATGACCAAAGCGAAGCCCTATCAGTTTCTGACCGTATTGCCGTCATGAACGCCGGTAAAGTACTGCAGGTTGGCACTCCTTTTGAAATTTATGAAAGTCCGGCAACAGAATTCGTTGCCCAGTTCATCGGTGAAACCAACCTGTACACTGCCAAGGTAGAAGAATGTACCCTGTACACTCCGGAAGACCGGGATCCTGAATACATGGTTACCCTGGATATTCCGGAACTGGAAAAATCCATTAAGGTTACTGACTACGACAAAACCGAACCGGGCCAGAAAGTATGCGTATCAATCCGGCCTGAAAAAATCCGTATTTCTACCGAACCGCCAGCTACTACCCGTGGCGATATCAACGTGTTCAAAGGCGTTGTAGAAGAACCGGTATACTCAGGGTTCCAGTCTAAGTTCCTGGTTCGTCTTGAAAACGGCACCATCATCAAGGTATTCAAACAGCACCGTAACTTTCTGGATGACGGTCCGGAAATTGAATGGAAGGATACGGTATACGTTTCCTGGAGCGCCAACGACGGCTATATCGTTGAGGATATTGAAAAATGAGCGGCCCACATCCCCACTCCAAGAACCTGGGTCCACGCTACGCCTGGCCCATGGGAATCTGGTTTACCATTTTCTTTGTTGCTCCGCTGGTTATCATCCTGATTTACAGCTTTCTTAAAAAAGGACTCTACGGCGGCGTTGTCTGGCAGTTCAGTGCAGACGCATACCGGCAGATGATGGATCCGGCCTATGGTCTGGTATTTCTCCGCACCCTGTGGATTTCTGCCGTTTCAACCCTCATTACCATTCTCATCGCACTGCCCTGCGGATATGCCATGGCAAAAAGCAAGCATCAGACCCTGCTGCTTCTGCTGGTTATCATTCCGTTCTGGACCAACAGTCTTATCCGCATTTTCGCCTGGATGAGCATTCTGGGAAGCGACGGTATTGTAGCAACTATTCTGATGAAACTGGGGCTTGCAAACGAAGATCTGCAGCTTCTGTACAATCAGAAAGCAGTCATTCTGGTTTCGGTATACATGTACATTCCGTACGCAATTCTGCCGACTTTTACAGCCATAGACCGCTTTGACTTTTCTTTGCTGGAAGCTGCCCGGGATTTGGGTTGCACCAAAGCACAATCCATGATTAAAGTGCTGCTGCCCAGTATCAAAAGCGGGGTACTTACCGCCGTTATTTTTACGTTCATCCCGATTTTCGGTGCCTATACCGTACCGCTTCTGGTTGGTGGCAAAGACAGCTACATGATCGGTAACATTATCGTTGACCAGGTAAACAAGACCCGTAACTGGCCACTGGCAGCAGCATTCAGCATGCTCATTACCCTGGTAAGTATGGCAGCGGTCCTTCTGGTAATGTTCTCCAATAAAAAAGAAGCCACCCTGAAAGACGGAAGTAAAAGCAAAGGAGGTAAAGCGTGAAAAGCAATATCAGCCCTTTTAAGCCTTTAGTCCGTAAAATCAATAAACCGAAGCCTTCCTCAGAACCGGCACGTCATGCCCGTAAAGCATTTCAGAAACACCACAGTCCAGCCAGTCTTTCGCGTATCATCCTGATTGTTACCCTGCTGTTCCTGTTTCTGCCGCTGTTTCACATTGTTTTGTACTCATTCAACGAAAGTAAAGGCGGCGATTTTACCGGCTTTTCAATGGTATGGTACAAGGAACTGTTCTTTAACAGCCCGGATCTGTGGGAAAGCCTGTTCAACAGCTTCTTTATTGCCTTTACCTCTTCTGCCGTAGCTACCGTTCTTGGTACTTTGGCCGCAATCGGCATCAACTGGTATAAGTTCAAGGGAAAAGCCTACATTCAGACCATCAGCTTTCTGCCTATGGTTCTGCCGGAAGTAATCGTCGGTGTATCAACGGTCATCTTCTTCAGCGGCATTCACCTGCCACTGGGGCTTTTTACCATCTTTGCAGCACATACCACCTTCTGTCTGCCCTTCGTTTTCCTGATGGTTCTGGCCCGTCTTGATGAATTTGACTACTCAATTATTGAAGCAGCCCACGACCTGGGAGCCACTGACCGGGAGACTATGTTCAAGGTTATTATTCCGGCAATTCTTCCCGGCGTATTAAGCGGTTTCATGATGAGCGTTACCATGTCCCTGGAAGACTTTGTCATCACCTTCTTTGTTTCGGGACCCGGTTCCACCACTCTGCCGCTGTACGTATACAGTATGATCCGTTTTGGTGTATCACCGGTAATCAATGCACTGTCCTTTATCATGATTCTGTTTACCGTACTGTTTGCTTTCAGTATCCGTAAGTTCCTGAAAGTAATTGCTGCAGCAAAATAAGGAGATGTACGTTATGAAACTGATTCCACGCCTTGCATCCGGTATTCTTGCTGCAGTTCTCTGCACAGCACTTTTTACGTCCTGCATGGGTACCAACCGCAAAGATGTTCTCTACTTGTACAACTGGACCTACTACACTCCTGACAGTGTTATCCGGCAGTTTGAAGAAGAATTCGGCGTTCGGGTAAAAGTAGACAGTTACGCCAGTAACGAAGAAATGTTCAGTAAAATTATGGCCGGGGCTCTTGGCTACGATATTGTCGTTCCCAGTCAGGACTACGTAAGCATCATGATAAAGCTGGGGTTACTTTTGCCCATTGATCACGAAAAACTGACAAACAAGGGGAACATTAATCCTGCAGTTCTTGAAAAAGCAATCTATGACCCTACCATGGAATATGCCGTTCCGTACTATATGGGTGCTGCCGGCATTGCCGTAAATACGGAGAAAGTACACGATTACCAGCACAGCTGGAATATTTTTGCCCGAAAAGACCTGAAAGGCCGCATGACCATGATGGACGATATGCGTGAAGTTATCGGGGATGCCTTGATTTATCAGGGCAACAGCGTAAACAGTCTGGTTCCTGCAGAGCTTGATGCCGCCCGGGATCTTGTTATCAATAGCTGGAAGCCTAATCTGGTAAAATTTGATGCCGAAGGTTTTGGAAAATCCTTTGCCTCAGGCGATTTCTGGGTTTGTCAGGGCTATGCAGAAGCCGTATTCGGTGAAGTACCGGAAGATAAATGGGATACCATTGACTTCTTTATCCCGGAAGAAGGTGGACCCATGTACATAGACAGCATGTGTATCCTGAAAGGGGCAAAACACTATGATCTGGCCATGGAATTCATCAACTTTATCCATCGTCCTGAAATATATGCCCAATTCCTTGATGAATTCTGCTTTCCAGATAGCGTAAACCTGCCTGCCGCCCAGTATATGACCAGTACACCCATGTATCCGGCAGAACAGATGGCAAACTGCGAAATTAAGGCTGATATTGCAGAAGGTTTGATGGAATACAACAGCCGCTGGCAGGAGATCCGCTTTACCAAATGAGATTCCAATTAGTTCTCGGACCCTTCGACGGGCTCAGGGGTCCTGGATTTTCAAGGTTACTGAGCTTGTCGAAGTACCCGCTGTTTCTCATTCTGATTATCCTGATTCTCCCCCATACAGCCTCTGCCGAAATATTCCGCTTTCAGTATACGGAAGGTGAAAAACACCGCATTCTTACCACGGTAAGCGAAGATGTTCTGATAAACGGCCGCCTGAACAACCACACGGAAATCATCAACCGTATAACCGAAGAAGTAACTGACATTACTGAAACCGGCGCACAGGTTTACGGAACGTTTATGACCAGCGAAGAAGCCACAC
>JAZLJW010000321.1:0-1097 GCA_045597345.1 Treponemataceae bacterium
CCCCGTATTCCGCAAGGACTGTACCGAGCAGATCATCCCCTGCAAAGTTCAGGAAACGGACAAGAAAGACTTCCGGTCCTGCCGTGAAATCCGTGCCACTTCCCTGGTTTGTATAAAACACATCGTGTACTGTGTCATACATTCCCGGCTTGTTATCCGAGGTTCTGACACAGGGTTCAAAGTTTCGGACAAGGGTTCCGGTGCTGTCATAGAACCGTACATAATAGAGACGACCGATGAACATATAATCGGCAGAATGACCATTATTGGTTGCAAAAAGAAAATCCGTAATGGTCGTTCCGCCATAGAAATATGATGCGGATGTATTTCTGAAAGTCTGAGTTTTTCCGTTGAGGGTAACCACTGCTTGCTGATCATCAAGGGCTGTTCCGGTAATGACTGAACTGCCCTCATAAATGGTATTCGTATATTGGGTCAGGTCAGAAGACAACGTTCTGCCACCATTGCCGGAATAAAAATTGTTTGCGTAGAAATGCCCATGCATTAACCGACTACCACCACCCACATCAACACCAAAGGGATTACAGGTCAGGACATTTTTTAAATATTTGAATTCAATTTTCACTTCCGGATCAGTAAAGGCATAGCCGGAATCGATATACTGATTGCCGTCGGCTTGCAGATAAGATACTGCCTTGTAGCCTTCCGGCAGAGTGATGATTCTATCCATTTGCTATGCCTCCTTAGACTGTTCCGAGATTTCTGAGGGATGCTTTCCCTCGCTGATACTGAATCTGGGAAACCACAGTGGTGATGACCTTGCCGTCAATCATGATGGGCTGGGAAAGCTTAACTTCACCGTAGTCCCCGCCAGCGATACCGCCCTGAACCGATGCAGTCAGATTGGCGTTCATATCCGGCAGTGATTTTTTAAGATTCATTACATCTGCAACTCCGGATATGGCTTTGGCAATCAGCGGTCTGTTTTTACGGATACCTTCTGCCATTCCCTGCATGAAGTCAGGCATCCAGTCCTCAAAATCCACCAGAGGGCCTTTGTCCGGCACGGAGAAATGCAGATACGACTTAATGGTCGATGCTACATTGCTGACCGCGCTGACTACGCTGGAAATCAT
>JAZLJW010000322.1:0-15508 GCA_045597345.1 Treponemataceae bacterium
TTGAGGATTTTACACCGCTGGTTCCCGGAAAGTGTGGTTTTTACTGTTGTGGACCTACCGTGTATAACTACGCACACCTTGGAAACCTGCGTGCCTATGTCTGCTGGGATTTTCTTGACCGCACCCTTCGGTTCCTGGGCAATGATGTTACTCATGTAATGAACATTACCGACGTTGGTCACTTAAGTGGTGACAGCGATGAAGGTGATGACAAAATGGTTAAAACCGCAGAAGAAAAACATCAGAGCGTACTGGAAATTGCAAAATTCTATACCGATGCATTCTTCAACGATCTTGAACGTTTGAACATCCGTACCCCTGATGTCGTATGTCCTGCAACCGAACACATTGATGACATGATTGAGCTCATCAAGAAACTGGAAGCAAACGGACATACCTACATGGCAGGCGGAAACCTGTACTTTGATGTTTCAACCTACAAAGATTACGGTAAACTTGCCAACCTGAACCTTGATGAACTTATTGAAGGTGCCGGCCGCCGCAAGGAAGTAGTTATTGATGAAAACAAAAAGAACCCTCAGGACTTTGCCCTGTGGTTTACCAAATCAAAGTTTGAAAACCAGGCTCTTACCTGGGACAGCCCGTGGGGACGCGGATATCCGGGATGGCATATTGAATGTTCTGCCATGAGCATGAAATACCTTGGCCAGCACTTTGATATTCATACCGGTGGTATCGATCACGTTCCGGTTCACCACACCAATGAAATTGCCCAGAGCGAAGGATCTTTCTCTCCGGAAGAAGCAGCTAAAGGACCATGGGTAAACTACTGGCTGCACAATGAATTCCTGGTTATTCAGGGCGCAACAAAAATGTCTAAATCAAGCGGTAACTTTCTTACCGTTCAGGTGCTTTTAGATAAAGGATACGATGCCCTTGACTACCGCTATTTCCTGCTGGGCGGACATTACCGCAGCCAGCTGGCATTCAGCTGGGATTCAATGGACAGTGCAAAAAACAGCCGCAAGGCACTGGTACAGCGAGTTGCAAAAGTTCTCAAAGACTCAGGTATTACTGAGCTGCCGTCAGAAGATGCAGTTGCTGCAAAAACTGACTGGTCAGAAAAAGCTTCTGAACATCTGGCAAAATTCACTGCCGCCATTGAAGACGACCTGAATTCGCCAAAAGCAATTTCAGAGCTGCAGGTTGCCATTAAAGACGGTGATATTGCGGCTGCTGAAAAAGTTGCTCTTATTGCCCGTATGGACTCTGTAATCGGTCTTTTGCTGCTTGAAAAAGCTGCAGAACTGAACAAAGCAGAAACAGAACAGGCAGCTGCAGCATCTGAGGGAACCGGGGACGCAGCAATTGATGCTCTTATTGCAGAACGTAACGAAGCTAAGAAGAACAGGAACTGGGCACGGGCTGATGAAATCCGCAACCAGCTGAAAGAACAAGGTATCACTATCATCGATACACCTCAGGGAACCCGTTGGGAAAAAGCCTGATTTTTCAGGTAATTCTGTAACTTTCCGGGGGAATAGTTGTTTCTTAACCGTATGTCAGATAACGGGCAGAATAAGCCCTTAAGAGCCGCAGATGAACAGGATTTCCGATTTATCTACAATGCCCTTATGGAAGTGCTGTACCGTGTTTCTTACCGCATCGTAAACGATGAAGAAGCTGCAGAAGATTTAGTACATGACTGCCTCATCAAGATGAGTGAAAAGCAAATGACGTTTCCTTCTCTTGATGACGCAAAGTTCTGGCTGATCAGAGTAGTAAAAAACGCTTCGTTGAACTATGTAAAACGTAAAGGACGCGAGAAAAACGCCTACCAGAAGGCATTGTACGAAGATAAGCGGAAAATGGAGTCTGGTGAAACAGAACTGCTTAAAGCAGATACCATTGAAAAAACAAAAGCAGCCCTTGATGCACTTCCTGAAGGACTGCGCATGGTACTGATTCTGCGTGAATATGCTGACTTAAACTACAAAGAAATTGGCCGGGTATTAGGAATCACTGAAGGAAATGTAAAAGTCCGTGTGTTTCGTGCCCGTGAACAACTTGCAAAACTATTAGGAGAAGACGATGTCTACCTGCCCTGAACGTGAATTGCTTTGTGTGTATATCGACGGTGAGTTACCAGAAAAATACAGTGAAAAACTGAAAGCCCACATTGCAGAATGTGAGTCATGTAAACGCCACCTTGCACAGCTTCAGTCAATTCAGGCTGCATTGCAGACAGACGCTCAGTCAAAATCTTTTTCAGATACCGCACTGGATGAAAGTTTTACCCGGCTGAAAACGAAACAGAAATACCGGAATGTTGCCCTGCGCTCAGACCGCAGGGTAGCTTCTTCAAAACCTGGTTCCTGGTTTGGGCTGGGAGCTCTTGCCGCTGCTGCAATTCTTGCGTTGATTCTGCCGGTAAAAGTACAGCAGCAGACCAGTGTATCAGGTATACAGCTGACACAGAACAGTAAAACACCCGTCCTGATTCACGAACGGGGCATTGCCTCAGACAATTCAGAAACCCTTGCTGCCTTTGCATCTTACAACAGAAATACTTCCGAAAATCCTACAGTTACGGTAAACTTGTCTCAAGCAAACCTTGCAGCTCTTGCAACACTTGCAAATGTTGATATTTTCAGACCGGTATTTTCGGAAAAAAATATCACCATAACTATTAATCTTGAGACAGTACCCGGAATCCTGCCGGAAGATGCCACCTACTGGCAGAAAGCAGGAGCTGTACCGGTGTCATTCTCTCAGAATAGGACTCCGGTGGATTATCAGTGAGTGAATCACAGTTTTCATATCGATTCAGAAAATCGCCCCTGTTCAGGGTAGGTCTTCTCATCGCCATTCTCTTTATTGCGACAGTTGCAACGATTGTCATTTCGTATGTTACAACCCCAATACCTCAAGTTACCTATATTGAACCTGCTACCTGTTCCGGTGGAGAAACAATGGTCATCAAGGGAAGTGGTTTTGGAACCATGAGGACAGACAGTTATGTCGAATTAAGCGGTAACCGTATTACCACATCGTCGTACGCCGTTTGGGAAAATACTGAAATCCGCTTTGTCCTTCCCTACAATGTCGATGACGGTCTGCTGTATGTCGTTACTCCCTTCGGCCGTTCAGAACCAGTTGTATTCACCAACAAAGATGGATTACCCGTAGCAGTACGCTCAGATTCCACCCTTTCCCAACCGGTCATTACTGAACTTTCGGCAGAAAAAGCCGAGGTAGGTTCAAAACTGACCATTGGAGGCAGCAACTTCGGTTCATTACGTGGCACTGCAAAAGTACTGTTTTCAAGCGCTACAGCCGGTTACATGGACGAAGATATTTCCTGCTCTGATTTTGACCATGACTACATTTCATGGACAGACTATTCGGTTACGGTGCGCGTTCCTGATGGTGCATCATCGGGATACGTATATATCCAGACCGAAAAAGGTAACAGTAACAGAGTCCCTCTGGAAATTTCTGCTGCTACCGGATCAAAAAAGTATACTGATGCCCATACCTATTTAGTAAGTCTTGCCGGCAACATGAGTAACGCAAGCGGTGATGGCTCCATATTTGCATTTGTTCCTTATCCACCGCAGAGCAGCTGGCAGCGCAATAAAGAACTGGTTTCCTCTACTCCTAAGCCAGTTATCAGCAATTACGAAAACACAGTCCTTCATCAGATTCTGACCAAGGACTGTGCGGGAGAGACCAGAATCGGAATGAAAGATACCTTTGCGGTAACGGTATACGAAGTAAATCTTTCAATGACCAATAAAACGCCCCGCACCAATACTGCAGCCTCAACCTGGTACAGTCAGTATACTAAAGCAGATACCATCGTCCCTTCCGATTCTACGGCCATTTCTGAACTGGCAAAAACCATCATTAAACGTGAAAAATCGCCGTATCAGCAGGCAATTCTCATGTACAACTGGATGCTTACAAATATTGAATTGCTGCAGGAATTGCGCCCAGCTTATTATGATGTTCTTGATGCGTTAGAAACCGGTTATGGAGATGCCTACGACTTTGCCATACTCTATACTGCCCTGCTGCGTTCACAGGGTATCCCTGCAATTCCTGTTGCGGGAGTTATTGTAAATGCAGAGTTACAGGCTCAAAATCACTGGTGGTGCGAATTCTATCTTGATAATGTAGGGTGGATACCGGTGGATCCGGCAATGGGCGCAGGCCTTGATTTTTCCATTTTCAAACCAGTTGAAAATCCAAAAGGCTATTACTTTGGTTCATTGGACAGCCAGCACATAACTGTCAGTCGCGGGTTTACCACACTTAAAAGTTCACAGGCTGCTGGAAAAAAGGTGTACCGGGCCAAGACCTATGGGTTACAATCAATGTGGGAAGAAGCTTCTCATGACACTATACAGTACAGCTCCTACTGGAATCCGGTAGTAATTGAAGGCGTGTACTGATTACAGAGTATTTTTTTGGAGGACAAAGATGGTTAAAGTTTTATCAGTTGGTGGATCGATTGTTGTACCGGATAGCCCGGATACCACCTTCCTTAAATCATTTTCTGATATGGTACGTATCTGGCTTGATGAAGATGCCAGCCGTAAACTGATTCTGGTTGTTGGTGGTGGTGCTCCTGCCCGTGTATATCAAAATGCGTATAAGGCAATTGTGCCAGATGCAGCTTCCAGTGACAGTGCTGACTGGATTGGTATTATGGCAACCCGTTTGAACGCACAGCTTTTAAAGGCAGTATTCGGCGATTTATGCAAGAACGACGTAGTATATGATCCTACAGCAGTTGAAGAATTTTCCGGCCGCATTCTTGTTGCAGCCGGCTGGAAACCTGGTTTTTCTACTGACAATGACGCTGTTCTTCTGGCAAAACGGTTTGGTGCAAAAACTGTGGTAAACCTGTCGAACATTGAAAAAGTATACACCGACGATCCCCGTAAGAATCCTGATGCAAAACCTCTGGATACAATCTCATGGCCAGATTTCAGAAAAATGGTAGGTGATGAGTGGGTTCCCGGAAAGAACTGTCCATTTGATCCTATTGCAAGCCGCGGTGCAGAACAGGCCGGTATTACCGTTATCTGTGCAGGCGGAAAGAATATTGAAAACATCAAAACCATCTTGGACGATGGAGAGTTCGTAGGAACCCGTATCGGCTGATATTACATCAGGGCCAGACGGCTGAGCAGTACGGCCAGTTTTTCACCGTACTGCCGGTCTGCAGCCCAGGTACCTGCCAGTTCATAAATGGTAGGAGCTTTTCCCCGGGGAGTAACCCATTTATACCGGGGATCAATACATTCCTGTACTAAAGTACCGGTGGTTCCGTAGGCATGCAAGTGCTGCACATGAGCGCGAACCCCCAATTCTTCCGTAGCAAATGAATTTCCCGGATGCTCTGCATCAATTGACCCCAATCCGCAGAAATTATTCATATCTTCAGTTACCAGCCCGCCAAACCGCAAAAATCCTGTTTCAAGACACATCTGACAGAAAGCAACATCACTGTTGATTCCTTCAACAGCACATTCAGCAACATAATACTGTGCCATCCGCTGTACTTTAGCACGGTCAGCATTGGGATTATTGGCCATAAAAAAAGCAGTGAGCTGACTGGGACTACATACTCCCCGTGCTGCAATAAAGATTGAAATTACATCCAGTGTCGGTTCTTCCGGAATCTGTTCTTCCGGGGCAGGCATAACCGGAGGCAGCTGTCTTTGTGGTGACACACAGGAGGTAATGAATACCAAACTGGCTGTCAGTACCAGTATCACCGTAAAAATATTCGTTTTTGAACGTTTTTTCATGAAAACTCCATAAAATGCATTTTTTTTCACTATTTTTTCGGCAAAACCGGCACAAAAATGAATTTCTGCATACATATAACTTACATACCAAATATCGGAGGGATGATAAGAATACATCCGTGTATTTTTATCACATGCAGTTTGGTCATACGTTGTATCCCCAAACTGCAGATTCAGCACATCCATGTGCTGCCTGCCGCGGAGGCTTACAAGGAGAATACATGAGACATACAAATGTTTCGCAATACGAAGACTGGAACACCCGTTTTTATCAGGAGCGCACCGTACATCACAAACCGACCGTACGGGAAGATCTGCTGCTTTATGGACCAGACAGCCTGACAGACCTTGACCTGCTCATTGCACTGTTGGGAACAGGCACAAAGGATATGCCGGTTGAGCACCTTGCACAGCAGGCTTTACAGGTTATTCTTACGCAAAACCGTCAGGACTGGCCTGAAAAACTACGTCAGATAAAAGGGCTGGGAGATTCCAAGACTGCTGTTATTCTTGCAGCAATGGAATGTGGTGGCAGATATGCAGCATCCCGGGAAATTAAGATTCATAAGGCGGCAGACATGCACCCGCTGCTGCAGCCCTATGCTCTTGAAAAGCAGGAGCATTTTGTTGTGGTGTCCTTGAATGGAGCTCATGAAATAGTGGATATCCATGTTGTGTCAGTCGGCTCGCAGAACAGAACCATTGTGCATCCCCGGGATGTATTCAGCCATGCCGTGCAGACAAAAGCATCGGCCATTATTGTCGCCCACAACCATCCCAGCGGTAACTGTGAACCAAGTGTCGAAGATTATCAGCTGACAGAGCGCCTTATTCTTTCAGCAAAAGCTATCGGCATACAGCTGCTTGATCACCTGATCATTACGAAAACAGGATTTTTCAGTTTTCTGGAAGAAACCAGCATTTTTACCAAAGAAATACTATCTACCGGAGAATTAACCCGCGAGCTGACCTATACCGCAGCCCATGACAGTCCATTGGTAAAAAACTGGCTTGAAGAGATACAGATGAGCACCTAAAATACTACTTATGAAAAAATTGCTGTCGTTTCTGTTTTTCTCGCTTTTTGCTGTTTCTGTCCTCTGTGCTGAAATATCCTTAACGGTTAAATCATCTCAGGATCAGGCAACAGTAACGGTCAATGGAAAAATCATGGGAAAAGCACCACTGATACTCACTGATGTACCGGTAGGGTTATACAGTATCCGTGTTGAAAAACCTGGATACTACCCATGGAGAGCAGAAATTGCCCTGAACGACGGCGACCACGTGCTGCTGTATGCAGAGCTTGAACAGATTACCGGAGCCATCATCATTGACTGCGTACCTGTACAACCAGTTGTTTTTGTTGATGGAGAACTGTTTCAGGAACATGGAAAAAGAATCCTGTATCTTTCAGAGGGATTTCATACCATAACGCTCAAAAGTTTTGGCTATCAGGACTTTTCAGAACACCTGTACGTGCTGCGGAATTCCGTACAGCGCATTACTGCCCGCCTGCAACCGGCTTCATTTGATGTAACCGGATTATCTTCAGGTTTACGGCGGTTCAATCCGGCAAATCCCGGCGGACTAGGAACTGTCACCATACCTTTTACGGTAACAGCACCGGGAACAGCAGAAATTCTTCTGCTGAATGCCGCCGGAGAACAGGTTGCAACCTATGCCGCAGGACCATTTACCACCTGGAATAACGCTTTTTCATGGAATGGAGCAGGATCCCAGGGTGATGGAATGTACACTATCCGGTTTCTGTTTCAGGGTCAGTCACCAGCCGACCAGCAACCGGTAGTTCTGGCAAAGGATGTTCCCGTTCAGATAGACAGTACCCTGACCTACCATCTCTATCTGCCGGGCGATGTCGGTTTATCCGCTGGCGCTGTCCCCCTTGCACTGCTTTCACCGGCAAAAACAGTCATTGTAGCGTTTTCCAGCATCATTCAGGATCATACTATCCCTCTGACCATGGGCATTGAGTACACTCCCACGTCAAAGCTTTCCTTAACCATTTCAGACACCCTGCACCTGAATACAGCAGTCACCGCAGAAAGCGGAATCAAGGCTAATACACTGAATATGGCAGCAAAATATGTCTGGAACTTCAACCGGTATTCCCAGGGAGCCGCACTCCGCTATCAGTGGACATCTTCTCCTCTGGAAACAGGCCTGTATGACCGGACTGCCGGTCTTGCTGCAGAATATCTGGGCGCTCTTGTCTTTAAAAACTGGTATGCAGGATTTTCAGAAGGATTAGTTCTCGGGAACGACCAGGGGCTGTTCAAAGACAGTTCCCTGCAGATAAAAACCGGTATTGCTGCCACCGTGCACTTTGGGCCGATATCCCTTGATGCCTATGGCACCCTGTACTCAAAAACAGGCGCTCAGTGGATCTGGAACAACGGTTGGGAAGCCGGCGGTACCATACACATTCTGGCAGGTTCATCACACATGCTGCTTACCGGCGGAGGAAAAGCATACAAAAGACCATCCGGTACCGTTCGGCCAGCCGTTATTCTTGGAGTCACAGTCCTGAATTAGTCATTTCACCGAATAAATAGCTTTAAGCTGCGGGAAACATTCAAGAAACGTTTTTCCCAGTACCGGATCAAAGTGACTTCCCAGATCATTTTCAATAATGGAATAGGCTTTATCAAACGAGAAGGCATCCTTGTAACACCGCTTGCTTACCAATGCATCAAATACATCGGCAAAGGCCATGATGCGGGCTTCAAGAGGAATTTCCGGCCCGATAAGCCCTTCAGGATACCCGCTGCCATCCCACTTTTCGTGGTGATAGTGGGCAATATTCACCGCAATCTGCTTGAATTCTTCGTTTTCTACATCCTCAAGAACCGATTCTACCACCCGGGCACCTTCCAGCGTATGAAGCTTCATTTTTTCATATTCTTCCGGCGTAAAGGGGCCTTCTTTTCTCAGGATCTGATCATCTACGGCAATCTTACCTAAATCGTGCAGAATTGCAGCGCGGGCAACCATATCAAACCAGTCGCGCGTTTTAGGACAGTCCGGTTTTTCCAGCAGCTTGTCAGAAAACAGATGCACTGCAGCGCAGGTGCGTTTAATATGTCCACCGGTAGAGTTATCCCGGCTTTCAACCATAACTGCCAGTCCCAGAACCATTTTATCCTGCATTCTGAGAATCTGTCGTTCCTTGGTGCCAATTTCCCGCGCCAATTCATCATTGGACTCAGAAAGTTCATAGCTTCTTTTTCTCACCTGCCGGGAGTCACTCATAATGACCGCATCCATCATGATACGGGCAGCCTTCTGCAACAGCCGCACTTCAGAAGTGCTGTACATTTCCGCAATCTGGTACTCTTCTTCCACCATCCGGTTACCGATGAACAGATACCCGAACAGCTCATTTCCCCTGAACAACGGAACTGAAACACCGTATGAAGAATGATGCATGATGGTTTTTTCCCGTTTCTTATGGGTCAAGCGATCATTCATCATGTATTTCATCCACTCGTAATCGGTTTCCTTATGCATACTGTGCACCCGGTGCAGCAGCAATGGCTGCTCACCCTTGCGGATACGATAAAAATAGATGAAGGAAGGACGGATAACTGATTTTATCCAGTCTGAAGTCTGAACGAAAATAGGCTGAATGCTGGTTGCAAGATATACACTGTTTTCCAGCTGCTGAACCTTTTCATCCTGTTTTTCAATAAGCGGGAACAAAAAGTCATATAACTTGTTTTCCAGGATGACAAAAGCCAGAGGAGTAAGAATCAGCAAGGCATACAGCAATCCGGGAGAAGATTCCAGCCGGGCATTCAGGAAAAGCAGAATCAGCAGTTCTGAGATAAAACAACACCAGATATTCATTATTCTGCCGGAATGCTGATCAAACGAGAAAGTTTTTGACTGGATAAAAGCACACAGGACTGCAACAGGAGCAAATAACAGCGGAACCGCTTCATAAAATGCCTGTGATTCTACAACCCATTCCAGGTTTGCCGACAGATGCTGAATCTGATACGTAAACAGCGGCAGAATGGAAAATATCAGTGCAAGCAGAAAAAACCTGAGTAAAATACTGCTTTGACGTGTCATATGCCGCAGCAGCCAGATAAAAGCAATGGCCATATACAGAAGCGATATAACCATAAGAGCTTCACAATATTTGAATAAGGTGGAACTTAACGCATTCTCCAGATTCAACAGATGGGTTATCAGGCAGATGATGAAGAAAATCCGTGGCAGAAAGGTTAACACCGAATGAACTTTAATTGAACGGGAACTGGCCGACGACATTCTGAGAAAATACCGGACGCTGTACAGACAGCTGGTAGCCAGACTGCAGGTAGAAATTTCATACAGAAACTGATTCAGGTACGAAAACCATACCGGATTTGCAACGTATGAAAGCTTATTTGCTATGCAGATGCCGGCACAGTCCAGAAACGTGATGCAGGAGCCGGCATCCGGGGTATAGGGAAAATACGGCAGGCACAGAATAGTCAGAATAATGAACAGTATGCCGACCACATACGTAACCAGGTCATTTACACAGATGTTCATTACTTTTTTCCAGATCGAAACGTTTGAAGGAATATACAGGGTAACCGCAGTGCCATCCGTGGAAACAAGTTCGATGGGTGTATCAAAGGAATACATGGTACTGTACAAATCGTACACAGCACGTGCAGGTCTGGGAGCATTGGCCTGTTCAACCGAAACACCATTGATTGAAACAAAATGGTCACCCTGCCGTATTCCGGCTTCCCATGAAGGACTTCCTTTTGAAATTTCTTTGACTATATAGAAAGAATCCATGGTAATGATGCGGAATCCAGACTGAGTATAGGGGAAACTGAGGAACAGAAAAAATTCGATGACTAATGAAACAAGACACAGGTAAGCAAATCCAAATCGAAGTAAACAGTGTTTCTTTTGCATGGTTCTAAGATACTCTCTCTGCAAGTTCCATACAATATCTGTTGTTACAAGACGCCGATTTCGGTAAAATACTATCCATTAGTCAATTTTTACTGTGATGGTTCTGCTGCATTTGCTGCATTTCCGTCATAGAAGGAGTAATACATGAAAAAGGTATCTGCACTGCAGACAGCCCGCTACGGCTACCAGCCAAAGCTCCCAGCCGTTCTGAAAAACAACCTGAACGACATCAAAGTTGAATTCGGAAAAGACACCGAATCAGTAGCTGATCAGGCTGAGCTCAAAGAGCTCTTCAAAAACACTTACGGAAAACCAGTTGCAACTGTTGTTAAAGGTAACAACCCAGACGTTGCAAAACAGATTAAAGTTGGTGTAATCCTTTCTGGTGGTCAGGCTCCAGGCGGACACAACGTTATCGCCGGTCTCTATGACGGTATCAAAGCTGGTAACAAAGCTTCTACCCTGTATGGTTTCAAAGGTGGTCCATCAGGGCTCATCGAATGTGACTATGTAGAATTCACTGATGATTTCATCAACGAATACCGCAATACCGGTGGATTCGACATCATCGGTTCAGGACGCACCAAGATTGAAACTCCAGAACAGTACGCAGCTTCTACCGAAACCGCAAAAAAACTGGGTCTGGACGCTATCGTAATCATCGGTGGTGATGACTCTAATACCAACGCTGCCCTGCTGGCTGAATACTTCCGTGCCAACAACGTTGACACCCGTGTTATCGGTTGTCCAAAAACCATCGACGGTGACCTGAAAAACGAAGTTATCGAAACTTCTTTCGGTTTCGATACTGCTTGTAAAACTTACTCAGAACTCATCGGTAACATTGAACGCGATGCAAACTCTGCTAAAAAATACTGGCACTTCATTAAACTGATGGGCCGTTCAGCTTCACACATTGCTCTGGAATGTGAACTGCAGACCCAGGCTAACATCTGTCTGATTTCAGAAGAAGTTGAAGCTAAAAAAATGACTCTGCGCCAGATTACTGACGACATTGCTAAAGTTGTAGCAAAACGTGCTGAAGGTGCAGGAAACTTCGGTGTTGTACTTATTCCGGAAGGCCTGGTAGAATTCATTCCTGAAATGAAAGTTCTTATTGCAGAACTGAACGACAAAATGGCTCTGAAAGCTGACGAATTCAACGCTCTGGCTGACTTTGCTGCTAAAAAAGCATGGCTTAAAGCTAACCTGACCGCTGGTTCTTACGAAACTTTCGCTTCTCTGCCAGATGCCATTGCTGCTCAGTTCCTGGCTGACCGCGACCCACATGGTAACGTTCAGGTTTCCCGCATTGAAACCGAAAAACTGCTGGCTCTGTCAGTAGAAAACCGCCTGGCTGAAATGAAAGCAGAAGGTACCTACAAAGGTAAATTCAGCTCATACTGCCACTTCTTCGGTTACGAAGGACGCTGTGCATTCCCATCTAACTTTGATGCTGACTACTGCTATGCTCTTGGTTACAACGCATTCGTTCTGATTGCTTCAGGCGTTACCGGTTACCTGTCATCAGTACGTAACCTGACCGCTCCAGCTGACCAGTGGACTGCCGGTGGTATCCCACTGACCATGATGATGAACATGGAACAGCGTCACGGTTCTAAAAAACCAGTAATCCGCAAGGCTCTGGTTGAACTGGATGGAAAACCATTCAAAGAATACGCAGCTCACCGCGATGAATGGGCCGTTAACACTGATTACCTGTTCCCAGGTGCAATCCAGTACTACGGACCAAGCGAAGTTTGCGATCAGCCAACCAAAACTCTGTGGCTGGAACATAATTAATTTTTGAACATCCTGTTCAAAAATTAATTACGAGTTTAGCGATGCTAAACCCGCATAGCTACTTGGCAGCCGTCCTGGCCGCCGGAAGTTGAACAGAAGCCTTCATGAAGGAAACTTTATGGGGGCTTTTTTTTTATGTCCACATGGATCTTCAAGCACCAGCGCAGCGAGCTACTCAGTTTAAACTGAGTATAGGAATTGACCAATTCCTATAAAAACGGCATCGCTTTGCTCGCCGTTTTTATATTTTGATACGCTGAAGCGATTCTGCGAAACTCAGGAGATAGACAATGAAATCTATGAAAAAAATTTTTCTTGTGCTGCTGATGCTTACCGTATGCATTACTGCAGTAAGTGCTGATGGATGGATTATCAAACAAAGCGAAATTGTTTCTATTCTGAAGAATTTTGGCTGTAAAAACGTAGAGACACAAGATTTGTTTGTAACTGCACAATCTAATGGAAATACCTTTGGACTTCTAAATTATGATGATTATTATCTCTTACTTGCTTATTTACCCGGAAGCACGAATACCAATAACGCAAATTATTGGAATCAGAATATCCCCTTTCCTACGATGTATATCGCGGATGATAATAAAGTTTGCTTGCGTGCACTTGTAAATAAAGATGGCATAACAAAAGAGAACCTTAAAACAGGAATTGGAAGATTTCTGTACCATTTGGATGTGGCTGTAGATTTTCTGTCTTACTAACCCTTTGAACTAGGCAGAAGCTAACCCAGAACTGCATTAGCAGGATCTCTGATTCGCAACGAGCCGTTGGCGAAGATTCTCAGCGGCTTGTCGAAGTATCCTTTTTATACCTTTTACCCAAAATTGCTTACCAAAGTCCGATTTTTTGACTTTAGTCAGTAAATTTTTACCTTTATCCAACGCAAAATCTATCATTTTGAGAGTATACACCGCAAAGGTACGTAGCCCCGTCAAGAGCAGTAAAGTGACAAGTCTATATAATATATAAAGATGTAAGTCTGTACAGAAAGTGTACTCATGCCAACTTTACCACCGTATGTAAAAAATTTACTTATCAAATCGTAGTTTTTCACAATTAGTAGGTAATTTAGTCTCATTCAGTAACATTAACCCACAGCGCCCCCAAAAAAAGGCTATGTCCGTAAAAAGTGTGGCTCATTGTCACCCTGAACTAGTTTCAGGGTCTCATCATAACTCCACAAATCTACCGGATTGCGGCATTTTGTAACTCTCTTGTTGCTGAGTTGCATTCAGCAACACTTTTCCAGTGTAAATTTGACCACTTCACCACACTTTTTCAAAGTCAGCGCTGCATTGCGGTCACCATCCTTCCTAAAATACCTACCAAATGCATTTTTTTTGCCATTAGTCAGCAATTTTTCCCTGATTTCACACAAATTTAATCAAATTGCCGGTATATACTGCAAAAAGTTACCGGTTCCGTCAGGTGCAGCAAAAATACAAGTCTATATAATATATACAGATACGTATATATACAGAGAACAGGCCCTGTACCCTTATGCAATACATTTGCTGACCAAATCACTAACTTCAGCTATTAGTAAGCATTTTTGCTTATTTTTTTGCACTTTTTCTTGCCATTCCCGCAATTTTTTGCCATGACAGCCCTACCACGTGCCATGGCAATACTACCAAACACTGAGTCAGCTTCCCAAAGTCAGCGCAGCGGCGCGCCGCCCCCAAAAAAACACCATGCCTGCGCCGCGAGCCACCCAGTTTAAACTGGGTATAGGCTTTACAAAAGCCTATAAAAACGGCATCGCTTTGCTTGCCGTTTTTATACAACGTACACTTTGTGCATATTGCACACATAAGGATGGAACTATGAAGAAATTCCCTTTTGCAGCTGTTATGCTGATGGCTCTGGTAGCACTGGTTACCTTTACTGGTTGCAGTACCCTGTTTGGAGATGAAAACAAATGGACCAAGGTTAAAGATCCAGAAAAAGAACTGGTTGGTACATGGGTATGCGATATGTCTGCTATGATGGGTGATTCTCTGGATGGAATGGAAGACGCAATTAGCGAATATTTTGGAATTCCAGTCAAAGTAACAGCATCTGCTTCTATAACTATCAACTACCCTAAAAAAGGTGAAAAGGTAACAGGAACTATGGGTTCAACCGTTACCATTTCCAGTGATACAGCTTTTACTCCAGTACAGCTTGAATTTTTAAAACCCATGGTTTCATCCATCGGTACTGTTACAGTTTCTACCGATAACAAAAGTGTTTCAGCAACAAATTCTGAAGAACATGAATATGAAACTGCCGCAGAATTTTTCAAAGATATGGGCGAATCTACTGTAATTGAAATCAATGGTAAGAAAAATGCATTCCGCGTAATTGAAGATAATGATGAAGAAACTGCTATGGTTTTCAAGAAATCAAAGTAATTTCTTTTCAGATTTTCTAAGATTGGTATAAACAAATAAGGGGTTCCTGAATGGTTCAGGCGCCCCTTATTTTATATCGTACCTATGGCATATAACGGAATATTTGTCATCCACGATTCTTCACGGTAATTTGCCATAGAAGTTCTGACAGCAATTTCCGGTGCATATTTTTCACAATATGTTTTAAAACTTTTTGCCCGAAGGTTTTCTTCAGCCTTAACCTCTATTGGAAGTGGCCCTTTTTCAGTGTCCAGCAGAAAATCAAGTTCGAATGTTGCATCACTGGTGGCGTAATAAAACACTCTGTATGTCGTATTTGCCTTTACCTGCTGCAGAACATAATTTTCCGTCAAGGCACCTTTAAACTCAACAAATGCTCTATTGCCTTCGATAACCGTCTGCGAATTCAGATTACACATGGCACCGATTAACCCCACATCCAGCAGGAACAACTTAAAAGCTTCAATTTCTTCGTATGCTTTCAACGGGACACCCGGCTTTGTAACACGGGTAACTTTATATACCAGTCCCGCATCGCATAGCCATTGGATAGCAAGTTCAAAATCC
>JAZLJW010000323.1:0-15446 GCA_045597345.1 Treponemataceae bacterium
CAGCAAAGTTACAATTTACGACACAGTTGGCAACTGGACCAAAGTCAAGTATGGTAACATCGTCGGTTACATGCAGACTGCTTACCTGAAGATGTATTGATCGATTACAGCTCATCCACTTGGATGGGCTGTTTTCTAACTCCTTGCGAATAAGAAAAACCTGAGCCGAAGCCCAGGTTGATACATCCAAATCAGACAATCAAGCGAATCAAGATCATATACACCGCAGTACCACCACAGATGGACAGCACAATCTGCTTGCGCCACACGTGCAGGATGGCAGTGATCGCACAGGCCGCCAACGCAGGAAGCCAGTCCGCCGTGCCCGTGGTAAACTGCACATTTTTCAAGCAGTACACCACCAGCATCGCCATCACCGCTCTCGGCAGTTGACCACCCAGCCAGGTGATAAACTTTGGCGGCTGTTTTCCGCCAGGGAACAGGATAAACGGCAAAACGCGCAGTGCAAGCGTGACCGCCGCGCAGATAAGGATGGTAAGTACCAGCTCCAGATTGCTCATCCTGTCACCTCCTCTTTTCCGCCAGCCATATATCGTACCAAAAAACCAACCAGCATCACGCCCATGACAGGCAGAAGGAACTGACCGTTCACTGTACCTGCCGGCAAAAGCTACCCTTGGTAAAGGATTCCTGTTTGCAAAATTCCAGTTCTTTATGTCTCTGGCAAAAATTGCAGGAGAAAGCGGCTTTTCAAAGTCCCAGATTCACGAATTTCAGCTGACTACTACAAAACTCATGTTTACCATCATGGCCGAAGATGTATACATGAGTCTTCTTGATAACCTGACCATTCCACTGCACATCAGACAGCAGACTGCACAGGCATTAGTAATACTGTGGGAACACCGCAGTGACCAGAACGTTGCCGACATGGCACCAATTCTGGAATCAGTATGGAATGCCCGCAGCCGCCTTGCCCCGGCATTTGGAACCATGGTTGGCACCAGTGAACTGCTGCTGCTTTCTATCGAGATGGATGATTCATGGCGTCGTTTTATTGCAACCCAAACCTCTGACCCAGACGTTTCCATGGCTTTGGAAGAATTTCTTTTTGGACTTTCCTACGAAGATATTCAACGTGTTAAACAGATTCTGAGGGAACGGGGAATCAGCGCCATCGGCCGTCATGAGGTTGCCGCATTCCTTGATAAGGAAGATGAACTGGAAGCTCCCTTTGATGATGCTGACCCCAGGTCCTTTTATCTGGGATATTCAGTACGTCGTGATAATGCAAAAGCACGGCTGCGCATGAATCAACCGGGGCCACACTACACATTGGAAGATCATTACATGAAATTCATATTGGAAGAAATTGAGGAGAAACAATTAAACGATGTCAACGCAAAATAAACAGGTGCCTTACCGGTTTGGAGAAAAGCTTCGTACAGTACGCGAAAGAAAAGGATATACCCTGAAAATGATTGCCCAGCAGGCAGGAGTAAGTGAAAGTCTTGTTTCGCAGATTGAACGCAACCGCGTATCTCCAGCCATCGATACACTTCTGACCCTTGCAGATGTACTTGATATCAATCTGGAATTCCTTTTTGAAGAATATCGCCGTGACCGTCCGGTTCACGTTATCCACAAAGATGAACGCCGCAGTATGGTAGAAGACGAAGTAGTGTATGAAGAGCTGGCAAAACCTGTAGAAAAAGACGGTGAACATGCTATGGAATGCTACATTCTCACTATTCCACCTCATGGTCACACCCATCGCGGTTCCTATGGACACCTTGGTCGTGAGTTCGGCTACATTATCGAAGGTGAAGCACGATTCCAGTATGAATCCACCAACTATGAACTGAAAGCAGGAGACAGTATTTCATTCTCTGCAAGTTCACCGCATATGGTATATAACGATGGAGAAGTAGAAATGAAAGCTGTCTGGGTAGTAACACCTCCACAGCGTTTCTCCTGATATTTTATTCATTTATCGGCCCCGCTACTTGTCATGCGGGGCTTTTTTATTCTATATTTACACCTACATTGACGGTTGTTCCGAAGGGAGGTGACTACACACATGGCAAGAATTATTGTTGAAGATTCTGAAAACCTCGAAAAAGCTATCAAACGTTTCAAACGCATGGTAGAAAAAGAAGGCATTATCCGCGAATACAAAAAACGCGAATACTACGAAAAACCATCAACCATCCTGAACCGCAAGAACAAAACTCTTCAGCGCAAACTGATGAAAAAAAACCGCAAAGGTCACGATTCAAGCAAATCATACTGATATGATTCACTGATTCGACATCAGAGTTGATGAAAAGACTGCACTCCTTGAGATGCAGTCTTTTTTTTGCTATGTCCGTGAAAAGTGTTGCTGAATGCTACACAGCAACGGGAATTGAACAGAGATACCACAAATCGAGAGGAGGGACAGTACAGGCAAAAATTGTTGAAGCCCGGCGTTCATGCGGCAGCATGAACTATACATAGTTTCTACGCCGGGATTCACCAATAGCGACGCTAGCTAGCGGTTTTGCATGTACTGGCAATCCGGTAGATTTGTGGAGTTTTGATGAGACCCTGAAACTAGTTCAGGGTGACTATAAGCAACACTTTTTACGGATATAGCGTTTTTTACTCAGTTCATCAAAACCGCACCTGCAGACAGTTCTCTACCAGATATCCATCCATTTCTGTACTATCTGACTCCACAATCATACGTTTCACCAGATTCTCCAATGCCCGGGTATTACGGTTACTCCAGTTGATTTCCAGAAGCCGGTACATTGCTGTATCAGAAAGCACATTGCAGGTTCCCCATTTTTCATTTGTCTTCTGAAGAAAATACTGTGCCAGCACCGGTATATCTTCCATACGTTCATTTAATCCGGGAATGTGCAGTATCTTTCCTGCAATACGTTCCAGAAAATCACGCCGTATGGAACCTTCTGACAATGCTGCAGACAGATCCTTATTTGTAGCAGAAATTATCCGCGCGTCGCTGGTTTCTACCCTGTTGCTTCCCATCTTGCAGTATGTTTTATTCTGCAGAAACTGCAGCAACTTTGCCTGTATGCAAAGCGGAATATCACCTACTTCATCCAGAAACAACGTGCCCTGTTCTGCTGCCGCTATCTTTCCTGTCCGGTCTGAAACAGCACCGGTAAATGAACCTTTTACATGACCAAATAAAGTGCTTTCCATGGTTTCTACTGAATACGTTACAACCGGACAATGAACAAACGGTACTGAAATGTGATTGATACCAGCCTTTGCATACCGTATTTTCTTCTTTAAGCCGTATACGGAAGCAGTAAGTTCGGCCAGAAAACTTTTGCCTACACCGGCCTCTCCGGTAAACAACAACGGCACATCACAGGAAGCATACCGTGAAATCTGACTCAACAGCGTATTTCTGGCTTCAGATACTCCAATAAAAGCATTTAACTCACCAAAATCTGGAACTGCACGGATTTCTCCAAACGGCGCATGATTTTCTCCGGAACCACTTTTCGAAAGCAACTGAATCATCCCATGCTGGGGATCAATAACCGGAAACGGGCAGCAGTCACGTACATCTGCCCATTCGCCTCCTCTGCTGCAAACTACGCGAACCTGATTCTGTACCCCGCCGTCAGATTCCCACAAATCCAGCACTTCACAGTACTGAATCCAGGTTTTAACTTCCATCAGTATCAGCAGCTGCCGATGAAGACCTATAGCGTCTTTCAGTTTCTGCAGTTCCCGATACACCTGTATCTGAAACCCCATTGCCACCAGCATGCCATAAAAATCACCTGCTTCATCATCCCCCTGAAAAATACACAGTTCCCCTTTCATATAGTAAGATGCGACCCCCATTCCTAAACTTAATATTACCTTAAAAATATCGTACTACCACAATCCCTTAATAAGTAAATTTTTACCGAATTTCATATCATTTTCTTGGTTCTGTTAACCATCTGCATGATTATTGCATATTTATGCATATTTCTATTGAATCAAACCTATTTTCTTCAGTATAGTTAAAGTACTTAAGTAAAGTTACATTTTACTAAAAAAAGGAGTCGCAGATGAAAAAAATCGCACTGTCCATCATGGCACTGCTCATGGTTTCTGCACTGGCATTCGCCGGCGGTAAAAAGGAAGCCCCTGCAGCTGCAGCAAGTAACACCTTTCACATTGGTGTTGTAACCGGAACTGTATCACAGTCAGAAGATGACCTTCGTGGTGCAGAAGAACTGATCAAACGGTATGGCGCTACCAAAGATGGCGGCATGATTACCCATGTAACCTATCCTGATGACTTTATGTCTCAGCAGGAAACTACTATCTCTCAGATTGTAGCTCTGGCTGACGACCCACTGATGAAAGCAATCGTTGTAAACCAGGCTGTTCCTGGAACTGCTGAAGCTTTCAAACGTGTTCGCGAAAAGAGACCGGAAATCCTCCTGTTCGCCGGTGAACCACACGAAGATCCACTGGTAATCGAAGGTGCTGCCGACCTGGCAATCAACTCTGACTTCATTTCACGCGGTTACACCATTATCTGGGCTGCAAAAGAAATGGGTGCTGATACTTTCGTTCATATTTCATTCCCACGTCATATGTCTTATGAATCTCTCGGTCTCCGCCGCAAGATTATGGAAGAAGCTTGTAAAGATCTGGGCCTGAAATTCGTATTTGAAACTGCTCCTGACCCAACCAGCGACGTAGGTGTTGCCGGTGCTCAGCAGTTCATTCTTGAAAAAGTTCCACAGTGGGTTCAGAAATACGGAACCAACACCGCATTCTTCTGTACCAACGATGCTCATACCGAACCACTGCTGAAACAGCTTGCTACCTACGGTGGTATGTTTGTTGAAGCTGACCTTCCTTCACCACTGATGGGATATCCTGGAGCATTCGGTATCGACCTGACTGCTGAAGCAGGAGACTTCCCGAAAATCCTTGCTAAAGTTGAATCAGAAGTTGTAGCAAAAGCTGGTCCTGGCCGCTTTGGTACCTGGGCTTACTCATACGGATTCACCGTATCAGCAGGTCTTGGTGAATATGCTATCCGCTGCATCAAAGGCGAAGCTACTGCCGGAAACATGGCTGACATGTACAAAGCATTCGGAGAATTCACTCCAGGTGCTAAATGGAACGGTGGATACTACATCGATGCTTCTACCGGTGTTCGTGCTAAAAACCACATGCTGATCTACATGGATACCTACATCATGGGTCAGGGTTACCTGCCAACCACCGGTCTTGAAGTTCCAGAAAAATACTTCGACATTAAATTTAACTGATTAGTTTGAACAAATAAGCAGTGAAAAAGGCCTCCGGGGAGCTTCTGCACCCTGGCGACCTTTTTTTGCGTAAGGGAAATACATGTCAAACGCACCATTATTAAGCCTAAAAGGTATTACAAAAAGTTTTTCAGGTACAACGGTTCTTGAAGACGTTTCCTTTGACCTGCACGCAGGAGAAATTCTGGGGCTTGTTGGAGAAAACGGTGCCGGAAAAACAACGCTTATGAGCATACTCTTCGGTATGCCTTATATTGCTGAAACCGGAGGATACGGTGGATCAATTTCTATCGATGGCTCCGAAGTTCATTTTACCAGCCCGGAAGATGCTCTTGCCGCTGGTATCGGCATGGTTCATCAGGAATTCTCACTGATTCCAGGTTTTACTACTACAGAGAACATTCTGCTGAACCGTGAATTATCAAAACAGAATATAATCGCAGACATTTTTGGTCCGCGCTTAAATACACTCGACCGGCCAGCCATGAAACAGCGTGCAGAAAATGCCATTAACCGTCTGGGGGTATCTATCGATGCCAATATGATGGTTTCAGAAATGCCGGTTGGTCATAAACAGTTTACCGAAATCGCCCGTGAAATAGACCGTGAAAAAATGCGCATGCTGGTTCTTGATGAACCTACTGCAGTTCTTACGGAAAGTGAAGCAGAAATCCTGCTTAAAGCAGTTCGTACGCTGGCCGATGACGGTATTGCCGTAATCTTTATTTCACACCGTCTGAACGAAGTTGTTACCCTGTGTGACCGGGTTGTTACCCTGCGTGACGGAAAATCCATCCGCGATGTAAATGCAAAAGAAACAACCATCGAAGAAATTGCTGCCAGCATGGTAGGCCGCACTGTTGAAGGTATTACTGCTGCAGAAAACAAAGGACGCGTAATTCCGGAAGATGCAGAAGAAGTGCTGCATGTAGAAAACCTGTGGGTTGATATGCCCGGTGAAACCGTGCGCAATGTTAACCTGAGTGTCCGGAAAGGCGAAATTCTGGGTATCGGAGGTCTTGCAGGACAGGGAAAACTGGGTATTCCAAACGGTATCATGGGGCTGTACCCGGCTGGCGGTACCGTAACCTTCCAGGGAAAGGAACTGCAGCTTAACGATCCCAAAGGCGCCCTTGCCCGTAAGCTTGCCTTCGTTTCAGAAGACCGCCGCGGTGTCGGTTTGCTCCTTGATGAAACTCTTGAATGGAACATTGCCTTTACCGCCATGCAGAGTCAGGAACGATACCTTAAGAAGTATCTGGGTGGTCTGATTAAGCTGCGTGATGAAAAAGCCATGAAAGAACTGGCTGACAAATACATCGATATGCTGGAAATCAAGTGCAATGGATCAAAACAGCCGGCAAAGGAACTTTCCGGCGGTAACCAGCAGAAAATCTGTCTGGCAAAAGCATTCTGTCTGGAACCTGATCTTCTGTTTGTATCTGAACCAACCCGCGGTATTGATGTTGGTGCAAAATCCATCGTTCTTGATGTACTGCGCAAGATTAACCGTGAGCAGGGTATTACCATTGTTATGGTATCTTCAGAACTTGAAGAACTGCGTTCCGTTTGTGACCGCGTTGCCATCGTTACCCACGGGGAGATTGCCGGAATCTTTTCTGCACAGGAAAATCCAACAGAATTTGCACTGTATATGTCCGGTGTAAAGAATCAATTCAAAAAGGAGGGCAAGTAACATGGGTGACAAACTGAAGAAATTCGTTGCCGACTTTGGCTGGCCCCGCATCATTATTGCACTGTTCCTGGTAGTTCTTTTCATTACTGCTCCATTTGTCAAAGTAAGTATGGCTGCCAGCCTTTCAGATATTTTCAACCGTTTTGGTATGAATGCCCTTCTGGTTCTTGCCATGGTACCAATGATTCAGTCTGGCTGTGGTCTTAACTTTGGCCTTTCACTGGGTGTTATTGCAGGGCTTCTGGGTTCTACCATTACCATGCAGCTGGGACTTACCGGCTGGGCTGGTATGTTCGGCGCCATGATTCTGTCACTGCCTTTCGGTGTTATGTTCGGCTGGCTGTACAGCCTCTTGCTGAATAAAGTACGCGGTGAAGAAATGACCATTGCCATGTACGTTGGGTTTGCAGCTGTAATGCTCATGTCCATTATGTGGCTGGTGCTGCCCTATACTTCAAGCAACATGGTTTGGGGATACGAAGGAAAAGGTCTTCGTACCACCATTACGCTGGACGGCTACTGGAATCATCAGTTAAGTGATTTCCTGGCCATTAAAATCGGACAGAACTTTACCTTCCCTACCGGTCTTATTCTGTTTGTTGCACTGTGCTGCTTCATCATGTGGGTATTCCTGAAAACAAAAACAGGAACAGCCATGACTGCAGTCGGTTCAAACCCGGAATTTGCCCGTGCCAGCGGTATTAACGTAAACAAGATGAGAACCATCAGTATCATTGTTTCTACCTGTACCGGTGCCATCGGTATCCTGCTGTATCAGCAGAGTTTCGGCTTTATCCAGCTGTATCAGGCTCCACTGTACATGGCATTTCCTGCCGTTGCAGCCGTTCTTATCGGCGGTGCATCTGTTAACAAAGCTTCAATTCTGAACGTTGTTATCGGCACCATCCTGTTCCAGGGTATTCTGACACTTACTCCGTCAGTAATTAACAGCGTACTGCAGACTGATATGTCTGAAGTCATCCGTATTGTTGTATCAAACGGTATGATTCTGTACGCACTGACCCGTAAATCTAAGGCAACGAGGTAACCAATGAAAAAGTTCGATGCAAAAACATTTTTCGCAGATAACCTGGTAGCCGTAATCTTCCTGGTAATCACCATTATTTCAATTCCACTGTCAGGGCTTTCTGCAACCCTGATTATCGATGAAATCCTGACCCGTATCGGTCGTAACGCATTCCTGGTTTTCAGCCTTATTCTGCCTATTCTGGCAGGTATGGGTATTAACTTTGGTATGGTTCTTGGTGCCATGGCCGGCCAGATTGGTCTTATTATCGCCATGGACTGGCAGCTGTCCGGCATTCAGGGCATTATCTTTGCAGCCCTTATCGGTATGCCGATTTCCGTATTCCTGGGCTGGATTGCAGGTTCCATCCTGAACAAGGCTCGTGGCCGCGAAATGGTAACCAGCTACATTCTGGGATTCTTCTTCAACGGTATTTATCAGTTTGTAGTACTGTATCTGTTCGGCTCACTGATCCCCATGCACAACAAATCAATTTCCTTAAGCCGTGGATACGGTGTACGTAACACACTGAACCTTGATCCGGTGCGTCAGGTTCTGGACAACATGATCATGATCAACATCAAAGGTGTTCATATTCCTGTTGGTACCTACCTGATTATCATTGCGCTGTGTCTGTTCATTGTATGGTTCCGGAAGACAAAGCTGGGACAGGATATGCGTGCCGTAGGACAGGATCAGCATGTAGCAGGAAACGCCGGTATTGCTGTTGATAAGACCCGTATCCAGGCAATTGTTATTTCTACCGTACTGGCTTGTCTTGGACAGATTATCTTCCTGCAGAACATGGGTAACCTGAATACCTACAATGCTCATGACCAGACCGGCTTCTTTGCCGCTGCTGCAATTCTGGTTGGTGGTGCATCAGTTGCCAAAGCAACAATTCCCAACGTTTTCATCGGTGTTGTACTGCTGCACCTGATGTACATTGTTGTTCCAAAAGCCGGACAGAACCTGTTCGGCGATGCCATGATCGGTGAATATTTCCGCCAGTTCATCGGTTACGGAGCCATCGCCCTGTCGCTGGTTATTCATGCATGGAGAACCAAACGCGCTCAGGAAAAAGAACGTGAAGCACTGCGTACACAGGAGGCAAAATGATGGCACTTTCAGCAAAAAAACGGGCTGTTATCGCACGTACGGCTATTATTGTTCTGTATATTGCACTGGGAGCAGTTATGTTCATTACCGGACGTACACACACCGTTCTGGTTGATAATAAAAATGCTGCCGATGGAAGTTACAAAGCCTATAAAGGAATGGTTGTTACCGTTGGAAAGAACGCACCAAGTGAGTTTATGCGCGGCGACCGTGATAAGTTTACGATTAAGGGGCAGAAGGCAAAGATTCACGTTGAATTCTACGACGGAACAGAAGATCTTGATCTGACTATCCGCGTACCGTTTGCTCAGGATGCAGTGCTTGTTTCTATCCCGGCCTACAACGCCGGTGCCGAAGACTACATGCAGCCCTTCAGCATGTACGGCTCCGCCGAGTAATAAAAAATCTCATGCGGTCATCCCGGACTTGTTTTGGGATCCGCAGAGTACCCGCCATTACAAGTAAAAACGTACGTTTTTTATTAATGCAGTATTAGGAATTGTTGAAAAATCTACCGGCGTGCTGGTGACTGAAAAAAACGCTCGATATCGTCGCTATTGATGAAGCCCGGCAAGGAAACTATCGTTCCGGGCTTCAACAATTTTTTTCAGTCACCATCCCACCTCTCGATTTTTCACCTTTTACCAGGAATGTGATTAAAAAACGTACGTTTTCTTCCCACACTTTTTTTCGCACAAATTTACACTTATCGGCACAAAGATTTCAAAACTTTAGTTTTTATTGACCTCGGTAAAAAAAGTAATTAACATAGTTGAATATGGCAGTTATTACTAGTCAGCAGATTACCCGTTATTACGATTTGTACCGGGATACAGAAATTACCTTCTCAAAAGAAGTTATCCGTACCCTTAATATGGATCCACGCCAGATTTACGTAAAATGTACTGGCTCACAGTGGCCCTGCATCATTAACTCAACATCCCTTCAGTCTGCCCGCATCATTGTGGGAACCAAGGGTGGTGCCTATACTCAGCTCTCTCAACCAGGTGCATCTTGTTCTCTTGGTTTCTGTTTCATGAACCAGGATGGACAACCTATCCGTTTTTTTGTTAATACCCGCGTTCAGGACATCAGTCCATATATGAATTCGCAGGATCTGGCAATCATTACTCTTTCATTTACCCAGCGTCCACCGGATGACTTAATTGAGAGTATCGGTAAACTGCTGGAAGCAAACTTCAATGCTGTCCGCCGTCGTGAAGAACGCATTATTATTACTGAAGATTCCAAACGTCTTTTAGGTCTTGCAAAAGAAGAAGCGGTTGTATTCATTCAGAACGTGCCAAGACATTGTATTATCCGTGACCTGTCGTTCTCCGGAGCCAAAGTAATACTCATGGGACTGGCAAACTTCCTTAAAGACAAGGAAGCGGTCATCCGGTTTGATTTTGAAGACAGTCAGGAACCTATAGCCGTAAAAGGCTCCATTATGTCAGCCGATGCCGTACAGGGTCGCAAGGAACTGGTAGCACTATCCATTAAATTTGATGAATCACAGGTTCCAATGACCTATAAACTGCATATCAACAGTTACGTAACCAACATACGTAAGAACCAGCTGGCAAACAACCAGGCTCAAGCTGCAAAACAGCAGCAGGCCCAGGCACAGCAGCAGGCTCAGGCCCAGGCAGCATTAAAAGCTCGTCAGGCTCAGGTTGCAGCACAACAGCAAGCTCAGGCTCAAGCACAGGCAGCAGCACAAGCTGCCGTTCAAAAAGCCCGCCAGCAGAATTCTGTTGAAAACATGACTGCAACTCAGATTGCACAAATGGCTGCTGGTATAAAATAACCAGATTACACAATACAGACACTATTCGTTCTCTAAACACAAAGGAAGTACCCCTATGGACGCCGGAAAAGCACTTGAATCCGTTGTATTCATTACTCTGCCCGAAGATTTTACTCTGTCACAGCATGCAATGCATATCGACACAACTATCCCGTTACCAGTTCAGCTGCCCTACTCTAACGGTTCTTTTGACAAAGACAGCTTTGATATTTCCCAGTTGACACAGGAAATGATTCTTGCAGGTATTTTAACCATTCTGGCATATGATCATGAAAACCAGCATATTCAGTATTACCGGAGCATTATTACTACTGCCCGGCCAGATCTTAAGAAAGAGCTGACTGAAGCTGCCATTCTTAAAGCCCGCAATGAAGATTTTGATATTGCTGAAGAAATCTTCATGGCCCTTCGTGGTCTTGATCCGGAAGATATGGCTATCATGCTCAATACTGCACTGTTCTTTGATCAGCGCGCAGATTATTACCGCAAATCAAACCTGATAGAAGATGCAGATGCATACGATGAAGATGCTCATAACTACTATAAAATCGTTATGGATGCAGATCCTGCTATTCCCGATGCATTCTTCAATGCTGCATTTTTCTATTTGAAACAGCGGAATTACAGCCGGGCAAAAGACTGTCTTGAAACCTATGTAGCCTTAATGGTAGACGTACCTGAAGAAGAACTGGGTGAAAACGGAGAATACAAGATTCAGCGCGCTCAGGAAATCATTGATGATATTAGCAGCCGAAATCTGGATGATGAACTTTTCAAAAAAGCATACGATTTAATTCAGATGGAAAAAGAGGAAGAAGCTCTTGATTCCATTCGGGAATTTCTGCAGAAGAACGGACAAGTCTGGAATGGCTGGTTCCTGTTGGGATGGGCATTACGCCGTCTTGGCCGGTGGCAGGATGCAAAGACTGCATTTGAGCAGGTACTGAAACTTAACGCTGACCATGTTGACACCTACAACGAAATCGCAATCTGTAACCGCGAAACAGGTGAATATGAAGCAGCTTCAAAAAACCTGATGCATGCCATGTCGCTTGAACCGGAAAATACCAAAATCATTTCAAATCTTGGTTTTCTGGCAAAAGAACAGGGAGATTACGAAGGTGCCCGTAAGTACTTCAGTATTGTACTGGAATTCGATCCAGACGACCGTATTGCTCTTGCAGGCCTTGAATCACTGGAAGTCTAAACTGAGTACATCCCCAACGGCAATTCCGACGCGTTCGAACCAGCCTTGGGGAACTTCAAGCGCATACCGGCAGGAAGCGGTGCTTACCACAGGTGCCAGACTGAACGGTGTCATATCATAGATATTTCTGATTCTGCCATTACTGTCGATATATGCAATGGACAGCGGATGGGGAGTGTTTTTCATCCAGAATGAAAGAATCTGGTCACTCTGGAAGACAAACAGCATACCGGTTCCATCAGGAATCGTTTCCCGTTCCATGAAACCATGTGCACGGGTTTCATCCGTATCAGCGATTTCTGCAGTTACCGTTATGGCAGTACCATCAGCCATAGTTATAGTTAACGATTTTTCCGGCAGTTTTTTTGCAGTCGAACAGCTGGCTGTCATACACAGCACCAGTGCAAAAAACACAAAAACTACCGTCTTTTTCAAACCTTTTTTTTCTTTCAGCATTTTTTCATACCCTTTTTAAGTAAAAATCTTATGCAGCAATTACAGTGTATCAAGGAACATCTGCCGGATAATTTCTACTGATGAGATACCAGCACTGGATTCTTCAGCCATTTCGGACGACTTTTGCGCATCCATATACTTAACCGTAAGCGGTTTCTCAAGAGTCATTATCACCCTGTCATCACGCCAGGTGCATTTCGCAGGATTCAATTCCAAGGGATTTCCATATTTATTGCACAATGTACTGAAAACGGAATAGTAATCCAGAACATCAGGGTTAATATGTATGGTTATAGTAAAAAGTTTTTCATCCTGAAACTGAAACCAGCATTCCTGCAACGAGCCAGACCCCTTTGTTTCTATTAAAGTACGGTTTTCACCAGGCAGCAGCGATACGTCCCTGTCCCCCCGATATCCGAATTCAGCATTTTTGAACAGGGCAGCTTTTGTTTCTTCAACACTCATGCCAAGCTGGACGGTGGTGTACCCTTGAGGAAGGGCTGAAGATTGAGCCCAAAGGACAGAAAGAGAACCAATTATCAGAACGCAAACAAAAAAACGTTTCACTGATTTATTTACCCTGTGCTGCCTGACGGCGGAAAAACTCTGCTGATTTTACTACTTCTTCAATATCCGGCACGTACAGATTGCCACCTACAATCCGGATACGAGGGTTAGAAAGGAACGGTTGTAATGCCGCAGTCTGCTGTTCCTGAGGGATACCACACATCCGCGCAAGGTCATATGGAGTAAGGTTCAGCTGATAGTTGCCGCTTTGGGTGTGTACATGAGCCTTTTCCAGTTGCAGCTCAAGCATGTCGAATAACCGGTGCATTGGTTCACGAATCTGGGTATTTTCCAGCTGGCGGGTCAACGCCCACATCCGGTCTGAAAGGGTTGTTGTAAGACGGGCAATCATCTGAGGTTGTGTAGTAACCATCTGTTCAAAGTTTGCACGGTTTACCACAGCAAGCCGGCAGTCTTCAAATGCAATTGCACTGGCAGAACGTGGTTTGTTCTCAAGAAGTGCCATTTCGCCAAACATATCACCTTTTTTCAAAACAGCAAGAATTACTTCATTACCATTAACGATTTTTGATATTTTTACCTGTCCTTCATGAATAATGAACATATCAGCTCCAGACTGGCATTCAGAAAAAATCATGGTATTTTTAGGATAGTTGCGGACAGTTTCACCACCGGTCAAATAGGGAGCCGGATATTTTGCAGACAGTACCTTATACTGTTTTGCAGCTCTCTGAACATTTTCACCTTTAGGACAGGCAGCTACATATTGGTAATAGGCAAAGGCGGCAATGCTCTGCTGTCCATTCCGTTCATAGTACTCCGCTACATCATAGAGCTGTTCCGGTGATTCCGAAGCAACTGAATTCATGGTCAGCTGAGAGAGCTGCTCATTCATGGCACGCATACGGTTTGCAAATGTACGGATGATTTTCATTGCAACCGGAGTATTTTGCTGAATTAAGTCCGGATACTGATCTTTGCGTACGGAAATCAACGTTACCGGGGTAGAAGAAAAAACATTTTCAATCTGGGTATGACCGGACATACAGGGAATTACACCAATAAAATCCCCCGGTCCCAGATTAGGATTTGAAAGACCGACATTAATCGACTTTGAACAGCGAACCTGCCCTTTTTGAATAATGTAGAAACGGTCATTATCCGGGCGTCCTTCTACAAGTATGTATGAGTTTGCGGTAAAATTTACAAATCCTAACTGTAACATTATCTATTCCTTAACAGCTTCACTGCCGCTGTTCGCTTTCTGCTACACAAATAGTATCTCAGGTTCCAGCTCAAATCCAGTTTGATCATAAACCTTCTGCTGCACCAGATGCACCAGATTCCGAATATCCGAAGCCGTTGCAGCACCAGTATTTATGATGAAATTCCCATGCCAGGGAGCAATCTGTGCCCCGCCTGCTGAAAGTCCCTTCAGACCGCATTCATCAATGATACGGCCACTGGGTTTCCCGTAGGCATGGTTATTCTTAAATACACTTCCTGCAGAAGGATACCTGAAATGTCCTTTTTCTATACGGTCCCGCCGGTATTTGTCACAGGCAGCAGTTATTGCAGCGCAATCACCCTTTTGTACAGCAATGGTTGCAGCAGTTATAACAGCCGGTGCCAGTCTTTCTGCAAAAGGAGAACGCTTGTAGTCCCAATCCTGTGGATTCAGCTGATACACTGAAGGGTTTTCAGGCACATTTGACATTACAGGCAGGTATTCAGCACTTTTCAGCACATCACTGATTTGCACCTCATAGCACCGGGCATTCATAAAAACAGCACCACCAATAGACCCCGGTAGACCTGCAAAGGTTTCCATCCCTGTAAATCCATTTTTTGCACAGAATGCAGTTATTTCATTTATCGGAGTTCCACCTCCACACCTTAAGTAATACCCGCAATCTTCCACAATTTCTATGTTCCGCATACGGGATAAACTGATTACCACAGAGTGTATTCCCTCATCACTGACAACCAGATTCGATCCACCACCAAGAATAAATGGCGTACAGCCAGCTTCATCACAAAATCTCAGTGCATATAAAAGGGATTCAGAGGTATCAGGTTCCAGAAAAAGCGCTGCAGGACCACCTACTTTAAAAGTAGTATGCATTGCCATTGATTCATCAACTTTAATGGAACCCGAGAATTTTTTATCAATATTGAAATTTTCTGCCAATTTGCTTAGATTTACCATATACAGAAAGCAGTATACCGCAGAAAAATCTTCTTTTCTACGAACTGACTAATTGAAAAACTGGAGGTCCAACAATGGCATTACGTCTTTACAACACTATGGGAAAGAAACTTGAGGATTTTAAACCGCT